>NZ_CP070978.1:3007016-3307718 GCF_018417535.1 Burkholderia pyrrocinia | reverse complement strand
GTGCGTGACGGGAGTTTACCGCTAATCTGGAAACGTCACGCGACTGCCGCCACCTGCCCGGCTATACTGGGCCCATCGGGTGACGCGCATCACGCCCTGCCTGCCCTGCATCGACCTGCACACGGAGAAAGCGAATGAGTACGACTGTCGCGCAGATTCTCAAGGCCAAGCCGGATTCGGGCCGCACCATCTACACCGTTACGAAGACCGATCTCGTCTACGACGCCATCAAGCTGATGGCGGAGAAGGGAATCGGCGCATTGCTCGTCGTGGACGGCGACGACATCGCGGGCATCGTCACCGAGCGTGACTACGCGCGCAAGATCGTCCTGCAGGACCGTTCATCGAAAGCCACCCGCGTCGAGGAAATCATGACGGCCAAGGTGCGCTACGTCGAGCCGTCGCAAACCACCGACGAGTGCATGGCGCTGATGACCGAGCACCGGATGCGCCACCTGCCCGTCCTCGACGGCGGCAAGTTGATCGGCCTCATCTCCATCGGCGACCTCGTGAAGAGCGTGATTGCCGATCAGCAGTTCACGATCAGCCAGCTCGAACACTATATCCACGGCACGCCCGCGGTCACGTCCGTCTGACCCGCTCCAGCAAAAAAGGCCCAAACGCGTAAGCGTCTGGGCGGAAAGCCGCCGGAATGCGGCGACGGAGGTTCTGCTCCTGCGGGCGGACGACGCGCGCAAATGGCGCGCGTCTCGTCGATTAAGTGGTGCGCTCGGGCAGACCGGGGACGTTCGGTTAGTTGCCGAAGTAGACCGAGTTCACGGGATTCGGTGCTTCCCGCGTCATGCGACGGCCCGCTTGTCCGGCACCCGTTGCCACCGCACCGTAGCCGCTGGTATCGGCCTGCGCGAGCATCGGCTGGTTCGGCTGGATCCGTTGTTCGGCTGCCTGGATATTGCTCGGATATTGCGAATCGCTCGCCAGCGGCTTGTAGCCGTTCTGTTCGAGTTGCACGAGTTCGGCCTTGACCTGGTCGCGGGTCAGCCCTTGTTCGGACTGCGCAAACGATGCGATCGGAGCGGCAAGTACGGATGCGGCGATGGCTGCGTAGATGATCGACTTCATGATTTACCTCCGGAATATGTTCTGTTTTGACGTCGCCTCGGCAGGACTGTCTGAAGCGATTGAGTCCAGTGTAGTTCTCGTCATTCCAAGGGGAAACCCTTGGTTTGAACATACAGCGTTGCGATTTTGGCAAATATCGCCGACTGTTTACCGACCGGGCTGCCACCACTTGCTTCATCTGCACAACAATCGCTGACGGAACGCCGACAGCCGGATCACATATCCCGAAGGTTGTGTTGTAGAATCGTAAGGTTTTATTAGCCAGTCGATATTCCATCCATCATGTACGCGCTCACGCCCCTTTCGGTTTCGCCGTCCGGCCCGGCCGGCGTGCGCGCGCGCGCCGGCCATCCGGCGCATCCCCTCGCTCGACGCACGGCCCAGGCGCCGCTCGCCCCTGCCCGGCGCCTGATCTGACGGCTCGGTCTCCTCCCGGAGCCAGGTCAGACAGGCTCCGGGCGATCCCCATAGGCACGCCACGCCTGCCCCTGCCGATCATTTGGAGAACTTCCATGAAACAACGCCTTTACCAGTTGACCGAACTCGACGTCGCTCGCCTCGAGAAGCACGCCGAGCACAACCCGCGATTCCAGACGATGCTCGACGCGCTGCTCGAGCGCGCCGACATCGTTCAGCCCGACGCCATCAAGGCGAACGTCGTCACGATGAACTCGCAGATCACGCTGCTCGACGAAGCGACCCAGGAACAGGCCACCTGGACGATTGTTTATCCGGACGCCGCCAATCTCGAACTCGGCCGCCTGAACGTCTTCTCGCCCGTCGGCATGGCGCTGCTGGGTACGCAGCGCGGCCAGATGGTCAAGGTGATGCAGCCGAGCGGCGCCGAAAAGCTGATGAAGGTCGCCGCAATCGTGTTCCAGCCGGAAGCCAACGGCGAATACACGCGCTGAGCCGCCGGCCGGCCAGCGCCGCGCCGCAACGGGCGCAGAACGGAAAAAGCGAGGCACAGGCCTCGCTTTTTTGCGTCCGGGCAATCCGGATCGTCGTCATTGCAATTCGCACACGAAAAAAAGGCGCCCGAAGGCGCCTTTTTCGAAGCTGCGAAGCTGGTTACCCAGCCGTCACGCTTAGAAGCGGTGACGCAGACCAACCGTTGCTGCGGTTTGGTTGATCGACGAGCTCGGCAGCGTGTCAGCGTCGCCGTTGTAGATCGATGCGCCGCCTGCGTTCTTCGATGCACGTTGGTACACAGCTTGTGCGTACACGTCCGTGCGCTTCGACAGAGCGTAGTCAGCTTGCAGGCCGAACTGGTTCCAGTGCGCGCTGCTGCCGTCAACCTTCGCGTTCGTGTACGTGTAAGCAGCACCCAGGCCGAGAGCCGGCGTCAGGTTGTACTTTGCGTTGACTTCGTAGTTGTCAGCGCGCAGCGAGCCGCCGCCGTTCGCTTGGTTGTCCAGACGCGATTGCGTCCATGCTGCACCGACTTGCGCCGGGCCGAATGCGTACGCAGCAGCTGCACCGAACGTACGGTTACGGCCTTGTGCCGTAATCGAGCTTGCACCTGCCGTGTTCAGCGGGCTGCCGATGTTGGCTTGCGAGTACGCTGCACCCAGCTTCAGGCCTTGGTACTGGTACGACACGCCGCCGCTGTATGCACGGTTGTTGCCGAAGTTCGTGTTGTTCGAGAACGAGTACGTGCCGCCGAATTGCAGGCCAGCGTAGTTCGCGCTCGTGTACTTGACCGTGTTGTTCAGCGCGACGTCGCCGTTCGTGCTCAGACGGTCATTGTTCAGCGGGTGCGCGAAGTACGTGCCGCCCCACGAACCCGTTGCCGTCAGCGGCGCCAGGTAGTCTTGCGTTGCGTCGTACTGCTTGCCCAGCGTGACCGTGCCGTACTGGCTCGACAGGCCGACGAATGCTTGACGGTTGAACATGCCGCCGTTGCCGTTCGCGAACTTGCCGTTACCGATGTTGAAGCCGCTTTCCAACGTGAAGATTGCCTTCAGGCCACCACCGAGGTCTTCCGAGCCACGCAGGCCGAAACGGCTCTGGTCAATGCCCGAACCCATCGACCACAGCGACTTGCCTTGGCCGGCTGCGTTCTGGACGTTGCTTTGGTAGGTGATGCCTGCGTCCAGCACGCCGTACAGCGTGACGCTGCTTTGCGCGTGAGCGACGGTAGCGAACGATGCTGCAGCTGCTGCAACGATCAGAGTCTTGTTCATTCGTGGAGCTCCCTTCTAAAAAGAGGCAGGTCTCGCGACCTTGTTTCATAAACGGTCTTCAACCGCCCGGGAACGCCATCGGTCCTGCTGGCCGCGCCCGGATAGTTGCCCGTTTGGGAACCGTGAGTTTAGGGGTGTACCCTAGGGGCGCGATCCGCGAATAAAGAAATAAGCTTTTCCAGAACTAGAAATAATGAAAACGGGGCCGCGTTATAAGTATTTGTTTTGATGCCTTTTTTTGGCTTCTTGACGGCGGCTTTTTGGAGGCTTTCATCGCACCATTCTTTCATGTCATCGTCTTGACGGTTGCATAGAAACAACAAACAGGTTCGATGGGCACCCAGAAATCGGTAACTTTTGCCTATTTCTGCCTCGAATACCGAGCTTCGATCGTCTGGAACGCGTCTGTCGAACAGTAAACAGGGAGCGACGCCCGTGCAGCGGGCCATGTCGGCCCGTCGGCCCGCAGAGACGGAAAGGTCGATCTTCGCCGGCTGGCGGCCCATCCACGTGCCGTGACACGCGGTAACAGCCTTGACCGCTCGCGTAACCCGGCCGGCGGACCGGCAGGCTAATGTAAGGCAGCCTCTAATACAGAACAGGACACGTCATGAATCGACGCTCGTTGTTGCGCGCCATCGGATTGACCGCCGCCTTCGTCGGCACCGGCTGGCTCCGCGCCGCCTCAGCCCAGCCCGCGCCGCCCGTGTACCGGCCGTCCGGCCCGAACCGCGTACCCGGCGGGCCGCCTTATTCCGACCGGCCGGGCTTCGCGCCGCCGGCGGCTCGGCACGACCGCCGACCGCCGCCACCGCGGCCGCATGGCTATATATGGACCGACGGCTACTGGCGCTGGCAGGGCGGCCGGTATATATGGGTGTCCGGCCGCTGGGTCGCACGGCGCCCCGGGCGTCGCTGGGTGCCCGGCTACTGGCGTCGCCAGGGGCAGGTGTGGGTCTACGTCGACGGTTCGTGGCGATAGGCGGCTGCCCGGCTCCGGCTCGTGGCAGGCCCGCAGCCGGGCAATGCGTGCGAACCCGCGCCGTCCGGCCACGGAATCATGGTGCCCGGCAGGCGCGCATGTGACCTGCACAGGTTGCCTCAGTCGGGAACGATCCTGACCGGCCAAACCGATGCCCAGGCGTCCAATCTGCCAGCGTCGATAACCGACACGCCCGCCAATCGCCAGCGTGTAATCGCGCATCAACAGAATTCCTCCCAGCCTCCCGGCGTGCGTATCGCACGCCACCCAACAAAAGACGGCAGGTTTCGCTCGCCCGGATGCAAGGCCCGCGATTCGGACGTCGAGTCGCAAGCACATTGCCGTATTCGCAACGAACACGGCAAAGCATCGTCAAGCCTCCCATCCTGACGGGTTCCTTCGGATAACGAAATCATGCGCTGCCGATGCAGTGCATCGAGCCCCGCTCCATCTGCAACGCACCGCCAATCGACAGAGTGGCGCATGCATCCCGCTCAGCGCCCGCCGCCCTCCTGCTCCCGCGCACGACGGCGCGCAGCGCAGATCGCACGATGATGCTCATCGGCCCACCGGATCATCGCCTGCATCGGCGTCAGGAACGAACGCCCGAGGTCGGTCAGCGCATATTCGACACGCGGCGGCACTTCGGCGAACAGCGTGCGGCTGACGAAGCCGTCCTGCTCGAGCCGCTTGAGCGTGCGCGACAGCATTTGGTTCGACACATCGCCGATCGCGCGGCCGAATTCGTTGAAGCGCATCGTCCCGCCGGACAGCGCCTCGAGCACGAGCAGGCTCCACTGGTCGCCGATGCGGTCCAGCACATCGCGGATCGGGCACGGCTGATCGAGTTCGACGGTTTCGTCGGCGGACGGGAACGGCATGACTGGATTCTCTTTCACGGGCAACACACGGTCACCGCGGTGTGACCTGTTCATACCGCGGTGACTTCTTGTGACGGGTTCGCGGCAACTGTACCATTCGATCGGCCCGAAAGCCGCACGTACGGATTCGCCAGTTCAACGAAGCATGACGACGCAGCCCGTCGTCGCGACATCGCCGCTCGTGACGGCACCGGATTCGCGACGCACCCTGCATGTCGATACGGCATGCGTGCTCGCGCCCACGCCCGCATCGCCCGCCGATCAAGACGATCGGCGTAACCCGCAGTCGCGCATCGCGCGCCAACCGACGACTCGTCAGACAAGGAAAACGCACCATGTCATCGCTCCGCTCCCCCGTTCGCGCCGTTGCCGCGTTCGTCCTGCTGGCCGCATCGGCGGCCGCATTCGCCGCCGGCCCGGCCACGCGCGACCTGGCCGCCGAGGAAGCCAACCGACAGCTCGTGCTGACGTTCTACGACCGCTTCTTCAACAAACATGAAGCGGTCGAGGCCGCCGCCGTCGTCGCGGACGACTACAAGCAGCACAACCCGCACGTGCCGGACGGCAAGAAGCCGTTCGTGTCGTACTTCGTCGGCGCATTCGAGAAGAACCCGGCATCGCGTGCGCGCATCGTCCGCAGCGCGACCGACGGCGATCTCGTCTATCTGCACGTGCATGCGACCGAGCGTCCGGGCGATCGCGGCGAAGCGGTCGTCGACATCTTCCGCGTGAAGGCCGGCAAGATCGTCGAGCACTGGGACGTGATCCAGCCGGTGCCCGAAACGGCCGCGAACCCGAACACGATGTTCTGACGCGCGGGCCGCCATGCGGCGCGCCACAATGCGCGCCGCCCGTCGACGGGCGATCGGCCGCCCGCCAGGCAAGCGCGACTGCCCCGCGCCTGCGAAGTCCCCTACAATCGAGCTTCGCCTCCGCGGCGGCCGCCGGCTCGCACGACCGCACCGCAGGCCGCCGCCCCGCAGGCGCGCCGCCGCACGCGAAGCACGGCCGGCGCGGGCGGCCGTTCGCGAAGACGGTGTCAACGATGAGCCCCGCCCATATTTCCCTGAGCAACGCCGGCGACCTGGTCGCCAGCCTCGGCAGTCCGCAGTTTCCCGCCCGGCTTTGGGCGTGGCTGCGCGATACCGTCGACCCGCAGTCCCATTACAGCGTCGCGACGCGTTACCGGCGCGACGCGCCGTCGCAATCGGTCGACAGCGTCGACGTGCTGTTCTTCGCCGGCGGCGACGATCCCGACGGCACGCGCCATGCGCTCGATCTGTATACACAGGGCGACTGGCGGTCCGACACGCTGCTTCCGCATATCGAGCGCGTCACCGATTCGCAGCTCGTGTTCTCGTGCAACGAGGAAATCGACACCGCGACCGAATACGGCCGCCAATTCGCGCTCGGCGAGCTCGGCGAGGACTGCACGCTGCTCGGCAGCGAGCGCGACTATGTCTACGCGTTTTCGCTGTTCCGCCGGCGCGGCCAGCCGTCGTACACGCTGGCCGAACTGGCGCTGCTGCGGCAGCTCGGCGATTTCGTGCTGCCGCTGCTGATCCAGCATGCGCGGCTCGCACGCCTGACGCCGCGCTCGGACGACGGCGCGCTGCTGCAGCGCTTCGAACAGCGGCTGTCGGGCAGCGGCGCGGCGCTGTCGCAACGCGAACGACTCGTGTGCCGCGCCGTGCTGCAAGGCCGGCCCGTCCCGCAGATCGCCGACACGCTCGCGCTCAAGCCGAGCAGCGTGCGCACCTATCTCGAGCGCGCGCTCGCGAAGCTCGGCGTCGCGAACCGGGCCGGGCTCTTCGCGTGGTGCGTGACCGAAGACGACACACCCGATGTGTCGCGGTCACTAAATAACGCCGCCACCTCACCGCAACCGCTCCCACCGCCTTTGTCGCGCGTTGTCCTCAAAACGATGACAGACAGCCGGCTCTCCCGCTCCTAGTATCTGTCTCACCCGACGACAGGAACGCGTCGGATGCCACGGAGACACGGAATGCCGAATACCGGATGGACGCCGGCCCGCACGGCCGCGAGTGCGTCGCCGATCGCTGTGCCGATACGAACCGATCGGCGAAATCGGCGTGACGTACCGCCGGCGAAACCCGTCCTTCGCCGCAACGCGTCGCCGCCCGTGCCACGCAACGCCGGCGCATAACGCCCTACACCCCATTCCAACCCGACCGGGTTCACCCGACCGGACGAGCCAGACGGCCCGCCCGCCGGACACGTGCGCCCGTCGACAAGCCCCCTGTCCGGAGGAGACACATGCAACACGCCGATACCGTCTATCTGAACGGCCTGCTCTACACGGGCGACGCGCAGCGCCGCTTCGCCCAGGCACTCGCCACGAAGGACGGCAAGATCGTCGCGGTCGGCCGCGGCGACGACATCCGCCCGCTGGCCGGCCCCGCGACGCGCATGGTCGACCTGGCCGGCAGGCTGATGCTGCCGGGCCTCATCGACGGTCACGTGCACCCGCTCGAAGGCCACCAGATCCTCGGCGACTTCGACCTGTCCGGCATCAACGATCCCGATGCGATCCTGCGGCGCATCCGCGCGTGCGCCGATGCGACGCCGAACGAACCGTGGGTCTATCTCGGCGGCGCCAACCTCGCCGCGTTCGGCGCGTATCCGACCCGCGAGCTGCTCGACCGGATCGTGCCCGACCGGCCGCTGCTCGTGGTCGGCTTCGACGTGCACAGCGGCTGCCTCAACACGAAGGGGCTCGAAGCGGCCGGCATCCAGGCCGACACGCCCGATCCGAGCGGCGGTGTTTACGAGCGCGATGCGTCGGGCGCGCCGAACGGCGTCGCGCATGAAGCGGCGTTCTACCGCATCTGCCCGATCATTCCGCAATTGAGCCCGGCCGGCTACCCGAAGTCGCTCGCAAAGGCGCACGCGATGGCGCACGGTTTCGGCATCACGGGCTGGTTCGACGCACGGGTCGAGGAAGCCGAGCTCAAGGCTTATGCCGACGCGCAGCGCGCCGGCAAGCTGAAGGCCTACATGAGCGCGGGCCTCTATGCGAACCCGCGCCGCGACCCGCGCGAGCAGGTCGAGCGCTTCGTCGCATGGCGCCGCGAATACGAGCGCGACAACCTGCGCCTGCATACGGTGAAGATCTTCGTCGACGGCGTGCCCGAATCGAAGACCGCCGCGCTGCTCGAGCCGTACGAAGGCACCGACGACTGCGGCCTCGCGCTGTGGAACCAGGACGCGCTGAACGAGATCTGCCTGCTCGCCGATACGGCCGGCTTCGACCTGCACTTCCATACGCTCGCCGACCGCGCGGTGCGCATGACGCTCGACGCGCTCGAACACGTGCAGCGCCGCAACGGGATGCGCGACCGGCGCGCGCAACTCGCGCACCTGCAGCTCGTCGATCCGGCCGACATGAGCCGCTTCAACCGGCTCGGCGCGATCGCGAGCGTGCAGACGCTGTGGACGGCCGCTCGCAAGGAGCAGCAACAGCTCTATCGCGACCTGCTCGGCGACGAGCGCGCCGCGCGCAATTACCCGTTCCGCAGCCTGCGCAACGCGGGCGCGATGCTCGCGGCCGGCTCCGACTGGTCGGTCAGCACGATGGACCCGATGCAGATCATCCAGACGGGCGTCACGCACCTGCTGATCGACCAGCCCGACAGCCCGCCGTGGAATCCGCACGAGCGCCTCGACCTGCTCACGATGCTCGAAGCGTATACGGTGAACACCGCGTATGCGCTGCGCTTCGACGACTGCACGGGCTCGCTCGAAGCGGGCAAGGACGCGAGCTTCGCGATCCTCGACCGCAATCCGTTCGCGCATCCGGTCGAGACGTTCGCGCAAACCCGCGTGATCGAAACGTGCTTCCGCGGCGAAGTCGTGCACGCCGCGCCGGGCTGGGCCGACTGAAACGCGAACCGGGCGGCCGTCAGGCGACGTCGAGCGCCAGCACCTGCCCGGTCGTCAGCACGTCGCCGAACGTGTCCGACAGCGCGGCCAGCGTCGCGCGATGGAGGTCCCGGTGCGCCACCGTGCTGCCGTCCGCGACGTCGAGGTCGCGCGTCGCGCATGCGTCGTCGACGACGATCACCGCATAGCCGAGCGGCACCGCATCGCGGGCCGCGCCGGCGATGCATGCATGCGTCATCAGGCCCGTGACGATCAGCGTGTCGATGCCGGCCGCCTTCAGGCGCGCATCGATGTCCGTGGTCGGGAACACGCTCACCGAGGTCTTCCTCACAACCGTGTGATGCGGCGCCGGCTGCAGGTCCGCGTGAAAGCGGAAGCCGTCGCTGCCGTCGGCGAAGATCGGGCTGTCAGCCGTATCGACGTGCTGAACATGAAACACCGGAATGCCCGCGCGGTCGGCAAACGCGATCACGCGCCGCGCGTTGCCCAGCGCGTGCGGCCCTTCCGGAATCGGCAGGCGGCCGCTGAAGTATTCATTCTGGAAATCGATCACCAGCAGCGCGGTGCGGGCGGCATCGATCGACGTCGGCGCCGTCGCGCCGGCCAGGGTACGGATGGTCGGATGTTGCATGGGTCGCTCTCTCGGTTGGCACGTCAAACAGAACGGCGCGCCGGGCCTGCCGGCGCCGCCGGACGCGGCGTGGGGCCTTCCCGGCCGCGACGCGCCAGTGTCGGGCCGCGCGGCTTTGCGCGACAGCGGCGCGCGGGACAACGTCCGACAGGATCGGGCCAACGTGCGCGCGACCGCCTACGACAGCGCGGCCGCTCGCGCGCCCGGCCGCGTGCGCCCGGCCGCGACCATCATCACAAAGCTGGGCAGGATGCCCGCGTGCGGATCGCTGAAGATCGCGGACATCATCGGATAGACGAGCCCGGACCCCATCGCGTCGATCGCGATCGCAAGCAGGCAGGCAGGGGCCGAGCAGCGTGTAGTCGAGCCGGGACATGGCGACCTTCCGGACTGAGTGGATGATCGCCCCAGCGTAATGACCGGGCGGCGGCCGCGGTAGGCCGCCGCCCGCGATGCCAACCATCGGCCGAGCCGATACCCTGCATGCCGCCCGCGCCGATGGCTCGCCGGCACGGGCGACGGACCGCCGGCCGCTACTTGGCGCTCAGCGGTTCGCCCTGAAACTGCCGGCGCGCGAGCACGCACGGTGCGCCGTCGTGCATGAACACGCTCGCGAGCAGCCCGAACGACGCCGCGAACAGCCCGTACCACGCGGGCGCGACCGGCGATCCGCTCGCGTGCGTCAGCCACGTGACGATGAACGGCGCGAAGCCGCCGAACACCATCACCGCGACGTTGTATGCGAGCGCGATGCCGGTCGAACGCGAGCGCGTCGCGAACTGTTCGGCGAGTGTGGTCGGCGCGGGGCCATAGCAGATGCCGATGATCGTGCAGATCACGAGCTGCATCACCAGCAGGCGCCCGATGCCCGGCGCCGCGGCCAGCCACGAGAACAGCGGATAAGTGACCGTCAGCAGCGCCAGCGTGCCGGCGATCAGCACAGGCCGCCGGCCGATGCGGTCGGACACGATCGCGGCGACCGGAATCGTCACCGTCAGCAGCGCGACCGCCACCATCTGCACCTTGAAGACCTGGTCGAGCGGCAGCCCGAAGGGCTTGTGCACGAATGTCGGCATGTTGACGAGCATCACGTAGAACACGGCCGTGCCGGTGATCGTCTGCCCCATCGACACCAGCACGCCGCGCAGGTTGTCGCGCAGCACGCGCGACACGCTCGCCGGCGGCTCGACGCTCGACTCGCTCGCATCGAGGAACGCGTCGGTCTCCTCCATGTGCCGGCGGATCCACAGGCCGACCGGCCCGATCAGCAGCCCGAGTGCGAACGGCACGCGCCAGCCCCAGCTATGCAGCGCGGCATCCGACAGCGACTGCGTCGCCCACGCGCCCATCGCGGCGCCCGAGAACACCGCGAGGCACTGGCCGATCAGTTGCCACGACCCGTACAGGCCGCGCCGGTTCGCGGGTGCGCTCTCGACGAGGAACGCGGTGGCGCTCGCATATTCGCCGCCAGTCGCGAAACCCTGCAGCAGCCGCGCGACGACGATCAGGATCGGCGCTACCGGGCCGATCGTCGCGTACGAAGGCGCGAACGTGATCAGCGCGATCGACAGCGTCATCAGGAAGATGATGAGCTGCATCGCAGCCTTGCGGCCCTTGCGGTCCGCATAGAGCCCGAACAGGATGCCGCCTACCGGGCGCATGAAGAAACCGACGCCGAATGTCGCCAGCGACATCAGCAGCGACGCGTACTGGCTCTCGGCGGGAAAGAACAGCCGCGCGATGATGCCGGAGAAGAACCCTTAAACGATGAAGTCGTACCACTCGAGGGTATTGCCGACGACAGCGGCAACCACCTGCCGATGCCGCGTATTCCGACGTGAGTCGCGCATGCTTGTCTCCTGCAGTCTCATGGTGCCGCGCCGCATGCGTGCCGCCTTCCGTGGCACGCATGGGCGAATCGGCTGTTCGCATCGTCGACGGCTCGCGGCGGAACGACGAAACCGCTCGCCCCGCGCGCACGACCGGCGTGAAACGATGATAGGGATGCCGAAAACCCGCATCAATTGATGCCCGAGGCAGATGATTAGCCGGAGATTAAATGTTTCCGCGCCACGCCATGCTGCGCGAAAACCCCGGTTATTAGCGCATTGTTGCGCCCCGGGTTCTGCGGCAGAATCGTCGGCCGCCCTTCCCGTCTTCCGCATCATGCGCAACCGCATCAACGAAGAGATCACGTTCCGCAAGCTCGAGGTGCTCCTCGCCTTCATGGAAGCCGGCAGCCTCGCGAAAGCGGCCGAGGCGCTGGGCGTCAGCACGGTCAGCGTGCATCGCGCGCTGCATACGCTCGAGGAAGGCATGCACTGCGCTGTTTCGTCATGAGGGGCGCAACCTGATTCCGACCGATGCCGCGCAGGTTCTCGCGGAAGTCGCGGGCGAAGTGCTGAAAACGATGACGGCCGGGATCCGCGCGACGCGCGAGGCGGCCGGCTACGGCGCCGGCCAGTTGAAGATCGGATCGCTCTATTCGCTGACGATCCGCACCGTGCCCGAGGTCGTGATCGCGCTGAAGGAGCGCCGCCCCGAACTGCAGGCCGAGCTCGTGCTCGGCTCGAACGCCGACCTGCTCGACAAGCTCAGGCAGGGCGCGATCGACGCGACGCTGATGGCGCTGCCCGAACCGGACGCCGAAATCGAACCGATCGTGCTGTTCGAGGACGAGATGTTCTTCGCCGCGCCGATCGATTCGCCGTATGCGCAACGCGACGCGATCGATCTCGGCGCGTGCCGCGACGAGCCGTTCGTGTCGCTCGGCGAAGGCTTCGCGACGCATCACGGCTTCACGGAGGCGTTCCGCGCGGCCGGCATCACGCCGAATATCGTGATGCGGGTGGGCGACATCTTCTCGCTGATCAACCTCGTGTCGGGCAGCGTCGGCTGCTCGCTGCTGCCCGGCCGCGTGCGCGACCTGTTCGCGCACAAGATCGCGCTGGTGCCGCTCGCCGGGCCCACGATCCGCCAGACGATCGGCCTGAGCTTCCTGCACCGGCGCGAACGCGACCCGAACCTGCTCGCACTCGTGACCGTGTGCCGACTGACGGTCAAGGGGCCGAACGCGCGGTGATGCGCGGATCGATCCGCAGCGCTCGCCGTCGCCCATTCCCCTTCGGTCGCCCGCATCCGCATCATGGCGGTGCCGCGTAACGCGGCAGCGAAAGCCGAGATTCCCTGCGACACAAGCAGCGCGTGCTAGTCCGTTCGGACGACACGAAGCGCACGCTTTGTTGCGATCATGGCCGTCATACATCGCGCGGCACGCACGCGTGCGCCCGCCACGGAGACGACATGAACGACCCGGTCCTCGGCCCCATCGACCAGATCGGCTATGTGGTTGCCGACCTCGACCGCAGCATCGCGCGCTGGCGCGTCCGCCACGATGCGGGCCCGTGGACCGTGTTCCGCAACGTACGCGTCGACGGCCGCCATCTCGGCGAACCGGTGACGGTCACGATGGACGTCGGGCTCGCGTATCGCGGCGGCCTGCAGATCGAACTGATCCACGTGACGAACGACACGCCATCGCCGTACCGCGATGCGCGCGGGCAACCGCTCGTCGGCCTGCATCACGTCGCGTGGGTCGTCGACGATCTCGACGCCGCGGTGGCGCGGCTGACGGCGCGCGGCCTGCGTGTCGTGTTCGAAGCGCGCAACCCGGCGACGCGCGTCGCGTATCTCGACGACGCCGACGATCCCGGCGTACGCGTCGAAGTGATCGAAGGCGCCGGCATGCGCGACATGATCGCGCACGGCATCGCCGAAGCGCGCGCGTGGAACGGCACCGATCCGGTTCGCATCATCGACGCGGCGGCCGCCTCCGCATGAGCGGGCTCGCGCGCGTCCCCCCTCACTCACAGGAGCAAGCAGGATGAAACGACTCGAAGGCAAGGTGGCGCTGATCACGGGCGGCGCCCGCGGCCAGGGCGAAGCGGAAGCGCGCCGGTTCGTCGCCGAAGGCGCACGCGTGGTGATCGCCGACGTGCTGGACGACGCCGGCCAGCGCGTCGCAGCCGAACTCGGCGATGCCGCGCGATTCCAGCATCTCGACGTAACGAACGAAGGCGACTGGCAGGCGGCCATTCAAGCGACGCTCGCGCAGTTCGGCCGGCTGGACATCCTCGTGAACAACGCGGCGATCCTGAAGCTCGTGCCGATCGAATCGTGTTCGCTCGACGACTATCGCAAGGTGATCGAAGTGAACCAGGTCGGCTGCTGGCTCGGCATGAAGTCGGCGCTTGCCGCGCTGAAGGATGCGGGCGGCGGCTCGATCGTCAACGTGTCGTCGACGGCCGGGATGGAAGGCGTCGCGGGCGGCAGCGCATACGTGTCGAGCAAGTTCGCGGTGCGCGGGATGACGAAGGCCGCCGCGCTCGAATTCGGCCGCCACGGTATTCGCGTGAACTCGGTACATCCGGGCGGCATCGACACGGTGATGGCGCGCCCGCCCGAGTTCGCGGACTTCGATCCGTCGTCCATCTATAGCGGTCTGCCGATCGCGCGCATCGGCAAACCCGACGAAGTGGCCAGTCTCGTGCTGTTCCTTGCGTCCGACGAATCCGCGTATTGCACGGGCTCGGAATTCATCGTCGACGGCGGGATGCTCGCGGGCAGCACGTTCCACTGACACCGCTCTCCTGCCGGAAACGGAAACGACAACGCCGCCGGCGGCCGTGCCCGCACGGCGGCGTTATCGTTCCGGGGCCAGGCGCCACGCGCCGCCGCTCAGTATCCGTTCGGCTGGATCGCCGGCGCACCGACGCCGCGCGCCGCGCGCTTGCCGCCGCGCACGAAGCGGCGCCCGTGCGGACCGTACACACCGTCCGGTTCCGGATACAGCGTCAGCAGCACCAAGTACAGCATCCCGCCGACCGCCAGCGACAGCGGCACGCTCAGGTCGAGCCCGCCCGCGAGGTTGCCGAGCGGCCCGACAAACTGGCCCGGCAGGTTCACGAACGACAGCCCGACGAACGCGGCAGGCATCGTCCATGCCGTGTGCCGCGCAACCGCTCCTCCGTTACCGCCCCGACTGCGCGAGCGGCCCTTGCGCGCGCAGCGCCGTTCCCGACGGCCAGCCGCCCGCCAGTGCCTTGTACAGCGCGACCGTCGACGTCGCACTGCGCGTGCGTGCGTCGGCCGCCGCATCCTGCGCCTGCAGCAGCGTCCGTTGCGCGTCGAGCACTTCGTAGTAGTCGATCGCACCGGCCGAGAAGCGCGTCTGCGCGAGCTGTGCGGCGCGCGCGCTGTCGTCCGCCGCGCGCACGAGATGGGACGTCTCGTCACGCGTACGCGCAACGCGCAGCAGCGCGTTCTCCGTGTCCTCCAGCGCACCGAGCACGGTCTGCCGGTACTGCGCGAGCTGGCCGGCCGCTTCCGCGTCGCTCGCGGCGATCCGCGCACGCACGCGGCCGACATCGAGGAACGACCAGTCGATGCCGAGCGCGATCAGGTTCGTGTCGCTGCCCGCGCGGAAGAACCCGTAGCTGCTCGTCGCGCTGCCGAGCAATCCCGACAGCGTGAAGCGCGGAAACAGGTCGGCCGTCGCGACGCCGACGCGCGCGGTCGCCGCGTGCAGCCGTGCCTCGGCGGCCGCGACATCGGGGCGCCGGCGCAGCAGGTCGCCCGGCGTGCCGGGATCGATGTCGGCGGCAAGCGCCGGCAGCGGCACGGGCGTGCCCGCCGAAGCGACGGCCTTCGGGAGATCGAACCGGCCGATCAGCGCATCCGGCGTCTGCCCGGTCAGCACCGCGAGCCGGTGTTCGTCGACGCCGATCGCGGCTTCGTACACGGCGATCCGCGACGTCGTCGATTCGTACTGCGCGCGCGCACGCGCCGCATCGAGCTCGGAACCGCGCCCCGCGCCGACGCGCGCATTGATCAGCGCGAGCGTCTGCTTCTGGTTGTCGGCGTTCTCGCGCGCGATCCGCAGCCGCTCCTGCGCGCCGCGCAGATCGACGTACGTGCTCGCGACCTCGCCGGCGATCGCGACGCGCACCGCGCGCACGTCCGCCGCGCTTGCAGTCGTTTCCGCACGCTGCGACTCGATCGAGCGGCGCACGCGGCCGAACAGGTCGAGCTCCCATGCCGCATTGATCCCGACGCTGGAAATCGGCGTATCGCGCTGGCTGCGCGGCGCGCCGAACGCCTGGTCCTTGCTCGTCAGTTGATGGCCGATCTGGCCGCTCGCGGTGATCGTCGGATAGCGGTCGAACGTCGCCTGCGACAGCAGCGCGTTCGACGCATCGTAGCGCGACACCGCGACCTGCAGGTCCTGGTTCGCCGCGAGCGCCGTGTCGATCAGTTGCGTCAGCGCCGGATCGCCGAAGCCGCGCCAGAACGCCGCATCGGCATCGGCCGACGCGTCGGGCGGCGTATCGGCCGGCGATGCATCGCGCTGCGTCGCCGGCTGCGCGTCGCGCGCGAACCGCGCGGCCGTGGCCGTATCGGGCCGTTTGAAATCGGGGCCGACCGCGCACGCGGCCAGCGTCACCGACATCGCGAGCGCGGAAAGACGGAAAGCGGCACTCATCGGTTTTCTCCTTCAAGGGTGCCGTGCTGTTCGCTCCAGACGGCCGGCGTGCCGCCCGCGAGCTTGCGGATCGCTACATAGAACACAGGTGTCAGGAACAGCCCGAACAGCGTGACGCCCAGCATCCCCGCGAACACGGTAACGCCGGTGGCCGCGCGCACTTCGCTGCCCGCGCCGCTGCCGATCAGCAGCGGCACCGAACCGGCGATGAACGCGACCGACGTCATCACGATCGGGCGCAGCCGCAGCTTGCACGCCTCGAGCGCGGCCTCGATCACGCCCTTGCCCTGGATTTCGAGCTCGCGCGCGAACTCGACGATCAGGATCGCGTTCTTGCATGCGAGCCCCATCAGCACGACGAGACCGACCTGCACGAATACGTTGTTGTCGCCGCCGGACAGCCACACGCCGAACAACGCCGCGCACATGCACACGGGCACGATCAGGATCACCGCGAGCGGCAGCGTCCAGCTCTCGTACAGCGATGCAAGCACGAGGAACACGAGCATCACCGCGAGCGGGAACACGACGATCGCCGCGTTGCTCTGCGTGACCTGCTGGTAGCTGAGGTCGGTCCATTCGAGCGTGATGCCGGGCGGCAGCACCTCCTTCGCGATCTGCTGGAGCTTCGCGATCGCCTGCGACGACGACATCACTTTCGGATCGGCGTCGCCGATCAGGTCGGCGGCCGGATAGCCGTTGTAGCGGACGACCGGGTCAGGGCCGTACGCGGGCCCCACCGTCACCATCGAGCCGATCGGCACCATCTCGCCCTTCGCATTGCGCGTGCGCAGGTTCGCGATGTCGGCGGCCGTCTGCCGGTGACCGGCATCGGCCTGCGCCATCACGCGATACACGCGGCCGAACACGTTGAAGTCGTTCACGTACATCGAGCCGAGATAGACCTGCAGCGTATTGAACAGGTCGTTCAGCGCGACGCCCTGCGCCTTCGCCTTCAGCCGGTCGACCTTCACCTCGAGCTGCGGGATGTTCGCCTGGTACGAGCTGACGGGGTAACTCATCCCCGGCGTCTTCGCGACCGCCGCCTGGAACGCGGTCAGCGCGTTCTGCAATGCGCCGTAGCCGAGCCCGCCGCGATCCTCCAGGTACAGCGAGTAGCCCGAGCCGTTGCCGAGGCCCTGGATCGGCGGCGGCATCAGCGCATAGGTGATGCCGCCGCCGATGGCCGCGAAGCGCGCGTTCAGGTCCGCGTTGATCTGCGCGGCGCTGCGGTGGCGCTGGTCGAACGGCTTCAGGATCACATACGAGTTCGTGATGTTCGGCGTGTTCACGCCCTGCAACGCATTCAGCCCCGCAAACGCCGGCACCATCTCGACGCCGTCGGTGCCGAGCGCGATCTTCGTCATCTGCTCGGTCACCGCGCTGGTGCGCGAGAGCGACGCGCCTTCCGGCAGCTTCGCGCCCGCGAACAGGTACAGCTTGTCCTGCACCGGGATGAAGCCGCCCGGCACCGCGTTGAACAGCAGCGCGGTGGCCGCGAGCAGCGCCGCATAGACCGCGAACACCACGCCGCGCCGTTTCAGCGTGCGCGCGACGACGCCGTGATAGCGATCGGAGCTGCGCTCGAAGAAGCGGTTGAACGGATGGAACAGCCAGCCGAACGCGCGATCGAGCGCGCGCGTGAGCGCATCCTTCGGCGCGCCGTGCGGGCGCAGCAGCTTCGCGGCGAGCGCGGGCGACAGCGTCAGCGAGTTGATCGCGGAGATCACCGTCGAGATCGCGATCGTCACCGCGAACTGCCTGTAGAACTGGCCCGTGACGCCCGACATGAACGCCATCGGCACGAACACCGCGCACAGCACGAGCGCGATCGCGACGATCGGCCCCGACACCTCACGCATCGCCTGGTGCGCGGCATCGCGCGGGCTCAAGCCCTGCGCGATGTTGCGCTCGACGTTCTCGACGACGACGATCGCATCATCGACGACGATCCCGATCGCAAGCACGAGCCCGAACAGCGTCAGCGTGTTGATCGAATAGCCGAGCAGATGGAGAAACGCGAACGTGCCGACCACCGATACCGGCACCGCGACGAGCGGAATGATCGATGCGCGCCACGTCTGCAGGAACAGGATCACGACGAGCACGACCAGCACCACGGCCTCGATCAGCGTGTGCTGCACCGCGCGGATCGATTCGCGCACGAACACGGTCGGGTCCCACACGGGGCGGTACGCGACACCGGGCGGGAAACGCTTCGACAGTTCGTCGAGCTTCGCATACACGGCCTTTGCCACGTCGAGCGCGTTCGCGCCCGGCGACAGGAAGATGCCGACCACGGCCGAATGCCTGTCGTTGAAATACGAACGCAGCGTGTAGTCGCCCGCGCCGAGCTCGATGCGCGCGACATCGGACAGCTTCACGACCTGGCCGTCGTCGCCGTTGCGCAGCACGATGTCGCTGAACTCCTGCACCGTGCGCAAACGGCCGCGCACGTTGATCGACACGAGGAAGTCGTTCGCCTTCGGCGACGGCTCTGCGCCGAGCTGGCCGGCCGACACCTGCACGTTCTGCTCGCGCACGGCCGCGATCACGTCGCTCGCGGTCAGCCCGCGCGACGCGAGTCGGTTCGGGTCGAGCCAGAGCCGCATCGCGTAATCGCCGGAGCCGTATACGCCGACGTCGCCGATGCCGGTGAGCCGCGACAGTTCGTCCTTCACGTGCAGCGTCAGGTAGTTGCGCAGGTACAGCGAATCGCGGCTGTTGTCCGGCGAATAGAGGCTCACGTACATCAGCGGCGTCGGCGACTGCTTCTGCGTGGTCACGCCGTACTGGCGCACCTCGTCGGGCAGGCGCGACAGCGCCTGGCTCACGCGGTTCTGCACGCGCACGGCGGCCGTGTCGGGGTCGACGCCCTGCAGGAACGTGACGACGACCTGCAGGCTGCCGTCCGACCCGGCGACCGACTTCATGTACATGATGCCTTCGACGCCGTTGATCGCCTCTTCCAGCGGTTCGGCGACCGATTCGGCGATTTCCTTCGGGTTCGCGCCCGGGTACGTCGCACGCACGACGACGCTCGGCGGCACGACTTCCGGGTATTCGCCGGCCGGCAGCATCGGAATCGAGATCAGGCCGATCGCGAAGATGACGATCGACAGCACGACCGCGAAGATCGGCCGGTCGATGAAGAATCGGGAGAAATCCATCACATGCCTCCCGTCATTGCGCGGCCGGCACGCCGGCCTCGGCCACGGCCTGCGTGCCGCCACCCGTGCCGCCGCCCTTGCCGCTGCCCGTGCCGGCACCGGCATCGGCGCGCGCGAGCAGCGCCTTCGGCTTCACCTGCGCGCCCGGATAGTAGATCCGCTGCACGCCGTCGACGACCACGCGGTCGCCCGCCTGCAGCCCCTTCTCGACGATCCGCTCGCCTTCGAGCTCGCGGCCGATCGTCACGTCGCGTCGCAGTGCCTTGTCGCCGGGGCCGATCACGTACACGTACTTGCGGTCCTGGTCGGTGAGCACGGCCTTGTCGTCGACGAGCAGCGCATCCTGGTCGCGGCCGCTGACGAGCTGCACGCGTGCATACAGGCCCGGCGTGAACGTGTGGTCCGCGTTCGGCAGCCGCACGCGCGCACGGATCGTGCCGGTTTGCGGATCGAGCCGGTTATCGAGGAAGTCGACGGTGCCTGCGTGCGGGAAACCCGTCTCGTTCGCGAGGCCCACGCGCACCGGATCGGCGCCGATCGCGCGATGCTTCGGATCGGCGCGGCGCGCGTTGTAGCGCAGGTAGCTCTGCTCGTCGCAATCGAAATACACGTAGACCGGATCCTGCGACACGACGGTCGTCAGCAACGTGTCGTCCGCGCGCGCGAGGTTGCCGGCGGTCGCGACCGCGCGGCCGACGCGGCCCGCGATCGGCGCGCGCACTTCGGTGAAGCCGAGATTGAGCTTTGCGTCGGCGACGGCCGCGTCGGCCGCCTGCAGGTCCGCACGCGCCTGCTCGGCGGTGGCGCGCGCGTTGTCGAGTTCTTCCTGCGACGTCGCATGCGCATCGATCAGCGTCTGCACGCGCTTGAGCTGTACGTTCGCGAGGCTCGCGGCCGCGCGGGCCCGCTGCTGCTGCGCGTTCGCGCGGTCGAGTGCGATCCGGTACGGGCGCGGGTCGATCTCGAACAGCAGCGCGCCCTGCGCGACGAGATCGCCCTCCTTGTACGCGACACGTTGCAGATAGCCGCTCACGCGCGGCCGCAATTCGACCGCGTCGACCGCTTCGACGCGTCCGTTGAATTCGTCAGCGAGGCGGACCGTGCGCGGCGCGACGGTTGCCACGCCGACTTCGGGAAGGGAATAGGCTGACGCTGCGCCTTTGCCGTCGTGACAGCCCGACAACGCCAGCAGCAGTGCGCAAGCGGCGCCCAAAGGCGACGTCCTGCGTAGGGATAAGGGGAACATGATGCCTCGCGACGGGTTAAACTGCCGCGTAGCATAAAAGTTGAAGTTAACTTCAAGTCAAGCTTTTCCCGGAGAACGTCATGGGTACCCCGGAAGAACCGAAATGGCCGCTGATGTCGATCCGCGACGTGGCCGCGCGCAGCGGCGTGCCGGCGTCGACGCTGCGGTTCTACGAAACGCGCGGTCTCATCAAGTCGCACCGGAACGGTTCGAGCCATCGCCACTATTCGCGCGCGGTGCTGCGGCTGATCGCGTTCATCGTGTTCGCGCAGAAGATCGGCTATTCGCTCGACGAGATCGCCGAGCAGCTCGTCAGCCTGCCCGAGGACACCGCGCCGAGCAACAAGGACTGGCAGCGGTTGTCGCGCGGCTGGAAGCAGCGCGTCGCGAGCCGGATCGAGGAGCTGCAGCGGCTCTACATCAACCTCGACGAGTGCATCGGCTGCGGCTGCCTGTCGCTGAAACGCTGCAAGCTGACCAACCCGGAAGACCGCGCGGGCCGCAACGGGCCCGGCGCGCGGCGCTGGCTCGGCGACAAGCCGCCCACGGACGTCGAATGACGCACGACCCTGCGCCCGCCGCCGGCGCGGGTTGCATCATCCGACTCGCCAGCCGCCGTTCACCGCGATCGTCGCGCCCGTGACGAACGACGCGCGCGGCCCGGCGAGCCACGCGACCGCGTCCGCGATGTCATCCGGATGCCCGGCGCGGCCGGGCTCGTCGCGGGCGGCATCGGCGTTGCGCTGATGCCGCGCCTGTTCGTGCCGATGCAGCCGCAAGGCATCGTGTTCCGCGAACTGAGGGATGCGGGCAGCCCGCTCGCGTACGAACTGGCGATCGCGTACCGGACGCCGTCGCCGCTCATCGACGCGCTGCGCGAGACAGCGCGGAACGCGGTAGGCGAGCTGGGGCTCGTCGCCGCGACGTGACGTGACCGCGCGCATCGCGCGCGGCGTTCAGTCGCCGACGATGTTGAACGCGACGTCGAGCACGGCCTGCCGGAACGCGTCCCGCCGCGTCGGCAGCGACGTGAACTCCAGCATCATGTGGCTGTACGACACCGTCGTGCCGATCGCGCTCGCGATCATGAAGAACAGCACGTTCGGATCGACCGCGCGAATCGCGCCGGCCTGCACGGCGTCCGACAGCAGCGGGAACATGACCTCGTGATACGGCCGCACGAGCCGCTCCTGCAGCCGGTCGAGCCGCCCGCCCACTTCGGTCGCCGCGGTCGAGAAGAACATGCCCATGTCGGGCTCGTCGAATTCGTGATCGACGCACAGCTCGAGCGCGCGCCTCACGCGGTCGCGATGCGGCAGTGACGACGTGCGCAACGCACGCAGCGCGTCGAACATCGGCTCGGCGAGATCGACGATCTGCTCGACGACAGCCAGCCACAACGTTTCCTTCGTCCCGAAATGATGGGCGATCAGCGCCGCGTCGACGCCCAGCTCGCGCGCGACTTCGCGCACGCTCGTCGCGTCGTAGCCCCGCTTCGCGAACGTGCGGCGCGCGGCCCGCAATATCACGTCCGGACCGACGGACGCACCCGCCAGCGGCCGCCCGCGCGTACGCCGCTTCGACGGCGCGCGCTCAGTGACTTCAGCCACGTTTTCCTGCTCCCTTGAATGGTTCGAATACCCGTGTTCGGGCCCCGGTTTCACATCGCCGGAACCGGGTTGCCTGCCCCGCTCGCGTTGACACGCGAAGCCGGGAAGCGCTAGGATCATACCTTATTCATCACGCGATGATTTATCCATGACAACCCCTACACGCATCGTCATCGTCGGTGGCGGGATCGCCGGGCTGCAGCTCGCGACCCGCCTGGGCGAGCGTCTCGGCCGATCCGGGCGGGCGCAGGTCACCGTCGTCGACCGCAGTCCGACCCATATCTGGAAACCGATGCTGCACACGATCGCGGCCGGCACGCGCGACGTCCAGCAGCAACAGGTGATCTTCCTCGCCCATGCGCGCGACCACGGCTACACGTACCAGCCCGGCGAACTGAAAGGGCTCGATCGCGCGCGCCGCCGCGTGCAGCTCGGCGAGATCCGCTCGCAGGACGGCGACGTGGTGATCGAGGCCCGCGAACTCGACTACGACGTGCTGATCGTCGCGCTCGGCAGCCAGGCCAACGATTTCGGCGTGCCGGGCGTGCGCGAGCACTGCTACTTCATCGACAGCCAGCAGCAGGCCGAGACCTTCAACGAAGCGTTGCGAATGCGCGTGTTCCGCAGCATCGCGCGCGACGAGCCGTTTCGCGTCGCGATCGTCGGCGCGGGCGCGACGGGCGTGGAACTCGCGGCAGAGTTGAGCCGCTTGCTGGAAGTGGCGCAGGCATATGGCGACGCGACGGTGCGCGAACGGCTGCAACTGACGCTGCTGGAAAGCGGCCCGCGCATCCTCGCCGCGTTTCCGCCGAGGATTTCCGCGTCGGCGCAGCGACGGCTCGAACAGATCGGCTTTCACGTGCTGACGTCGACGCGCGTCACGGCGGCCGACGCGAACGGCTTCCGCTACGGCGACGGCTCGTTCGCCGAAGCAGACCTGATGGTCTGGGCGGCCGGCGTGAAGGCACCCGATTTCATGCAGGCGCTGGGCGGGCTCGACACGAACCGCGCGAACCAGATCGTCGTCGGGCCCACGCTGCAAGCGACTGCCGACGAGCACGTATTCGCGATCGGCGATTGTGCGAGCCTGTTGCCCGACGGCCACGAACGGCCGCTGCCGCCGACCGCGCAGGTCGCCACGCAGCAGGCCGAGCATCTCGCGAAGCACCTGCCAGCGTGGCTCGACGGCAAGCCGATGCCGCCGTTCGCGTTCCACGATTTCGGCGCGCTCGTGTCGATCAGCGACTACGACGCATTCGGCACGCTCGGGCAGTTCGGGTTCTTCCGCGGCGGCTTCATCCAGGGGCGTTTCGCGCAGTTCAGCCACCTGATGCTCTACCGGCGGCACCAGCAGGCGCTGCACGGCTTCTCCAAGGCGACCCTGCTGTGGATCGCCGAACGGATCAACGGCTGCGTGCAGCCGCGCATCCGCCTGTCGTGATGCCGCGCGTCGCGGCATCGCGTAACGTTTCGAGGAACACCGACATGAACGACAGTGCAGCGCCCTGGCTCATGACCGTCGCCGCAATCGGCAGCTTCGACATGCCGTCCGTATCGTGGGGCATACCGCAACGACGCAGCGTCACGCGCGACCGGCTGCCGACGTGGGACGCGACGAGCCGGCCGACCATCAGCGTGCTCGAGCGGCCCACGGCCGACACCGTGATGATTTCATGGTGCGACGCATGCACCGGGCACTACGGCTACCAGAAGTGGCGGCTGTTCACGACGCGCAAGCGCGGCACCTGCGCGCTGTCGGGGCGGCCGATCGAGATCGGCGACAGCGTCTATGCGCCGCAATTGCTCGGCTCGACGCCGGGCAACGCCGCCGCGATGGTACTGGCGGCGTGCATCGACGAGGCGCTGGCCGCCTGACGTCAGGTCGACGTGGCCTGACCGGCGCCATAGGCCGGATCGCTGTTCTGCCGTTCCAGTTCGGCATCGAGATGCGCGGCATGCGCCTGGGCCTCGGCTTCCGACATCAGCTCGCCCTCCCACTTCGCAACCACCGCGCTGGCGATCGAGTTGCCCACCGCGTTCGTGGCCGAGCGGCCCATGTCGAGGAACGTGTCGACGCCGAGAATCAGCAGCAGCCCGGCTTCCGGGATGTTGAACTGGTGCAGCGTCGCCGCGATCACGACGAGCGATGCGCGCGGCACGCCGGCCATCCCCTTCGACGTCAGCATCAGGATCAGCAGCATCGTGACCTGCGTGCCGAGCGACAGGTGGATGTTGTAGGCCTGCGCGATGAACAGCGACGCGAACGTGCAGTACATCATCGAGCCGTCGAGGTTGAACGAATAACCCATCGGCATCACGAAGCTCGAGATCTTGCGCCGCACGCCGAAACGGTCGAGCGCGTCGAGGATTTTCGGATACGCGGCCTCGGAACTCGCGGTCGCGAACGACAGCATGAACGCTTCCTTGATCAGCACGAGCAGCTTGAACACGCGGCGGCCGAGGAACAGCAGCCCGGCGGCGACGAGCGTGGCCCACAACAGCACGAGGCTCACGTAGAAGTCGCCCATGAACACCGCGAACTTCAGCAGGATCGACAGCCCGTTGATCGCCACCGTCGATGCCATCGCGGCCATCACCGCGAGCGGCGCGAGCTTCATCACGTAGCCGGTGATCTTGAGCATCACGTGCGACAACTGGTCGATCGCGGCGACGAGGATCTTGCCGCGCTCGCCGAGCGCCGACAGCGCGACGCCGAAGAACATCGAGAACACGACGATCTGCAGGATCTCGTTGTTCGCCATCGCCTCGGCGAACGACTTCGGCACCATGTGGCCGACGAAGTCCTTCAGCGTGAACTTGGCCGTCGCGAGATGCGCGGACGCGCCGATGTCCGGCAGCGGCAGGCCGAGGTTCTCGCCGGGCCGCAGCAGGTTCGCCATCAGCAGCCCGAGCAGCAGCGAGATCAGCGACGCGGTGACGAACCAGCCGAGCGCCTTCACGAACACGCGCCCGACGGACGACGCATCGCCCATGTGCGCAATGCCGACGACGAGCGTCGAGAACACCAGCGGGCCGATCACCATCTTGATCAGCCGCAGGAACACATCGGACACGAGCGAGATGTAGCCGGCGATTTCCGCCGCGGATTGCTTGTCCGGAAGCTGCGTGTAGATCAGGTAGCCGATGAAGATGCCGGCCGCCATCGCGAGCAGGATCCAGCCTGCCGCGGACATTCGTTTGTTCATGTCGGGATTCGTCGCACGATGAAGGGGTTGACGGATGAAAGGCGCGCGTCCGGTGCCGTACCAGGGCGCGCGCATGGCGAGCCGGTCGTGCGCCGAGTGCCACGCACCGGCGCCGATCGGACTTGCGGATGTTCGCGAGCGGACGCGCTGCCGCCGTCACGGCATTCGCGCAAGCGCGAACGCCGTCGGCAGCGGTTCGGCACGATGCGATCGGGTCGGTCAGTAACCGATCGCCGATCCGGCCGGACGACGCGGATCGTTGTAGCCGTAGATGAAGCCGACGCGCACGTTGCCGGACACGGACGAGTCGTTCCCGGAACTCTGGCGGCTCGCCGCCTCGGTGCCCGGCAGGCCGACCATGATCAGTTCGGCCGCGCCCCACGGCGTCTGCTCGACCATCTTGTAGCCCATGTTGCGCAGGATCGCGAGCGTGTCGGGCGACAGGCCGTAGGTTTCGTAGTAGACCTCGTCGGGCAGCCACTGGTGGTGGATGCGCGGCGCGGCGACCGCATCCTGCGGCGTCATCCCGTAGTCGATCACGTTCAGCACGGTCTGCAGCGTGATCGTGATGATGCGCGACCCGCCCGGCGAGCCGACCACCATGAACACCTTGCCGTCCTTCTTCACGATGGTCGGCGCCATCGACGACAGCGGACGCTTGCCCGGCGCGATCGAGTTGCGGGTGCCCTGCACGAGGCCGAACAGGTTCTGCGCGCCGACCTTCGTGGTGAAGTCGTCCATCTCGTCGTTCAGGAAGAAGCCCGTGCCCGGCGCGATGACCACGGCGCCGAAGCGGCCGTTGACCGTATAGGTCGTCGACACCGCGTTGCCGTCGTGGTCGACGATCGAGTAATGCGTCGTTTCAGGCTTCTCGTGCACGCCGACACCGGGCTGCACGTCGACCGACGGCGTCGCCGTATCGGCATGGATGCTCTTGCGGATTTGCGCCGCGTATTCCTTGCTCGTCAGCTTCGCGATCGGGTTGTCGATGAAGTTCGGATCGCCGAGCAGCGTGTTGCGATCCTCGTATGCGTGCCGCATCGCTTCGGTCATGTAGTGGACCGACGCCGCGGAGTGATAACCCAGCTTGCGCAGGTCGTACCCTTCGAGGATGTTCAGCGTCTCGCACATCGTCACGCCGCCGGAGCTCGGCGGCGGCGCCGACACGAACTCGTAGCCGCGATACGTGCACGTCAGCGGCGCCATGTCCTGCGCGCGGTAGGACGCGAAATCGGCTGCCGTGACCAGGCCGCCCGCCTGCTTCGATGCCGCCTCGACGATCTTCGGAATCTCGCCGTGATAGAACGCGTCGGGCCCCTGCTCCGCGATCCGCTCGAGCGTGCGGGCCAGGTCCTTCTGCACCAGGCGGTCGCCCGGCTGCAGCGGCGTGCCGTCGGGCCGCAGGAAGATGCGCGCCGCGTCCGGGTCCTGCTTGAAGCGGTCGATCGTCGTGTCGAGGATGTCGGTATCGCCGCGCGTCAGCACGAAGCCGTCGCGCGCGAGCCGGATCGCGGGCGCCATCACCTGCTTGCGCGTCAGCTTCCCGTATTTGCGCTGCGCGAGATCGAGGCCAGCGACCGTGCCCGGCACGCCGACGGCGCGATAGCCGTACAGGCTTTCGCCCGGACGCACGTTGCCCGACGCGTCGAGATACATGTTCGCGGAAGCGGCAGCCGGCGCGGTCTCGCGGAAATTGATGAAGCGGTCGCGGCCGTCGGCGAGGTGCACGGTCATGAAACCACCGCCGCCGATGTTGCCGCAGCATGAATTGGTCACCGCCTGTGCATAGCCGACCGCCACCGCCGCGTCCACCGCGTTGCCGCCTTCCTTCAGGATGTCGACGCCGATTTGCGACGCGAAGTGCTGCGACGACACGACCATGCCGTTCTTCGCTTCAACCGCGGGGTCCGAAGCGGCGAACGCGCACACGCTCAATGCCGACAACAGGGTGAGTACGACGAGCCGCCTCATGCGGAATCCTCCAGACAAATAACCGGGCCATGCCGGGATGCGCCGCCGCGTCATCGCGTGCCAACGCTGCCAATCCGGCATGTAATAAACAGTACATTCCGGCGAGGCCGCGATCATAGCACTCGCTTTTTTGCGCTAAAACCTAGGGTTATTACTGAATATAAAGTGAAGGCACGCGGAAACACTTCCAGATAAATGTTCGTTTCATTACATTGACTGGCGTACCACCCGCCCAAGTGATACGTCCCTCTAATTTCGGACCGCGGGCGGTCCGCCGCACGCCTATCGGCTAACATGCGTGGAGTCCCGGCAGACGCACGTCTGCCGTTTGTCATTCAGATAAGAGAGCTGGAGTGCCCGATGGGGACGAGCATCAGGGCGTTGCTGTTATCCCAGATGGATAGCTTCACGCCGTCGGAACAGAAGGTTGCGCATGCGTTGCTGGATCGCTATCCGAGCCTCGGCCTCGGGCCGATCGCGAGCGTGGCCAAGCAGGCTGAAGTCAGCGACCCGACCGTGTTCCGCTTTGTCGTCCGGATCGGCTTTCCGAATTACTCGTCGTTCCAGCAGGCGCTGTACGACGAGATCGACACCGCGATGAATTCGCCGCTCGCGCGGATGGATGCGTTCCATTCCGAATCGGGCATGCGCGACAGCCATTCGGCCATTTTCCAGCGGCTGTCCGAGTCGCTCGCGACCACGATCGAAGGGCTCGACGCGGCTGCGTTCGACGCAGCCGTGGCGCTGCTGGCCGATCCGGACGTGCGCATCTTCTGCGGCGGCGGGCGCTACACGGCGCCGCTCGCGTCGCTGTTTTCGTTCACGCTGGCCTATGCGCGCCCGCATGTGCAGTACGTCGAACCGAACGTGAATCTCGCGTCGGTCGCACTGGCCGACATGGGGCACGGCGACGTGCTCGTCATCTTCGACCTTCGCCGCTACCAGAAGGACAGCATCCGCTTCGCGCAGGCCGCGCACCGGCTCGGCACGCGGATCCTGCTGATCACCGACGAATGGCGGTCGCCGATCGGCGAGTTCGCGGAGATCGTGCTGCGGATCCAGGGGCGCCCTTTCGCGATGCTGCAGACCAACGTGCCGGCGCTGGCGCTCGCCGAAGCGCTGGTGATCGGCGTGACGAACCAGTTGCCGGAACTGGCGCGGCAGCGGATGGAGAAGATCGAGGATCTCAATACCGACGGGATCGAGCGGGATACCAACCAGCGCGATTTGCCCGAATGACGATCGCTCGCCATCCGGGCGCGGGCATCAGCTCTCGACATCCTCGAGACTGAACACCTCGGTCTTGTCGTTATACGAGAAGACTTCGCCGTAACGGCCCCAGTCGATCACCGCGTCGAGCGTCTCCTCGGCCGCTTCGTCCGACAGGAAATCTTCCAGCTCCTGCTCGAAGCGCACGCGCGGCGCACGATGGCCCGGCCGCTCGTTCAGCACCTTCCTGATCCGTGCGGCGAGCGGCACGTGCTTCAGCAGGTGATCCGCGAACATCAGCTTGCGCTCCTGCGTGCCGAATTCCGCGAACACGCGCCCCGGCGGCGTCAGGAACACGTCGCCTTCCCGCACGTCCGCGAATCCGAGGTACTGCAGCACTTCGGCGATCGGGAACAGATCGTCGACTTCCAGATGCAGCGTACGCGCGATTTCCGGCATGTCCGCGCGGCCGTGGTACGGCGCCATCGCGAGCGTTTCGATCAGGCCGGCCATCAGGTTGGTCGACACCTGCGGCAGCCAGCTACCGAGCTCGAGCCCCTTCTTCGTCGCCTCGTTGGTCTGGCGGGCCGTCATCTTCGCGTAGATATCGTCGACGAGCTTGCGGAAATCGGTGTCGAGCCGGTTGCGCGGATGCTTGAACGGCACCTTGATCTCGGCGATCACGCGGCCCGGATTCGACGACAGCACGAGAATCCGGTCGCACATGAACACGGCTTCCTCGATGTTGTGCGTGACGATCAGCACCGACTTGATCGGCATCCGCCCTTGCGTCCACAGGTCCAGCAGGTCGGTACGCAGCGTCTCGGCCGTCAGCACGTCGAGCGCGGAGAACGGCTCGTCCATCAGCAGGATCGTCGGGTCGACGACGAGCGCGCGCGCAAAGCCGACGCGCTGGCGCATGCCGCCCGACAGCTCGCGCGGATACGCGTTCTCGAAGCCGTCGAGACCGATCAGGTCGATCGCGGCGAGCGCGCGCTCGCGCCGCTCGCGCGCGCCGACGCCGAGCGCTTCGAGGCCGGCCTCCACGTTCTGCAGCACGGTGAGCCACGGGAACAGCGCGAAGGTCTGGAACACCATCGCGACGCCTTCGGCCGGGCCGCTCAGCGGCTTGCCGAGATAGGTCACTTCACCGCCGGTCGGCTCGATCAGGCCGGCGATGATCCGCAGCAGCGTCGACTTGCCCGAGCCGGAACGGCCGAGCAGCCCGACGATCTCGCCTTCGCGCAGCGACAGGTTCGCGTCGTCGAGCACGAGCAGCTCGCCCTGCGTCTTGTTGAAGCCGCGGCAGACGTGATCGACGCGCAGGATTTCTTCGCCGAGGCGCGGCGGCTGCAGCGGCTGGGACGTCTTGACAGGGGCGTTGATAACGGTCGAATTTTGCATCGCGCTTACTCTCAATCGAGACGGAGCCTGGATTCCGCATAGGCGTACATCGGACGCCACAGCAGGCGGTTGAACAAGGTAACGAACAGGGACATCACGGCGATGCCGAGGATGATCTTCGGGAAATCGCCGGCGGCGGTCGTTTGCGCGATGTACGAGCCGAGGCCGTGCGCGACAACCTTCGTGTCGCCCCACTGCACGAACTCGGACACGATGCTCGCATTCCATGCGCCGCCCGACGCGGTGATCGCCCCCGTCACGTAGTACGGGAAGATGCCGGGCAGGATCGCCTGCCGCCACCACTGCCGGCCGCGAATCCGGAAGTTCTTCGTGACTTCCTTGTAGTCGTTCGGATAGGACATCGCACCCGCGATCACGTTGAACAGGATGTACCACTGCGTGCCGAGCACGATCAGCGGCGACAGCCAGATGTCGGCATTCAGGTGGAAGCGCACGATCACGATCACGAACACCGGGAACAGCAGGTTCGCCGGGAACGCGGCGAGGAACTGCGCGATCGGCTGGACCTTTTCGGCGAGCGCCGGGCGCAGGCCGATCCACACGCCGATCGGCACCCAGATCACCGACGCGATCGCGATCAGGATCATCACGCGCAGCAGCGTGACGAGCCCAAGCACGAACACGTGGCCGACCTCGGCCAGCGTCACGCCGGTCGACACGAAGCTGACGACGCGCCACACGACGTACGCCGTCAGCAGGATCACGAGCGCGCCCCAGATGATGTCGCCGATCCGTGACGAACGGCGGCTCAGCGCGACACGCGCGCCAACGCCCTTGAACGACGGCACGCGCAGCGGCACACGGGCCGCCTGCGACAACAGCCAGCCGGCCGGCACCAGCAACTGGTGGATCAGGTGCGTGCGACGCATCATGTCGAGCAGCCACGACTGCGGCGCATCGCCCGACGCGGTGTTCTCCATCCGGAACTTGTCGGCCCACGCGACGAGCGGGCGGAACAGGAACTGGTCGTACGCGAGGATCACGATCGACATCGCGACGATTACCCAGCCGACCGCACCGAGGTTCTTGTCCGAGATCGCCTGCGCGAGATACGCGCCGATCCCTGGCAGCGTGATCGTCTGGTTGCCGACGGTGATCGCTTCCGACGCGACGACGAAGAACCAGCCGCCCGACATCGACATCATCATGTTCCAGATCAGCCCCGGCATCGAGAACGGCACCTCGAGCTTCCAGAAGCGCTGCCAGGACGTCAGGTGAAAGCCCCGCGATACTTCGTGCAGGTCGCGCGGCACCGTACGCAGCGACTGGTAGAAGCTGAACGTCATGTTCCACGCCTGGCTCGTGAAGATCGCGAAGATCGCCGCGAACTCGGCGCCGAGCACGCGGCCCGGGAACAGCGCGAGGAAGAACGTGACTGTAAACGAGATGTAGCCGAGCACCGGCACCGACTGCAGGATGTCGAGGATCGGGATCAGCACCATGCCCGCACGGCGGCTCTTGGCCGCGAGCGTGCCGTAGACGAGCGTGAACACGAGCGACGCAACCATCGCGGCGAGCATCCGCAGCGTGGTGCGCAACGCGTATTCGGGCAGGTTCGACGGATCGAGCGAGATCTTCTGCGTCTGCAGCACGCCGATCGGCGCCAACGTCTGATGGAAGCCGACGATCGCCATCGCCAGCAGGCAGATGATCAGCGGAAACGCGATGGCATCCCAGCGGTTGGGGAGCACGCGCCACGCCGAGGCGTTCGCGGTGCGATTCGGATCGAAGAAACTGATATCCATCGGTAGCGTCTTGTGTTGAATTGAAAATCGATGGGACCGGCCGCATGCCGTGCGGCCGGGCGGCGCATCCGTCGACGCCGGTCAGAACAGTCCGTGCAGCGCCCAGTACAGGGCGGCCGACAGCGCGATCGACGCGGGCAGCGTCAGCACCCATGCGAGCACGAGGTTGCGCACCGTGTCCCGGCGCAGGCCCGCGCCGCTCGCCGTCATCGTGCCGGCCACGCCCGACGCGAGCACGTGCGTCGTCGACCCCGGCAGCCCGTACGCGTCGGCCATCCCGATCGTCAGCATCGCGACGGCTTCTGCCGACGCGCCCTGCCCGTACGTGAGATGCGACTTGCCGATCTTCTCGCCGACCGTCACGACGATCCGCTTCCAGCCGACCATCGTGCCGAGGCCGATCACGATCGGCAGCATGAACGGCAGGACCAAACTTCCCCTGACCGGACTGAGGCCGGCGCTCGGGTGAATCGCGATATAGAAGATGCCGCAGGCAATGATCAGAAAAAACAGCGCGAAGCCGAGGGTGCGGGTGCGCTGGCCGGCCGCGCCGCTGGTTTCCGTTGCCGCGAGATTCGGCATGAAGAGGCTCCGGAGAGGTGACTCGGTGTCGCAGGCTATCGGGCGGCCATGACGCAAATGTGACGCGTCAATTACAGGACATTGACAAGTCATCGTCCGGTATCCCGACGGCCGCCTTGCGGGCTGCCGGCACCGTGCACGAATTCACGGATGGCGGGAATAAAACCGTCGTCGCGCCGGTATGGCACACGAAGGCGCCGGCTTATTCCAGGACGATCCGGCCGTCCGTTTTCGTCATACGATTGCGAGGCTCCCATGTCTTCATCGAACCCCACCCGCCCGTCGCGCCGCAAGGCCCTGCAGTGCATGGCCTTCGGCGGCCTCGGCACGCTGTTTACGCTGTCGGGCGGCATCCTGACGCCGTTCGACCTCGCGCTCGCGCAGACCGGCGACGCGCGCCCGGCCGATGCGGGCCGGCCGCTGTTCGTACAGATCAGCGACACGCACATCGGCTTCAACAAGGACGCGAATCCCGACGTGTCGGCCACGCTGCGGCAGACGATCGACTTCGTCAACGGGATGCCCTCGATGCCCGCGCTGGCCATCCATACCGGCGACATCACGCACCTGTCCAAACCCGAGGAATTCGACCACGCGTCGCAGTTGCTGTCCGCGCTGCGCGTGCCGGAACTGCATACGGTGCCCGGCGAGCACGACGTCACCGACGGTTCGGGCGCCGAATATTTCGGCCGGTTCGGCAAGGCGTCGGACAACCGCGGCTATTACAGCTTCGATCACGCGGGCGTGCATTTCATCGGCCTCGTCAACGTGATGCATTTCAAGCCGAACGGGCTCGGCAGCTTCGGCGACGACCAGCTCGCGTGGCTCGCGCAGGATCTGAAGAGCCGCTCGTCGAGCACGCCGATCGTCGTGTTCTCGCACATGCCGATGTGGACCATCTACGAACCGTGGGGCTGGGGAACCGGCGACGCGCCGCAGACGATGGCGCTGCTGCGCCGCTTCGGCTCGGTCACCGTGCTGAACGGGCACATCCACCAGATCGTGTCGAAGGTCGAGGGCAACATCACCTTCCACACCGCACGCTCCACCGCGTTCCCGCAGCCGACGGCCGGCAACGGCCCGGGCCCGGTGCCGCTCACGGTACCGCGCGACCAGTTGCCGAGGATGCTCGGCGTGACGACCGTCGAGTTCGCCGGCCACCCGGCCGCATCGGCGCTGCACGACGCGACGCTGGCCTGACAGTCGCAAGGAGACCGACATGACCCGCTTCAAGCAACCCAAAATCATCGCCGCACTGCTCCTGTGCGCGGCCGCTGCCGGCACGCCGCTCGCCGCGTTCGCGCAGGGCCCGGACGGCCCGCTGGTCACGATCCACAACTTCATGTTTTCGCCGATGTCGACCACGATCAAGGCCGGCACGACGATCACGTGGAAGAACCTCGACGGGGAACCGCACACCGTCGTCAACGATGCCGGCACCTTTCATTCGAAGGCGCTCGACCAGGACGAGACGTACTCGTTCCGCTTCGACAAGCCGGGCGTCTACAAGGTGTTCTGCGGGATCCATCCGTACATGAAGGAGACGATCACCGTCGAATGACGCGGCCCGCCACGAAACGCGCGGACGAACGGCGGGCGGCGGGCGCCTACAATGACCACCGTCCCATTCGCCCGCGTGGCAGACGGAGCCGCCCATGCCCAGGATCGACCTCGGCGCCGTACCCGAACGCCGCGGCAGCGGCTATCCGCGGCCGTTCGACGCGCCGTGCGCGCAGCGCACCCGCCAGCGCCTCGGCGACGCCGGCGGGCTGCGCGATTTCGGCGTCAACCTGATGCGCGTGCCGCCGGGCGGCTGGTCGAGCCAGCGCCACTGGCATTCCGACGAAGACGAATTCGTCTATGTGCTCGAAGGCGAACTCGTGATGATCGAGGACGGCGGCGAGACCGTGCTGCGCGCGGGCGACTGCGCGGCATTTCCGAAAAACTCCGGCAACGGCCATCACCTGGCCAACCGGTCGGACGCGGTCGCCGTCTATCTCGAGGTCGGCTCGCGCTCGCCGGACGACGTGATCACCTGCCCCGACATCGACATGATGAGCCCGAGCAGCGACGGCCGGTTCCTGCACAAGGACGGCACGCCGTACCCGGACGCTTGACGCCGGCCGCACGACAAGCGATCCCCCGCCGCCGATCGCCTACACTGAATCGAACTGTTCGGATCCGACCCACCGTCACACGCAGCGAGGCAAGCCATGACCGCGAGCCAGCCGGCACGAATGGACCTCCCCGGGCAAGTCGTGCTCGTGCTCCAGGGCGGCGGCGCACTGGGTGCGTACCAGCTCGGCGTCTTCCAGGCGATGGACGAAGCCGGTATCCGGCCCGACTGGGTGGTCGGCACGTCGATCGGCGCGATCAACGCGGCGCTGATCGCCGGGAATCCGCCGGAACAGCGCTACGAGAAGCTGTCGGCGTTCTGGCATCGCGTGACCGAACGGACCCGTTTCGACGTCTCGCCGCTGCTGCCCGGCTGGGACAAGACGCTGGCCGAGCTGATGATCATCGGCGGCGGCATTACGGGATTCTTTCAGCCCAATCCGGCGTCGTGGCTCGGCCCGATGATCCGCCTCGGCGTCGATCGCGCGTCGTACTACCGGATCACGCCGCTGCGCGACACGCTCGCGTCGCTGATCGATCACGACCTGCTGAACGCGGGCCACCCGCGCCTGACCGTCAGTGCGGTCAATGCGTGCACGGGCACGATGCGCTATTTCGATTCGCGCGACACGCACCTGGGAATCGACCACATCATGAGTTCCGGCGCGCTGCCGCCCGCGTTCCCGGCGATACGGATCGACGGCGAGCCGTACTGGGACGGCGGCGTGTATTCGAATACGCCGGTCGAGGTCGTGCTCGACGACAACCCGCGCCGCAGCTCGATCATCTTCTCGGTGCAGATGTGGAATCCGGCCGGCCCCGAGCCGGAGAGCATCTGGCAGGTGTCGGAACGGCAGAAGGACATCCAGTACGCGAGCCGCACCGACAGCCACATAGCGCGCCAGCAGCAGATTCACCGCCTGCGCCACGTGATCCGCGAACTGGCCCGGCACGTGCCGGAAGCCGACCGCGCATCGCCGGCCGTGCGCCGGCTCGCCGCGTGGGGGTGCGAGACCACGATGCACCTGATCAAGCTCGCGGCGCCGCGACTCGACGGCGACAATCAGTTCAAGGACATCGATTTCACGCCGGCCGGCATCGCGGCCCGCCGGCAGGCCGGCTACGACGCCGCGAAGCGGGCCATCGCCGCACGCCCGTGGGACAGGCCGACGGACCCGACGGAAGGCTTGACGGTGTTCGACCCGGACGCACCGGCGGCCGCTGAAAAGCCGGTTTGACGCGCGGCGTCGCAGCCCTGCTCCGCTCGCCCCGGTGCGATCATGCACGATCGACCTGAAGGTGCGCGCGGCCAGCCCGCGCTCAACTCGCCCGTCGCCGGGCCGCCAGGCGCATGGCGCCGGACCACGTAGCCGTGCGCGCAGGCTTCCTCCCAGATCGGCAGGCGCGGGCACGACGTTCGCCATTCGTCGATCACGTCGTCGCAAGGCCGCACGCCGGGCCCGATCCATTCGAGCAGGTCGAGGATCAGCGGCTCGATCGATAATCGGGAAATGAATCTATCTTGCCGATTCCTGCATTTTTTCGATCGATCCACGGCCGTCGTCGCGGATGGCGCGCGCACGCTCACTGCCCCGCCGCGTGCACGACCGGCGCGGTTCCGGCGACAACCGGACACGACTGCGGCAACGCCTGGCCGAACAGCACGGCCAGCCCGCAAGCGGACGTGAACATGCCGGGATTGTCGTGCCCGACGCCCGGCACTTCGACGACCTGCTGCGCGAGATCATCCGGATGCCGCTTCTTCAGGTAAGCGAAATATGCCAGCCCGCGCGCAAGCCGGTACGGCCCTTGCGCCATCGCCGCGCACGAGCGGTCGATCAAATGCGTGTAAGGGTTCGTGTCGGCCTGGCCGAGCAGGTACACGACGTAGCGCGCGGACACGCACCGCCCGCGAGCGCCTGGCTGTCCGGCCGTTCGTCTTCGAAATACAGGTAGCTCGACGGGTTCGCGATCACGTAGCGCACGGCGATGCCGGCCTGCACCAGCGCGTCGCCTTCGCGCCCGGTCACCGCGTAACGCTGCAGCAATTGCGCACCGGCGGAATGACCGATCACGACCACGGTCGACAGCACGGGGTACAGGCTGCAGCCGGCGAAATGCGCGAGCAACGCATCGAGCGCGGCAAACGAACTGACCGGCCCCGGCTGGCGCGCCGGTTCGCCGCCCTCACATCTGAAAAGCAAAAACCTCTCGCTTCGGAAGGCGAGAGGTTTTTCGACAATTCAAGGCCCGGCAAGCAGCACCATCCGTGCCTGGCCAAGCGCTTGTCAGAACCGATGACGCAGACCGATCGTCGCTGCGACCTGGTTCTTCGTGCTCGACACGCCGCCGTTGGTTGCGTCGTAGACCCACGAGCGCGCGCCGGTGCCCGACGCATGTTGATAGACCGCCTGCGCATAAACGTCAGTGCGCTTCGACAGTGCGTAATCGGCCTGCGCGCCAACCTGGTTGTAGTGCTGGCGCGCCGTAGCACCGAACAGCGACTCGCCGACCTGCGTGTAGGTGTAAGCGACCCCCAGGCCGAGTGCCGGCGTCAGATTGTACTTCGCGTTCACCTCGTAGTTGTTTTCGTGAACTGTCAGCGGAATCTGCGCGTTGTCGAGACGGGCCTGGGTCCACACGAAGCCAACCTGAGCCGGTCCGAACAGATAGCTCACGCCCGCACCGTAAGTACGCTGACGGAAGTTTCCGACGTTCGTCACGACACCACCGCTCAGGCCGTCGACAATCGAATCCGCGAACGTTCCGATGTTCGATGTGCCTGACGCACCAACCGATGTATTGAGCGGATTGTTTTGCTGCACATAGGCCGCAGCGATTCGCAGCCCCTGCATCTGGTACGCCGCACCGAGACTGTACTCGCGATTGTTCGCGAATCCGCCGGCCTGGTTCGAGAAGCCGTAGGTACCACCGAACGTCAGGCCGTAGTAGTTTGCGCTGGCGAACTTGATCGAGTTGTTGACCGAAGCGCCATAGTTCGAATTCAGGTTGTCGAAGTTAGCGAAATGCGCGAACGGAGTTCCGCCCCAGCTCCCCGTCGCAGACAACGGAGCGAGGTAGTCTTGCTCCGCATCGTATTGCCGGCCAAGCGTGACAGTGCCGTAATTGCTGGACAGGCCAACGAATGCCTGGCGATTGAACAAGCCGCCGTTGTTTGCCAAGCCGCCGGTATTCAGGCCAAAGCCACTTTCGAGCGTAAAGATCGCTTTCAGGCCACCACCCAGATCTTCCGTGCCACGGAGCCCGAAGCGACTCTGATCGATGCCCCCGCTCGTCTGTTGCCAGGCGGCGTGGCCGCCCATGTTGCTCGTGTACGTAATGCCGGCATCGAGCGCGCCGTACAGGGTGACGGAGCTCTGTGCATGCGCGGCCATTGCGAACGCCGACGATACGGCCACGAGCACGATCTTCTTGTTCATTCTAAACATTCCTTTTTCTAGTCTAAATTGCCGCCCCGATCAACGGTGGCGCTTGAAACCTACGTAGATATCCTGTGAGGCAGGAGTCCTGCAAGCCATAGCCGAGCTCCGACATGAATAGTCAGAGGTAAGTCGAACGGTCACACATTCAATCGGCTTCGCGCACGGACATCACGCGATCGGATCGCATAGACAAAACAGGTCCGACGATTAGCAATACAGAGCCAATTCAAGCCGACCTAGTCGGGCATACCACTTGTCGCTGCTTCGCATGACGAACGGCGCTGCCCCCGAATATGTGGGTGCCATATTAAGGTGGCATCAACCTTACATGGATCAACAATTGTGATTTTCACGAACACTTGGCATGCTGTCCGGAAACGGCGATTTCTCTGCCGATTGCGCAAACCGGTAAAACCGTTCCATGCATTCGATATAGCGACACATCGGAACACGGCTCACCGCCTCGTCGAACCACAAGAGGATTTTCTCCAGGATGGGCGACTGTTCAGCGGTAACCTCCCAGGTTCCAGCTTTCTCTGCCGTCGAGATGCTTTGATCCAGCACCGCTTCGGCATCACGAAACAATGCCATCTCATCATCCGAGGCCACGCGCTCGATCAAGAAATACGTCATATAGAGCGCGCGCGTCAGCACCTTCATGATCCGTGGCGCACCCCATCCGGTTCTGATCGCGGCCAGAGCGAGATGATTCTCCAGAGAAAGACTACGTACGATATGAGTCGACAACGGCAACAACATCTCCCGCGTCCGATCGATCGAATTGTGGTTTTTCGTTTTCATGTTGCACTTGCCTCCCGTAATCCACCTGCCGCGCGGCCACGCCAGCTTGCCCCCCCGTTTCCATCCGCTGTCGGCCACTCCGAAATGCATCCGATACGGCCGGCACCGTACCGTCATTTATCAATGAAGAACGAGCTGCGTTTCAAATATGATGCGAAGCACAAGGTAGAGAAAAATCCCAGAAACCAATATCAGTGCGAGGATTCCAGCCACCTTCCTGCGCATACCGACTCGACGGGTTTCGAATCGTGGGACAGATTCACCGGCCCGACGCTGTGCGGCCAGGTTCTTCATATCCCCAATCCCTCGGCCTGGATTTGGTTGTTTCATTTTTTCTCCGTCGATCAACTTCGCGTACCGAAGTACGCTGGCCAGTTCGGCTGGCGATAACGACTTCGGTCATGTCCACCTGCTCTTTTGAACACAAACGTATTGAGCCAGATACCAACCAGATCCTTCAGCCGCATGGCGAAATCCTGGCGAGCCGTTTCGCGTCAAGCTTGGACGATGGCCCGCAATTGCATGAGTAAGCTTCACGACCGGGAGCAGCAAGCATGTGGTCCCGCCCTTCGCCACCCGGATCCCTCGAACCTCACCCACGACCACTCTCCACAGTCGTCGCGACTCGGCGCTGTACCGGCGCGTTAGCACGTCGAACGGCATTCCGGACTTCGCTCGGGTCAGTCCTCCCACTGTGGGCGGGACATCCTTCACGACGACCACACGGGACTTACTATTCCCGGCCAAAAGACGCCACGCTGGTCTTGTAGTGCTTCTTAACCTCCACTCCATATTGGGCCCCGGGCGGGTTCAGACGATCTCAAGTGCTGCAGTATCTCGCTGCCTGAAAAACCGCCACGTGAACTTCGGGCAATTTCAGTAGATGACTTTTTCGGCGGCCTGTTCGAGTAACCTGTGAGCGATTGGATCGTTCTTGATCGCCATTCGGTTCTCCCGGGCTTGTCAGGCGGGTACGCCGAATGCCGCGCCAATATCCGCCACCGTAATCGGCGCATCATTCACTGTTGTAACGATGGCCGCCCGCCGCGAAGTTGACATCGCGGCTTTCACATCGATCGTGCCGAAATACAACGCGGATATCGCGATGAAAGTTGTCCTATTGGGTAAATTCGTGATCATGTTTCTGTACATATTTTGGTGAATGCTTGCTGATTCGAGTCGCGACATCAAACGGCGTGTGTCACGTTGCAAGTGGATTCACGCACCAGATATCACCGTACCCCGCGAGTACGCGACTTTTTCCTGCATGTTGTCAACACCGTGACGATCGCGCATGCGAAATCCATGGCAGATCATCGAGGTCCAGCAGCAAACCGGGACCATAGCTATCATGGCTCGTTGCCACAGGTTCAGCAGCGTCTTACAGGGCGACGCCATTCGCGCTTCCGTACGACTCTCGACGAGGGGATATGTCAATTCTTCGACTTGATCGCCTTAACGTCCGGTACGGATGCCGCGCCTGCCGTCGACTTCGACAATATTGACACAACGACTGCAAAAGCCACGATCACAAATAGCACGCACAAACCGAGGCGGTTTTTGGTTCTATGTTCCATCTTCATATCGCCACGAAGGTCTTCGCAGTCTTGACTCTCTTCGGCTTTCCGATCTCGGCGCATAGAACAATGCCGATATCGCCGCCGACGCCCCGTTCTCTCAGGTTCCCGCACCCGCAACGCGTATTTTCTTCGCTCGATCCGGCACCGAAAAGCGATCAGCGTGCAATCGCACATCCGGGATACAGTCGACACATTTTAGAACGGCGCAAACCTTGCAAGTATCAACAATCGTCATGTGAGAGACGCGATGTGTCGGGCATGCTACGTCCTACCGGACACCTTGCCAACAAACGACTTTAACCGTTCGAATACCATCCGTCTCGATCGCCGGGACATTCGGAGAGCGAACCGAAGCCGGACTATCTTTGTCCTGCTCAAGGGGCGCGTGCCGTGCACAGGTTCGGCACCGATCTACTTCAAAGTGAAAGTCAGTGTGCCGTAGCCAAGCTGATCGAAGCCCCCGCTATTGGGCCCATAGTCTCCGCCACCGCCTTCGGTGCCGGCTGCGTCTGCAAATGCCTTGACATCGGGCGCGCTCAATCCCTTGACCACCACGTAATGGTTGTAGAGTAACGCCCATATTGGCCGCATGTCGCCCCGACCTGTGTCAGATATCGTAGCCTGCGTGACATCACTGTTGCTGTACGGCGTGTACGGCACATCGCGTCCACGGTTGTAACGCGCAGCATATTCGGCGCCGAGCAACACGCGGTTGTGATCGTAGCCAAACAAGTCATCACCCTGATTCCAGGCCATCTGGCAGAACGTCCCGAGCAGAGCTATATCAAGCATGGTGTGACCCTGGTCGCGGCCGCTCTCCTGCACCTGGGCAATTCCACCGTCATAGACTCTCCAGATCGCGTGCTCGATAGACCCATTTCCCGCGCCATGCCGGAAATAATCGACTGCCTCGTTGTAGATGTCCCGCCGATCCGCAAGTACGCCGATCGCAAGCATAGACGTCATGTTCGCAAGGTCCCAGTTCGCCCAATAATGATCGACTTTCGCTCCGTTGTGACGAATCAGGAAATCATGATTCATCGGGTAGAAGACCGTCAGCATCATCGATCGGAAGCGCTCGAAATCGGCCGGGTTCCAACGCGAGAACCCGCGCAGGATCTCGGCAGCGTTTGCCAGCTGATAGCCATAGATCCCGGCAGCCAGAAATTTGTCCGAGCTGCCGTCAATCGAGGTTAGCGTCGACGACCACGCATTCAGGATCGCGACAGCCTTGTCCGCATACGCGTCGTCACCTGAGATCTTCCAGCGCAATGCCAGCACATATGCTGCGGCGGCATCGTTGTAGAGCGCCGGATAATTTTGCGCGTGACGGTGATCCGAGCCTCTATACACAGTCGCCTGTAGATTGGGCTTCCAGTTCACCGACGCATGACGGTTGGCGACGAGCTTGCGCCAACCGTCGGCCCATGGTTGATCTCCTTGCTCGACTTTGGAGCGCATGCGGTCAAAATCTCGCTGCGTATGAAGCATGCCTGGATGTACGAATGATCTGGCCTCGTCTGCACTCACCGTGGGACAAATGCCGATCAGAAGCATTGACGTGGATACTACACAACCGACCCGCCTGGCGCGGGACCAATAACGATCCGTGCTCGATGAGCTCAACATGACTCCAGAAATGGTGAACGTATATGGCCGACAAGCGCCTGCAGCGCGATCGCAACCTCCGCGATAACCTGTTCCCAATCACCTGGTGAACGTTGCCTGAACAGCCGCGCCGTCGGGTACCACGGTGAATCGTCGCGATTCGATAACCAGCGCCAGCACCGGTCGAATCGCGACAAGATCCATACCGGCTTTCCAAGCGCACCGGCGAGATGAGCGACCGACGTGTCGACCGTGACGACCGGATCCAGATTTTCGATGATTGCAGCCGTATCCGCGAAATCGACCACGTCACTCATGAAATCCACTGGACGCCGCGTTGCCGGAAACGCGGCAATCTGCTGCCTTGCGGCTTCTCCCTTCTGCAGGCTGACGAAAATCGCGCCCGCACCTCTAGTAACGGGAGATACATGCTCGCATGAAACGACCGCCTCCGATCGATGGAATTCGCGTTGGCCTGCTCCGGGCGCGAATCGCCCGCCCAAACGAGTCCGACCCTGAGACCATGTGTCGGCAACCGCATCGTCCACTCTGACGTTAGCCCCTCCGCCGGTCGAATGTAGCGCACGCCGCCTGGAATCGTCTCGAGCGTCGTCCCAAACCGTAGCGGCAAGCTCATCATCACACAGGCAAAGTCATGTACCGATAGCGAACCGAGTTCGTCGGTCGTATAACACGAATCCACACCCTCGATTGACTCGATCACCCTACGCAACGCTGTCGGGCAGATTACACTCAGGCGCCGTACGCCAAGCGCCTTCAGCAGAGGCAGGTAGCGACAAAAATGCAAAGAGTCCCCGAGCCCTTGTTCATGTACTACGACGAGCGATCTTCCTTCCAGCGGCTCGCCACGCCATTCCCGACAAGGCAACGCCGGACGCTCATGGCACGATGCATCCTCGCCCCAATAACACGATGCGTCATAACGCGCCTCATAGAGCGGCCAGCCTTCCTCGTAACACCCCATCGCAAGCAAGACCAGAGTCAAATTGAATGCCGTCGGACGCCGTTCCGGGGCGAGCATAAGTACTCGACGAAAGCACTGCTCGGCCTCCGCGAGACGTCCGCTGTCCTGCAGCACGCGTCCCAGGTTGTTGATTGCCTCGACGGAATCCGGTGACTGTTCGAGTACTGTTCGATAACAGGCCTCTGCATCGGAGTAGCGTTGTGTTCCATAAAGCAGGTTGCCGAGATTGCCGTGAGCATCGAGACAACTCGGGTCGAACGAGATCGCGCGCCGAAAACACGCTTCCGCTTCAAGTTCCCGTCCGAGCTGATGAAGCAATACGCCAAGATTCCGATGGGCACGGGCAAGCAACGGGGCGCACTCTATCGCCTTGCGATAGTATGTCTCTGCCTCCTGACAGCGGCCGTCCTGATGCAGCACCGCGCCAAGATTCGCCAGCACATCCGCATCATGCGGTACCGACTTCAACGCGTAGCGAAAGTGACATTCGGCATCCAATCGTCGTCCGGTCGATTGAAGAACAAGGCCCAGCTTGTTATGCGCGATCGCATGCTCTGGATTGACCAAAATGGCTCGCCGATAGCAGACTTCCGCTTCCGCCAGATACCCTCCGGAATGCAGTAGCAGACCCATGTTGCAATGCGCATCGGTGCAACTTGGCCTCCCTGACAACGCATTCCGGTAATGTGCTTCCGCCTCGTCGGCGCATCCCGAAAGCTCCACCAGAATGCCGAGGTTATTGTGAGCTTCTGCATGACCAGGATCGATCGCAATGGCTTCTCGATAGCATTGTTCCGCCACGGCAAATGAGTTTTCCCGATGTGCGACCACGCCTGCGCTGAACTCTTCCGCCACGCGTGCTCCAGGATTATTGCCATCGCTTTCAGACATGATCTTAACTACTCGCTCGCAACGCCGGAAGACATCGAGCCGCCCACAAGCAAGCGCCGCGGCTTCCACGATACCGTGTGAGCTCCGGTGCTGCGCGGTGCGTTCGATGTGGTTGATTCACTATTGGATTCGGCATGTGGCCAACGGATGAAGTTTCGCGTCGACGATTTCGTCGCAACCCGACGGCATTCGATCAACTCGTAACCGATGAATTCGTCGCATCGGTTCGTAAGTATCGTTCCGTGCCGAGCCTCGACGAGAACATACGGACCGTTGACTGTTACAGCCTGACCGTATGTTTTCATATTCCTGTCGCACCTCAGAAATTCACCACCTGCGACATCATTTCTCGCTCGAATCCGCTGACCGATGGAACGAGTTGATAACCGGAACCGCGAACAGATATCAACTGGTACCCGCACTCGCCGGTCAATCTAAGTTTCGAGCGCAAACGCGACATATGAACACACACGGTTCGCCGCTGCGGCTCCATTCTCGATATACCTTCCCACATCGCCATCCAGAGATCCGTATACGTCACCAACCGGGAAATGCGCGCGAACAGCAACATCGCCGCGCGATACTCCATGCGTGTTAGCGAGATCCGCTCCCCATTCAGACAAACTTGATCGGCGCCCGTGTAAAACGTATAGACACCGTGCGATCGCCTAGTCGCTCGTGGGTACGTGTGGTAGACGCGACGCAGAAGAGCGCGGATGCGCGCGACAAACAGGCGTGAAGGGGTTGGCCATGCGAGATATACATCCGCACCGGCGGTCAGCATGGCGACCGTGCGATCCTCATCGTCCGGCCCGAGGACCACCACCGGCACTGTGCACGTTGCCGGATCGACGCGAAGTTCGGCAACCAGCACATCGAGAGGCTCCGCTTGCACGGGGTCTCCCACTACCACAAAGTCGACACTCGCTGACCTGATATATGCCTGCAGCAAGAGGTCAGTATCGAACCGGATACACTCGTAGCCCGCGCCAGAAAGAGCATCGCGAGCTTCGCTGAATCGTCCGGAATCTCTGTCCAAAATCGCGCACGTCGCTTCAGATCGCTCGCAGAGCGAAAATGTAAACACCCCCTTCCCCTAAAATTTAGCGATGGTTTGGTCGCACAGTTCGTAAGTCAGTCCAGCCACCTCGTTGCGTGTTCTTTAGTTTGTTTCGCCCATTCGCCTGGACGTCACTTTCGTCGCGATTCGTTCTACTCGTTCTAAGGTTTGAGCCTGAATTCCTCCGGGTCACGCCCATTCATCCACCGCGGTCGTTTGCCCCGGCCCGACCACGTCGCACCGGTTTGGGGATCCCAATATCGCGGCTCGACCCGACGCGACGACGCACGCGAAGTGCGTGACTCAATTTCCCGGACGGTAATTTCGTATTCCTGCATCAACCGTACGATCTGATCGACAACCTCCCTACGCCGTACCGCGCGTTGTGCGGCGATCTCGGCATCTAGCTGGGCTCGCCTCGTCAACAGGGCCTGCAGGGGATCAATCGACATGTCTTCTCCTTTTATTCGACATGGCGTTCCGTCAAAACCGCACGCCGGCGTGGCATCCGGCTGCCGTCGCTCCATTCGTGGCAACACCGCCGCAACCGAACATTCCGCATCCGGCCAAGGCGAAGAGCACAATCGATACGCTCACGGGATAACGCATGCTTCGTTACTCTGTCTTGTTCACGTCCGTTTCCCGGAACTTTTCGGGTGACGTTCGTCGTTGCGCGACCGCCGGCCAGGCGGCCCCGGCCTTTTCGCAAAGGTCCGGATGACAATGCGGGACATCGCTTTCTTTCGAGCCGGACGGCTCGCGGTCCATCACACGGTCTGACTGCCGCATGCGCGGCAGCCAGACCGGCGTCAGGCTCGGCGAATCAGATTGATGAGAAACAGCAAGATGACCGCGCCGACGATCGCGACCACGATCGTCGAAAAAATGCCGGACCCGATGCTCATACCCAACACCGATACGAGCCAGCCGCCGACGATCGCGCCGGCGATCCCGACGAGGATGTCGACGATGAGACCGAACCCGTTACCTTTCACGATCAAGCCAGCGAGCCAGCCCGCTACACCGCCGACAACCAGCCACACGAGAATTTGATGAAGCATGTTGTTTTCCTATAACGGAATTTTTTATGAATCGATTACTCGACCTAATTAGTTACCCTTAATGTTATTTGCATGATGATGGAAATGATGTCGGTGATGCTTGTTGTGAAACGTCGCTGCCTGCGCAGCGCCGACACCGAATACCGAGACCATCAGTGCGACCATCGTCATCGTCAGCCGTGCTTTCATTCGATTTCTCCTGGGTTTGGTTTTTGGCGAGTGGCCGGTCGCCGTCCGGTTTCTTTGTGCGTCGATCAGGATTCCGCTCTGCGTTTGGTCAAGTGCGGAACCAGCTCGTTGCTCGCCGCGCGCAGTTGGTGAATTTGTCTCGACGTCTTGTTCAGATGCGCTTTCGCTCCGGCCCGTTGCATCTCGAGCTGGGCAACTTCCTTGCGCAAATGCTGCTGACGGGTAGTCACGAGTTGCGTTTGCGCAGCATGGGACTCGAGATCGTTTCGTAGTCGCTCGGCCAGCGCCTCCGATGCCTCGATCGCAGCCGCGAACTGCCGGTTCTGCGCTTCCAGGTACGCACGCCTCAATTCCGCGTCCGCCAGTCGCACCGCCTGTTCCTCGAAACTCCGAAATGCCGCTTCAGCCGATTCGAAATCGTCCGCGTGCAACGCTCGCCACAGGCGCCCATCTTGAGAAAGCGTGATGTAGTACGAGAGCGCTGTATGGTGAAACAGCAGATTCGCAGAGTAGGAAAACGCCTGCAGAGTCCTGAATGAAATCAACGCTTGTTGCGCGCTCAATGCCTCGATCGTCGCGATCTCTACGGCCTGCACCATTCGGCTTGCGCCTTGCGGCGTAGCTGCATTCGCGGGACGCAATGGAGACACGGCCTGCGCGACAGGCGTGGCATCACTTAACGGCGCCGGTTCGTGCATCGCGTCGCTCGTTTCGACCGTAACAAGCATGGCCTCATCCGGTGAAAGGTCCTCGGTCAAGACCGGTTGTGTACTCGGATGCAGCTTCACGATCAATCTCCTTAATTCTCGACGTCGATTCAGAAATGACAAACCCATGCTCCATTTCATTCGTGCGAGATAAACTCGACGCGCCGGTTGGCGAACCGCCCGATGCTCGTAAGATTGTTCGCCAGCGGCCGGTCAGCCCCATAGCCTTTCGAAGTCAGCAACGCAGCAGGTACGCCGGCTCCGACGAGATGGGCACGGACCGCGTCGGCGCGCTTCTGGGAAAGTTGAAGAAGCGCCTGGGCATCACCCGCGTTGTCCGTGAAAGCGGCGATCTCGAACTTGATCGGATGACCTACGTTCGCGCACGTCTTGAGCAGTAGTGCCGCGTCATCGAGATTCTCCTTAGCCGATGCTGGCACGTGGCCGCTTGATCGCGCGAAATCGATCACCTGGAGATTAAGCACGCGTGCGACCTCACTCGGCGTGCATGGATGACCGCCATCGACGGTCTTGGCCAATTCGCGGCGGAATACCTGCGTCGCTTGCCCGACACTCGTTGCCGCATCGAATGCCGAAACCTGCCATTGCGAACCGAACGCTTGCTGCAATCGCGCAATCCATCCACGCTGCCCCTCCGCGGCTGGCCCTGCCAGCTCGATCGCTCTTGAACGTAACGCCAGCTCCGCGTCATGAACCGTCACGAGCGACAGCAACGCATCGACGTGCTCAAGCCAGTCTGCACGCGCACCGGGTGTGATCGTCACATCGGCGTCGAAGTGGCCCGCGACGAACTTGTCGTTGAGGAGATTTATCAATTTCTGGCGCTGCTCATCGTTTGCCACCGTCGCGAAAATATGCGGAACGCCAGCGCCATCAACACGCATGGCCATCGCTGAATCGGCTACGGCGTCGTGTTCGACTGCGTTCTGGTCCGTCAGCATGACGGGCGCAGATGCGGTGCCCGGCGGCGGCGCCGCAGACGCGGACGAAGACGAAGACGAAGACGAAGACGAAGACGTTTTGTCGGGCGCCGCAGGCTTCTGTTCCATGGAGTCCACGACCGCGGATGACGCACTTTGCGCCGGCGTTGACGCTTGCTGAGTGCCAGCAGTCGACGACAGCGTCAAATTCTGGAAGCCTTGATGTGTTTGCGCGTACGCAAACGCTGCCGCTGCACCGACCGCAAGCAGCAGAAGCAACCAGGTCATGCCACGCCCGGATCGGCGACGACGTTGTTGCGGCTTGCGTTCGAAAGCCGCTTCAGGCTGCGGCGTCGCGGTGTGCGTTTCTTCACCTGCGGTCTCGACCGGCGGCGTTTTCGGAGCCAATTTTGGCGAAAAAACCGGCGTAGCCGCAGTTTGTTTGGACGACACGACGGCCTGCTGGGGCAACGATGCAGGACTCGTGGCGGGTGAGCGCGGTGCAGTGGTCGTAGCCGCGTTGACCGTCGCGCTGACAGGGGCGTTGACCGGCCTGTATGCCGGCGTAGCGCCGGCTTCTTTCGAATCGGGCGCCACCGTCGGCAACTCGATCGAATCGATAAACTCCCGTGCGCTGGCGAAGCCGATGCATTGGGCCATCTCGTCGGTCATAAACGGGGCGACTGACGGGATTTGAAGACGCAACAGCTGTGCGAGATCATTTACGGCACCCTGATCGAGCAGCAACTGATATTTGATCAGGCCGCACGCGACCGCCGAGGCTAGTGCAGCGAGCACGTGGGTCGCCTGCGGCGGTACGCCGGTTTGCATCGAAATTGGATCGCTGAGCACGGCAATTCGCCGCTGTGTCGCACGCTCGCTCAACGCGGTACCACTCGCTTCCAGTTCCTTGAGGCCTGCGGTGCCGGCCACCAACGAGCCGAGTTGCTCGGCGATACGCGGGTTGGCGGTCGTCGACATGATGGCACCGAATGCCGACGCCAATCCCTGCGGCGTTCTGCTGTGCTCGATCAGCGATGCCGTGAGCGCAGCGGTACTCCGTTCAATGACGTTATGCACAACGTCCGGCGCCAGCCCGATTTGCGCCGACACCTGCTCGCGCGCCAGGTGCGCGAACGTCGTGGTCACCGCCTGAACGAGATCGATAGTTTTCAAAGCTCACTCCATGAAATTCTGTTTCGGTTCCGATCGCTGCCGGATGCGGCTACACATCGCGAGCCCAGCCTCAAGTTCCGCTTCATTCGAGAATCGCCAGTCGCCGAATTCCGATCGCACGCGAACGCAACCCGCGTAGATCTGCACGATTGCGTCCTCGCCCCAGGCCTCATACAAGGTACGTAGCAGCGCGCGCTGGTTGCGGTTCAGGTAATGCGGCCATTCGACTCGCCTCAGATCGCACTGCGACACAGGCGGGAAGCGAAACAGGTTCGAGATGTCCATATCCGTGCCGTTGCAATCGCGTGCCTTTCTCGTCAGGCCTCGGTTATTGCATGTCCACGCTCGTGACGCAGGTCGCGCGCGACTCTTCAAGCAGCACTGGCGGCACGGATATGACGGAGTCGGCGCCGCTCGCCAGCGTTCGGACATCCTGACCCAGTTGCTCAAGCACGGGGCTCCAATCGCCGTATGTCCGTTGTCGGTACAGCTTGACGTTCGGATACCAGGGGCTATCGGACCGTTCGGTCATCCATACCCAATGTGGATTCACGTCGAGCAGGACCCAGGTCGGCACGCCGAGCCCGCCAGCCAGGTGCGCAACGGACGTGCAAACGGTTACGACGAGGTCCAAGCCCTGTATGAATGCGGCGGTATCGTCGAACGACTCGAATTCGCTCGTGCAATCGATGAGAGGGAGCCCGGCTTCGCGCGCTGCCGCGACGTCCTGGTCCGCTTCCACCTGGAGGTTGTAAAACTCGACGTCCTGAATGGATCGAAGCACTTTGGCGAGTTCGACCGGATCCACTGATCGCATCGGATTACGCTGGTGCGAGCGGCTGCCACTCCACACAAGGCCCACTTTGAGCTTTGCGTCGCCCGTACGGCGACTGCTCCACATGTCGACCGTCTTCTCGGGATCCGCCCACAGATACCCGGTCCTCCCAGGAAGATGCTCGACGCGGATGCCGAGCATCAACGGCACGCCGCAGAGCGGCAGGTGATAGTCGAATGTCGGCAGCGGACGCAGATCGTGCGGGATGACGCATTCGACCGCATCGCCGAGGCTTCGCTTGAGCAGCGGCAGCAGATTCGCAAAGCAGCAATAGATCAGTTTCCCGCCCTCGCGCTTTACGCGTTCGGCAATCGCGGGCACGAATCGCGCGAATTGAAGAGCGTCACCGTGCCCCTGCTCGCCCCAGACAAGAACTGTCTTTCCATCAAGCGGCTCTCCGGTCCACTGCGGCGCCGGCAAGTTGTGCGGGTTGCCGCGCAACTCCGGCGAACCGTTCCATCGCGCTTCGTGATTGATCCAGCCATTTGCGTAGTCGCCGCGCAACAGTTGCAGCATCGCCACCGCCCAGACGAGCGACATGTTCCGCGGATCGAGCCTGATCGCGCGCTCCACCATCATCTGCGCGCCATCCCATTGCTGATGTTCACGCAGTACGTAGGAGTATGTTTGCAGCGCTGTCGGATAATTCGGTGCCAGCGCACACGCGCGTTCCGCCGCCACGAGGCTGTCGGGCAGCTCGCCCTGCTTCAGCAGGGTCGTGGCCAGATTGTTCCACGCTAGCGCGTTGTCCGGATCGTCCTGCAGCGCCTGCTCGAGGAGCGCCTTCGCATCGTCATACTGCTTGAGCTCGAGGTGAGCTGCGCCCATGTTGTTGCGCAACATCGGCAACGCTGGCTCGATACTCGCGGCATGCCGGTAGGCATCCAGCGCCTGCAAATGATGAGAGGCCTGCTGATGTGCGAGGCCGAGCCGAAACCACGGGCCGGCCTGACCAGGCGTTCGTTCGCAGCGCACCGTCGCAATGTCGCGAGCGGCGACATACTTGCCGAGCCGCAACAGCACGTCGATCCAATCGACCATCCAGTCGTCGCCCGGTGCATCGTGCCGATACGCGCGCTCGAACCAGCCATCGGCACCTCCGTCATCGCCGAGCCGCACGGCTAGTCGAGCACGCTCCGTCAATGCTTCGACGTTGGCGCCGTCGATATGCAGCGTGCGATCGAGCAATTCTCGCGCTTCTGCGAACCGTCCGCGCAAACATAACAGGCGGCTCGTGAGAATGAGCTCGCGCGGATTTGAAGATTGCATCGCTTGCTCCAACGACAGGAGCCGCGACGCGTCGACGAGCGAGCCGCACGCAATTAGCGCCTCGGCCTGGTCCAGAGAAGATTTAGCTTGTTTTGCCATAAGATGCTCCAGTGATTCCATCCCGATCGGTTAGGCCTCGTTTCACATGCCCTGAATGAAGATTCCGACAATCAGGCCAATGCCCATACCGACCAGCCGCCCACGCCATGCGGCCTTCCGGGATTCCTTGTCCTCGAAGATCGACGGACGAATTCGGCATACGAATTTGACGACGGCGGGACCGACGAATAGCACGCAGACCGCCACCACACAGGCAATCACTATCTCCACACGCGGCGTCGCCCCGCGCAACCACGTCGCCTCCATCGAATACTGGTCGACGCCAATCACGATGCCGAAAGCAATCAGCCAGCTCGCGATCAGGTTGCCAATGAAACGATCGGTGTAATCCAGTGCGTTCATACATTCTCCGAAACGTTCACACCTTTAGGGTTATCAACGAACAATCGATGCCTTCTTCGCGAGCGCATCAACCAGTGCATTGAACGCATCCTCCCGCGCACGGTCCGTCATCGAGCGGCTCAACTCACCGCGTACCTGCTCGTAGGTCGGGATCGCGGTCGCTCGCTTTGCATCGAGTTTGACCAGAACACGCGTATCGCCGACGGCGATCGGGGTTCTCGTGTATTCGCCTGGATTCAGCTTGACGAGCGCACGCGCAACATCGTCAGGCAAACCTTGTGTTTGACCTGTGACGACAGGTGTCTTGAGACTCACCCACGGCAATGCCCCGCCGTCCGCCTTGCTCGGCGCGAAACTGTCTCGCGAAGCCACCGATTCGAACGAGGCACCGCGTGCCAACATGGCGAGTGCCGATCGCGCCACGTGTTCGTTCGGCACCACAATCACGCGAGGCTTATACGAGACCGGGCCGAGCGATGAGACAATCGCGTCATAACGCGCGTGCACCTGCTGGTCCGTCACGGCGCTCGCGTTCATGTGTCGGGCTATGTAAAGGCGATTCTCGGTGTCGACACGCGCCTTTTCGACCGCCGCCCGCGTCTCGGGCGCATCGCCAAGTTTTTCCGCTTCTGCGGCCTGACGAATGAGTTCTCTCGCGATCAACCCGCGTTCAGTCGCCGCGCGCTGCGTCGGCGTATCCGGCTGGCCGCTTGTCTTCAGCCATGCTTCGACCTGCGTGCGCTCGATCGGCACGCCATTGACGCTCGCCACGGCGTCCGCCGGGCGTACCGGCGCCGGCGTCGCAGTCGGCCGCGGGTGCGCGCAAGCGCTCAATAGAAAGACTGCGACAGACGCCGCGCCGAGCGCGGTACGGTGTTGGATCCCCTGTGTGCTGTGAATTTGGTTTTTCATCTTCAGGTCCTCGTGTGGTTAATGTGTCACCCTCTACGACCGGCGGACGTCATGCCTGTATCAGGCTGTTTCGTCCGATGATGCGAACAACCCGATCAGAAGCTTGTCGTACGCCTCGATCTGGCGTGGGTTCGTCGACAAAAACCGGCCGATCTGCTCGCGCTGCCTCTTCACGTAACCCTGCCAGTCTTTGTCGTGTGCTTCGATGGCCTCGACGAGCTGGCGGGTGCCTTCTTCCAGGTCATTGCCCGGATAGAAGTAGCCGATCTCATTGCAGAGCTGAGCGTTGTGCACAAGCGCGTACCCGTTCCAGCAGACATCAAAATAGAAATAGTTCAGCGCGAGTCCCCACTGATTCGACACCACGATGTCGGTATGCTCGGAAAGGAATTGCGGCGTATCGAAACGACCGACGAAGCTCACCTTGCTGTCGCGTACGAGATCGAGGTGATTGGCGACACCGATGAACTCCGGACTATTTCGGGCAAGGTGATCCGAGTTGGTCACGTGCACGTAGCCGATCTTCGAGCCGCATTTCCGATACGCCGATTCGGCAATCAGCAGCGGATAGAGGCAGAACTTAAGCACATCGATATTGGGTTCCATGACCGACAGCTGCTTCGACCGCGCGCGCGGCCGGTACGCCCCGTGAAACGGCAGGTCGTGCGTGCGCATGTCGATGCACATCGGATCCCACACGAACGGCACTTCGCGTACCGGCCGGCGCCGCAGGACGCTGAAGAACCCCGCGCTCGTATCCACGACCTGCGGAATGACCCAAACCTGGTCGTATTGCTGGTTGATGAAGATCGAGTCGGCCATCCGGCGCGAGAAAATCATCGCCTCCATCATCTGCACATACTCCGGGCCGCAGCAATAGCTGACGACCTTTGCGCCCCGGGATTGCAGATACTCTGTTTGGGGCCGACCAATCTGGCCGCCGAGTTCGATCAGAACGTCGAGCGAATCCTTCGCGTCGTTGAACGAACATGCCGGGAATTGCTCGAGATCCCACGGCAAGCTGGCCGTGATCGGCACGTCGGTCGTGTTGACGAGCGTGACGCGGTGTTTCAGCGGCGACCGCTGAAACAGTTTCATCAGATACAACGCGTTCTGTTTGATGCCATTGACCCACAGGCTTTCCGCCGAATCGCGCAAGCCGATCGTAATGCCGATGCGTAGAGAGCGTGCCGTGCTCATGATTGAATTCCAAAAGTTCCGGGTTGCGTCGAGGAGATGCGATCGTTGACTGCACTCATTGCGTATCCATCGTCCTAGCGGGGTACTGAACCTGCCGCCTGACAATGACGCAGGACGGCGGTGCCTCGAGGAGTGTCACGGTCTCGCGCGGATGCGCCGGATTTGTGTAGACGGTGACGGATTTGACGAGCGGCCCTGCGCGGTAGCTGGACAACTCGGAGCGCGCGACTTCCCTGCACGGCAATGGCGCGCTCGAGATCCGCTCGACCAACACCGCACATCCGGTTTCGACGGACGAGGTTGTCAGCGACAACAGCGCGGCTCCCCGGCCGTAATCGAGGCCCGACAGCGAAAAAAACGGCGCCACGTCAGGGTTGGCTCGATCCCAGTCGAGCACGACGTCGTTATGTTCGGTGCCCGCGAACGTTCGACCCGATACCGCGTTGATGATCGGATAGCAACGGCGCACGCCGGCCCTCATCGCCGCTGCCGCGAGCACCGTACTGGGCGGCTCCAGCGGCCCCTGGCGTGCATCGACACCGCCCGCCTGCCCCGGCAACGGTTGCGCGAAAGACGTCGACACGGCAGCAAGCAGCAGCCCGAGCGATGCGATACGAGTCCAGCCTCGACGCCGGTCCGACATGCTCGCGAACTGGGGGCGCGTGGATTTCTCGATGAGCTTCCGAATATGTTTCATTGGAAAAGCTCCGCGATCGCCCCGCTGTATGCGTCGACGTTCTCCTGGCGCTCCGGGTCAAGGCTCGCAAGAAATGAGCGGGCATTCGCGCGGTACGACTCGAGGTTCAGGTCGTGAACCAGATAAGCCTCGCGCAGCGCCAGTGCCCCGTCCTCGCAGTCGAATCCGTCGTACTGGTACCCGCAACCACCCAGCAAGTCAGAGTTGTGAATCAGCGGATAGCCGCCGTACAACGCCTCGTAATAGAGGTAGTTCTGCGCGTTCTCCCACTGGTGCGACACGATCGCATCGGCCTGCTGGCCCAGAATCTCGTAGATCGGCAGGCGCGGCTCGAAGCTCGCGCAGCCGTGGTTGACGAGGTCGAGGCTGCGCGCAAAGCCGACGAACTGAGCATCGCTTTTCAGGTGAAGCGTGTTGAACACGCGCAGACAGTCGATGGTTTCCGGCGCCTGCCGATATGCCAGATCCGAGGCGAGCATCGCAAGATGCGACGTCTTCACCATGCAGATATTCGGTTCGAGAATCGCGAGCCTCCAGCGCGAGCGGCCGGGCTCGTATTCGAATCGTTCAGGCGCACCGCTCGCCTCGAGCGAGCGCATCAGGAGGTTCGGGCTCCACAGGTGCTGCATCGCACGAACCGGCGCACGCAACGCGGCCTGATAGTAGGGGGCGCAGGTTCGCTCGAACGCCGGCAGCGTCCAGATGGCGTCGTAAGGCGTGCCGGATACCAGCATGCCGTGCTGAAGACCGAACATCATGCGCTCGATGTCGATCACGTAGTCGTTCGCAACACGCATGCCGACGACACGGCCGCCCCGTTCCCGGAATGCTCGAGCCCAAAGAGGATTGAGCTGGGCGCTCAACTCGATCACGACGTCAAGCGTTTCTCGCGCCGTCTCGAGATCGATCGTCGGCGCCGGTGCGTGTTCCAGGAAATGCGTCGACTCGGACGGCAATCCGTCTCCGCCGTTGACCAGGAAAACCGCTTCGACGAGCGGCGAGCGCTTGAGCAGCATTGCGAGGAAAAAGCAGTTCTGGAAGATCCCGTTTTCCCAGATCGATTGCTGACCGGCGCGGAGAAAAATGGTGATGCCGACCTTCAGACGACGATTGACCATGGTTATTCCCGTCCGGTTACGTGTTTGCCGCCGGATGCGACGAGCGCGAGCAATGCTCTCGCATAGTCCGACTGGTTTCGGGGATGGTCGGGACTGAGCTGCGCCAGGAAGCCGCGCGCTTGCGTCACGTAATCTTCGTGTGCTAAGTCGTGCATGTACGCGGCATTCAGAAGCTGCCCCGCGCCCTCTTCGACATTCGAATCGGGGTAGTAATAGCCGACCGCCTCGAGCCATGGCGAGTTATGAATCAGGGGGTAGCCGCCATAAAGCGCATCGAGGTAGGCGATGTTCTGGTCGTTATGCCATTGATGCGCGACGATCGCGTCGCCGTATTGGCTGATATAGCCGACGAAGTCGTGCCGCTGATCGAGGCACAGTTTTCCGTTTTCGTTCAACGCCAGCGAACTGGTCAGGAACGAAAAGGTCGGATGATCTTTCATATGGATGCTGTTAAGCACGTGAACGCGCTCGATCGACGCCGCGTCGCGCCGGAATGCCACGTCGCAAATGAGCAGCGGAATCGTGCAGCACTTGACCACCGAGATGTTCGGTTCGAAGATCGCCGTCCGCAGCCGCCGCGGCGAGATCGGTTCCGGCATCACCTGATAGCCGAACTGCAGGCCGGCCGCCTCGACCGTGCGGATTCGTTGCTCGATGAAGACGGGATCCCAGAGAAACGGAACCTCGACAACCGGGCATCGATGCAGTGCGCGCAACATCGGTGCGAATGCGCGATCTTTCGACAGCATCCAGACCTCGTCGCAGCGCGTTGCCCGCGAGAAATAGCCGTTTTTCTTGAATACGGTCGGCTCGATCAGCCCTGCATAAGGCTGCCCGCAGCAGAAGAAAACGACCTTCTTGCCGCGCGCACGAATATGGTCGAGCCATTCGACATCGAGCCCGCCTCCCATCTCGAAGACAAGGTCGATGAGATCCGTGGCGTCGCGCGGCGCGACGAGCCGGATGCCCGGCAGCGCGTCGCCAGCCTCAGACGCGACATGACGCTGGTCGCCGCAGTTCAGCAGCACGATTTCCGTCACGAACGGAATCTTTTGCAGCAGTTGAACTAAAAAGAAAACGTTCTGGCCCAACCCGTTTTCCCAGACACTCTGTCCGGCATGGGTCAGCACTGAAATCCCGATACGCATGGCTGTTTGTGTGAAGCTAAATTGTTATGAGAAAAAAGCAGGGAAAGGGCCACGTCTCGGAGCTTTGCGGCCCCCTCCCCAAACCCGTTGGATGCATCCCGCGATGCAGTTCTGCAAGGCGGACAACGGGGTACTTCACAGCGCTAATTAATCCAGCTGGATCTCGACGCGCCGGTTCTGTGCGCGGCCAATCGCAGTTGCATTCGAGGCGACCGGATTCGCCTTGCCAAAGCCGTTCGCGACAAACCGCTGGGCGTTCAGACCGTGCTCGCGCAGATAGGCAGCCACGGTCTGCGCGCGATGCTCCGACAACGCCAGGTTGTGCGCGACCGAAGCGGTCGAGTCGGTGTAGCCGTCTACCGTCACGTTGCGGAACGGCATGCCCCGTGCCTGCGCAACGAGCTGGTCCAGGCGCGAGCGAGCGTCGGCCGTGAGATTGGCTTTATCGACTTCGAAGTTGGCGTCGCCGCTGAGCGTGATTTTTTGCGGCGGAGACGGCGGCGGCATGGGCGCCGCTACCGGTTGAGGCGCCGGCTGCGGTTGAGGCGCCGGCTGTGGCGGCACGCCGCACTGGAACGTCAACTCGCGCACGCCGGAGCCGCCCGCATAAGGCGCGATTGCCTGGATCGGGCGAACCTGGACGTTGCCGCAGATTTCGCGGGCCTTGGTATCGCAGATACCTTGCCCTTCCAGCAAACCGTCGCACTGCACGCGATACGCCTGTTGCTGGTTCGGCAGCGTCACCGTATACGCATCGAACGTTGGACCCGATGCCGAGGAGCAACCGGCAAGCACCACTGCCGCCAGAAGCAGCGTGGTCATTATTTTCGTCATGTCAAACCTCTTGGTTAGTGAATGCCATCGACTGATCAGGCCAGGCGTGAGACAAGCGATGTTCCCGTTTGCCTCACGCCCGTCCTGTTACCACTGGTAGCTGATACCGCCGCCGACCGTGTACCCGGAGCTGCTGCTGCTGAAGCCGCCCTTGATCTTGACGTTGTTCGTCAAGCGCGCCGAGAAGCCCAACGCAACGGCGGCATAACCCTGGTACGTCGCGCTACCGACACCGACTGCGATCGTCTTGCCGAGATCGACTTCCGGAATCATCGTCAGCGCAGCGGCGCCGGCGACACCCGAGTAGGCTCGACGAGCGACGTTGCTGACGCCCGACTGCACGGCGTTCAACTGGGACACGTTCACCGCATCGGTCGGATTCACGCCCGCCGCGACATTCGTGATGCGCCGCTCGTTGCCCGCCGAACCGACGGAGACGGTATTGGCCTCGCTCGCGATCGACCCGGCACCCAGCGCAACCGAATTCGCTGCGCTGGCGGTTGCGTTCGTGCCGAGCGCGGTCGCGTTGGTACCGGACCCGAGCGCGTTCGCGCCGACGACCGTCGCCCCTTCGGCGGCGGCATTCGCGCCGTTGCCGATCGCGATCGCATTCGTGCCCGCAGCCGTTGCGGACGGGCCGAACGCAAGCGCGTTCGTACCGGTCGCACCGTCGTTGGTGTAGTTGGCCTGCTGGGTCCCGTTATCGTTCACGCTCAGATAGTGCGTTTCCGACTTCGAGATCAGCGTGGACAGCGACACAACTGCCGTGGAGCTCGACGTGGACAGCGATGAGACATTGCTGTTCGTCGTCGACAACCCGGTCGACAGCGAGCTCAGACCGGTCGACAGCGAACTGGCCGTCGTCGACGTCGAGGTCGACAGCGACCCGACCGAGCTGTTCGTCGTCGACAGGCCCGTCGACAGCGAACTCGCGATCGTCGAAACCGAGGTCGATACCGATGCCGTATTGTTCGTGATCGAACTCACGGTCGTGGACAGCGACGACACGGAGCTGTTCGTGGTCGACAGACCGGTCGACAGTGAGCTCATCCCCGTGGACAGCGAACTCGCCGTCGTCGAAGTCTGCGTCGACAACGACGACACGTTGCTGTTGGTCGTGCTCAAACCGGTCGACAGCGAACTCACCCCCGTGGACAGCGAGCTGGTCGAGGTCGACAGAGACGACACGGTGCTGTTCGTCGTGCTCAGGCCCGTCGACAGCGAGCTTTCCGCCGTCGAAGTCGAGGTCGACAACGACGACGCCGTGCTATTCGTCGTGCTCAGACCGGTGGACAGCGAGCTAACGCCCGTCGACAACGAGCTGGCCGTCGTCGAGCTCGAGGTGGACAGCGACGATACCGTGCTGTTCGTCGTGCTCAGACCCGTGGACAACGAGCTGGCCGTCGTCGAGGTCGAAGTCGACAGCGACCCAACCGTGCTGTTCGTCGTCGACAGGCCCGTCGACAGCGAGCTGGCCGCCGTCGAGGTCGAAGTCGACAACGACCCAACCGCGCTGTTCGTCGTGCTCAGGCCCGTGGACAACGAGCTTTCCGCCGTCGAGCTCGAGGTCGACAGCGACGAGACCGTGCTGTTGGTCGTGCTCAGACCCGTCGACAGCGAGCTGACGCCCGTCGACAACGAGCTGGCCGTCGTCGAGGTCGAAGTCGACAGCGACCCAACCGTGCTGTTCGTCGTGCTCAGGCCAGTCGACAGCGAGCTTTCCGCCGTCGAGCTCGAAGTGGACAACGACGACACCGTGCTGTTCGTCGTGCTCAGACCCGTCGACAGCGAGCTTTCCGCCGTCGAACTCGAGGTGGACAGCGACGAGACCGTGCTGTTCGTCGTGCTCAGACCCGTGGACAACGAGCTGGCCGTCGTCGAGGTCGAAGTCGACAGCGACCCAACCGCGCTGTTCGTCGTCGACAGGCCCGTCGACAGCGAGCTGACGCCCGTCGACAACGAGCTTTCCGCCGTCGAGCTCGAAGTCGACAGCGACGAGACCGTGCTGTTGGTCGTGCTCAGACCCGTCGACAGCGAGCTGACGCCCGTCGACAACGAGCTTTCCGCCGTCGAACTCGAGGTGGACAGCGACGATACCGAGCTGTTCGTCGTGCTCAGACCCGTCGACAGCGAGCTTTCCGCCGTCGAGCTCGAAGTCGACAGCGACGACACCGAACTGTTCGTCGTGCTCAGACCCGTCGACAGCGAGCTTTCCGCAGTCGAGCTCGAAGTCGACAGCGACGATACCGTGCTGTTCGTCGTGCTCAGGCCCGTCGACAGCGAGCTTTCCGTCGTCGAAGTCGAGGTCGACAGCGACGATACCGTGCTGTTGGTCGTGCTCAGACCCGTCGACAGCGAGCTAACGCCCGTCGACAACGAACTTTCCGCAGTCGAGCTCGAGGTGGACAACGACGACACCGTGCTGTTCGTCGTGCTCAGACCCGTGGACAGCGAGCTAACGCCCGTCGACAACGAGCTTTCCGCCGTCGAGCTCGAGGTGGACAACGACGAGACCGTGCTGTTCGTCGTGCTCAGACCCGTCGACAGCGAGCTGGCCGTCGTCGAGGTCGAAGTCGACAGCGACCCAACCGTGCTGTTCGTCGTCGACAGGCCCGTCGACAACGAGCTTTCCGCAGTCGAACTCGACGTGGACAACGACGACACCGTGCTATTTGTCGTGCTCAGGCCCGTCGACAACGAGCTTTCCGCAGTCGAGCTCGAGGTGGACAGCGACGATACCGAGCTGTTCGTCGTGCTCAGACCCGTCGACAGCGAGCTTTCCGCAGTCGAGCTCGAAGTCGACAGCGACGATACCGTGCTGTTCGTCGTGCTCAGGCCCGTCGACAGCGAGCTTTCCGTCGTCGAAGTCGAGGTCGACAGCGACGAGACCGTGCTGTTCGTCGTGCTCAGGCCCGTCGACAACGACCCAACCGTGCTGTTGGTCGTGCTCAGACCCGTCGACAACGAGCTTTCCGCAGTCGAGCTCGAAGTCGACAGCGACCCAACCGCGCTGTTCGTCGTGCTCAGGCCCGTCGACAGCGAGCTTTCCGCCGTCGAGCTCGAAGTCGACAGCGACGACACCGAGCTGTTCGTCGTGCTCAGGCCCGTCGACAGCGAGCTTTCCGCCGTCGAGCTCGAAGTCGACAGCGACGAGACCGTGCTGTTCGTCGTGCTCAGACCCGTCGACAACGAGCTTTCCGCCGTCGAGCTCGAGGTGGACAACGACGACACCGTGCTATTCGTCGTGCTCAGGCCCGTCGACAGCGAGCTGACGCCCGTCGACAACGAGCTTTCCGCCGTCGAGCTCGAGGTCGACAGCGACGAGACCGTGCTATTCGTCGTGCTCAGGCCCGTCGACAGCGAGCTTTCCGTCGTCGAAGTCGAGGTCGACAGCGACGAGACCGTGCTGTTCGTCGTGCTTAGACCCGTCGACAGCGAGCTAACGCCCGTGGACAACGAGCTTTCCGCCGTCGAGCTCGAAGTCGACAGCGACGATACCGTGCTGTTCGTCGTGCTCAGGCCCGTCGACAACGAGCTGGCCGTCGTCGAGGTCGAAGTCGACAGCGACCCAACCGCGCTGTTCGTCGTGCTCAGACCCGTCGACAGCGAGCTTTCCGTCGTCGAAGTCGAGGTCGACAGCGACGATACCGAGCTGTTGGTCGTGCTCAGACCCGTCGACAACGAGCTTTCCGCCGTCGAGCTCGAAGTCGACAGCGACGAGACCGTGCTGTTCGTCGTGCTCAGGCCAGTCGACAGCGAGCTTTCCGCAGTCGAGCTCGAAGTCGACAGCGACGACACCGAGCTGTTCGTCGTGCTCAGACCCGTCGACAGCGAGCTTTCCGTCGTCGAAGTCGAAGTCGACAGCGACGATACCGAGCTGTTCGTCGTGCTCAGACCCGTCGACAGCGAGCTTTCCGCCGTCGAGCTCGAGGTGGACAGCGACGAGACCGTGCTATTCGTCGTGCTCAGGCCCGTCGACAGCGAGCTTTCCGTCGTCGAAGTCGAGGTGGACAGCGACGACACCGAGCTGTTCGTCGTGCTCAGACCCGTCGACAGCGAGCTTTCCGTCGTCGAAGTCGAAGTCGACAGCGATGATACCGAGCTGTTCGTCGTGCTCAGGCCCGTCGACAGCGAGCTTTCCGCCGTCGAGCTCGAAGTCGACAGCGACGATACCGTGCTGTTGGTCGTGCTCAGCCCCGTCGACAACGAGCTTTCCGCCGTCGAGCTCGAGGTGGACAGCGACGAGACCGTGCTGTTCGTCGTGCTCAGCCCCGTCGACAACGAGCTGGCCGTCGTCGAGGTCGAGGTCGACAGCGACCCAACCGCGCTGTTCGTCGTGCTCAGACCCGTCGACAGCGAGCTTTCCGCCGTCGAGCTCGAAGTCGACAGCGACGACACCGAGCTGTTCGTCGTGCTCAGGCCCGTCGACAGCGAGCTTTCCGTCGTCGAAGTCGAGGTCGACAGCGACGATACCGTGCTGTTCGTCGTGCTCAGGCCCGTCGACAACGAGCTTTCCGCCGTCGAGCTTGAGGTCGACAACGACGACACCGTGCTATTCGTCGTGCTCAGACCCGTGGACAGTGAGCTAACGCCCGTGGACAACGAGCTTTCCGCCGTCGAACTCGAGGTGGACAGCGACGAGACCGTGCTATTCGTCGTGCTCAGACCCGTGGACAGCGAGCTAACGCCCGTCGACAACGAACTTTCCGCAGTCGAGCTCGAGGTGGACAACGACGACACCGTGCTGTTGGTCGTGCTCAGACCCGTGGACAGCGAGCTGACGCCCGTCGACAACGAGCTGGCCGTCGTCGAGGTCGAAGTCGACAGCGACCCAACCGTGCTGTTCGTCGTGCTCAGACCCGTGGACAGCGAGCTTTCCGCCGTCGAGCTCGAGGTCGACAGCGACGAGACCGTGCTATTCGTCGTGCTCAGGCCCGTCGACAGCGAGCTTTCCGTCGTCGAAGTCGAGGTCGACAGCGACGACACCGAGCTGTTCGTCGTGCTCAGACCCGTCGACAGCGAGCTTTCCGCCGTCGAGCTCGAGGTCGACAGCGACGATACCGAGCTGTTCGTCGTGCTCAGGCCCGTCGACAACGAGCTTTCCGCCGTCGAGCTCGACGTCGACAGCGACGATACCGTGCTGTTCGTCGTGCTCAGGCCAGTCGACAACGAGCTTTCCGCCGTCGAACTCGAGGTGGACAGCGACGATACCGTGCTGTTCGTCGTGCTCAGGCCCGTCGACAACGAGCTGGCCGTCGTCGAGGTCGAAGTCGACAGCGACCCAACCGCGCTGTTCGTCGTGCTCAGGCCAGTCGACAGCGAGCTTTCCGCAGTCGAGCTCGAGGTCGACAACGACGACACCGTGCTATTCGTCGTGCTCAGGCCCGTCGACAGCGAGCTTTCCGCAGTCGAGCTCGAAGTCGACAGCGACGATACCGTGCTGTTGGTCGTGCTCAGGCCAGTCGACAACGAGCTTTCCGCCGTCGAGCTCGAGGTCGACAGCGACGATACCGAGCTGTTCGTCGTGCTCAGCCCCGTCGACAACGAGCTTTCCGCAGTCGAGCTCGAGGTGGACAGCGACGATACCGAGCTGTTCGTCGTGCTCAGCCCCGTCGACAACGAGCTGGCCGTCGTCGAGGTCGAGGTCGACAGCGACGCGACGTTGCTATTGGTCGTCGACAGTCCTGTGGAGAGCGAACTGATCCCCGTCGAAGTCGAGGTCGACAAGGTGTCGATCGCCTGGTTGGTCGCAAACAGTTGCGAGCCGTTGATCGCGTCGGTGCTCGTCGCGCTCACCTGCCCGGCCGCTACGTTCGTGATCTGCCGTTCCGCACCGGCACTGCCGACGCTCACCACGCTGGTCGGACTGGTGCCAGCGTAGCTATAAGTGGTGCCGCCAATCGTCCCGCTCGCGGTTGGGTTGGCTGCTGCCGTCACCGAACCCGAACCCAGAGCAACATCGCCTGCATTGGCCGCAGTTGCACCCGAGCCCAAGGCGACCGCGCCCGTTGCCGCTGCCGTCGAAGTGCTGCCGAGGGCAACTGAACCCGTACCCGCAGCCACGTTCGAGTTGCCTAGCGCGACCGCGCCCGTACCAGTTGCGGTGTTGTTCGCACCCACGGCTACCGCGCCCGTGCCCGTCGCGGTGTTCGGATCGCCGATAGCCACGGCACCGTCACCGCTCGCCGTCTGCTGATAGCCAAGCGCAACGGCGCCCGTGCCCGACGTTACCTCCGACTGGGCGCCGGCAGCGATCGAACCTTGGCCGGCGGTCGCATCCACCGTGCTGTTATCGCCCAGTGCGACCGTCGATTGCGCCAACGCCTTGGAATTATTGCCCAACGCAGTAGAACTATCCCCAGCGGCGGTCGACTGCATACCTAGCGCGGTCGCCCCCGCCCCAGATGCTTCTGTCACGAAGCCTAGTGCCGTCGAGCCGCGGCCGGAAGCGGTGGCACTAGGACCAAACGCCGAAGCGAAAGTATTGCTAGCAGTGGCGGCGAAGCCTGTCGCCGTCGCCTCGTCCCCGCTCGCATTCGAACTGGCTCCGAGTGCTGTGCCCTGGTCTGCGGACGCCGTCGACCCACTACCCAGCGCAGTTGACGCAATACCCGAGGCGTTAGCTGAGACCCCTAGCGCTGTGCTGTGCCCCCCCCCGCTCGTAGCCCCAGTACCAACCGCCGTTGAATAGTCCCCCGTAGCGCTCGCAAAAGCACCGAGCCCAGTTGCCTGAGCGCCGCTTGCGACCGAACTGGGGCCGAGCGCCGAAGCATAATAGCCAGTGGCCGCCGCAGATTCGCCAAGCGCAGTTGCCCCGGAATTCGAGGCGGTAGCTGAAATCCCTAGCGCTGTGCTGTACCCCCCCGAGCTAGTAGCCCCAGTACCTACCGCCGCTGAATAGTCCCCCGTAGCGACCGCAAAAGCACCGAGCGCATCGGCCTGGGCGCCGCTTGCGGTAGAACTGGAGCCGAGCGCCGAAGCATGAAAGCCAGCGGCCGTCGCAGAAGTACCAAGCGCAGTTGTCTGGGTATTCGAGGCGGTAGCTGAAATCCCTAGCGATGTTCCGTCTTCCCCCGTGCTCGTAGCCCCAGTACCAACCGCCGTTGAAAAGCCCCCCGAAGCGATCGCAAAAGCACCAAGCGCAGTTGCCTGGTAAGTCGAGGCGGTAGCTGAAAGCCCTAGCGCTGTGCTGTCCCCTCCCGCGCTCGCAGCCCCAGTACCAACCGCCGTTGAAAAGCCCCCCGAAGCGATCGCAAAAGCACCAAGCGCAGTTGCCTGGAAACCCGAGGCGGTAGTTGAAAGCCCTAGCGCTGTGCTGTCCCCCCCCGTGCTCGCCGCCCCAGTACCAACCGCCGTTGAATAGTCCCCCGTAGAGTGCGCAAAAGCACCAAGCGCAGTTGCCTGGAAACCGCTTGCGACCGAACCGGAGCCGAACGCCGAAGAATTCGCACCCGTAGCTGAGCCGCCCACTGAGACCGCTTGGCCGTTAGCATTGCTTGAAATTGCCAATCCGACACCCATAAGCGCCGCAATGGCTAGTGGAATGGCGCTTAAAGAAGGATGACATTGAGCAATCCCGCCTGGAGATTCCCCATCGAGGCGTCCGTCGAACACAGACGAAGGCACTCCACATTTTCCCTTGCCGCTCGCACTGTCGAGCTCCGACGCCGCAACGAAGGACCCGAGCGCCTTGTTCCAGATGGTACGGTAGATCTTGTTCATTCTTGTTATTTCCCCGACCTTTCCATAAATTGGAAAGCTCTAAAATTAGTTAATCTTCCGACGACAATTTAGTAACTTTCAAACGAGAAAATACGACTATCGAGATCGTCATCCGTATCTAATTCGCCCTCCAAAATTCACACCAATATCCCTAATCGCGGAAACGGTATTTCTCGACTCGCCTGCCTCTTCAATTTCGACTTTCCGGAGAGATTCGGATCGACCGCGTAGGCCCCGCGAAATCGCGGATTCCTCCCCGAAAAATCCTTGAGCGAGTCCCGCATCGAATGCCGCCCTGACAGATTCACCCTGTCGGGCATCGAGTAGCAGATCGACAACGGCGTGCACTCCCACCTGAAATTCCGCGAGCATCCTTTCTCGGAAAAGGCCCGGCGCACTCCACGCTGCATCGGCGATCGAGGGTGCTGCCCCGCCATGGATGGAATTGCCGAGAGCCACCACATTGGCAACCCATTCATCCTGCATTTGGCGTTCTGTCATGGTCGTCATTGCTGCACCCGTTTCGCCCCTGCCTGCCGCGCCAACTGACGGTCAGCATCCGTCTCGGCCCCCCAGCACCACGACATCGCGCGCGACACTTGCGCCCAATTTCACCAATCGCTTTAACTTGTCCTTCGCAACATCGCCGTGCTGGGCCGCCTTGATGAATGAAGGCCCGATCTTCACGATGTCGGGCCAAGGGATTTCCGTACCCACATCGACCCCGTAGGTGACCCCGTATCCGTCGATCGCTACCCGGCATCCAAGTTGTCGTAAACGCCCAAGAAATGTGCGGCCGGCACCCTTCTCGATCTCGACGTTCTCCGCGACCTGCACCACCAGACGTCTTGCTAAATCAGGCGACGAGTGCAGGTGGACAAAGAGGCTCTCCCATTGGAGGCCCGCCGAGAGGCTGTCGCCGGACAGATTGACACCAATGCTCAAATGCGGAGACTGCTCGAGAAGACTCAGAACGCGCGTTAGGACATAGCGATCGAAGTGAGACATCAGCCCCACACGCGCAAGACACTCCAGATACATTCGAGGGGACAACATTTCATCAACCAAAGCCCTGCACCAGACGGCGCACTCGAAATAGAGAACATCTCCGTCGGGGTCCGGGTTATGGATGGGGAGCATCACGAGCGTGAATCCGTCGTTTTCGATGGCTCGCAATACGGCACACGCGACGACGCAATCGGCGCGCATCTGCTCAGAAGAACCCGGCGTCAAGAAATTGGCGTCGTTTGCAGGCAAGATCTCGTCGCCGACTACCTGCGGAGCGCTCGGCATGCGACCAGATCGGGTTTTCGACACGAAAAGTGGTGACTGCCGATATTGCTCCCGCCCGGCGGAATCACTGACAAACGGCGCCATGCGCCCGGGGGAGACTGGAATCTTTCCCGCCCCAGACAACAACCTTGAACTGTCGGTCATACCCCCCCCACACACTCAGCTAACGAACCGTTCCCAAGGCGCTAAAGGTGTGGTCATCACCTCCGTGTGCAGCGCCTTGCCGCAATCACCCTGCAACTACGGATCTGCACTTGCCGAATACAAGCCAGAGCAAAGGAGATTCGGCGCGATCGCATGCAAACGCGTCAGAACCCCTGGTGAGCGACGGAATCACTCACCCGACAGTGCCCCCGCCCGAATGAGTGAAGATGAATCGCTCGGCGAGTGCAAAAGGGAACCTTTGTGCGAAAGTGCGTGGAAATATTTGCGGTCCTTATAGGACGGGGGTTCTGCGTAGCTGGGCAGGCGGGCGAGGCGATGGGCAAAAGGGTTCCCTTTTGTCCACTACAATGCAGCTGTCTTTGCAAGGTTTGACAATCTGTCGTTCACCGAATCTCCTGGCACGTTTCGCGTCGTTGACGCTCTACGATTTTTCGTGAAATCACCGGAGGAACGACACACCCCAATCTCCAGAATTTAATAACTAAGAATCGTGCGCCCCATGCGGTACCTCGCTCGTCCACACCACTCTCGACTCCCCGCGGCAGAGCAACATGTTCTAGCTCGATGCGCTGCCGTCCGTGCCTCCTTCATGGCGAACACCGCGGCACTCAAAGGGGCAATTCTATGAAGGTCGGGTATGCACGGGTATCGACAGAAGAGCAAAATCTGTTGCTACAGGAAGATGCGCTGTTCCGCGCCGGATGCGAGGTCCTGTATACCGACCAAGGCATATCCGGCACAGAGTTCTCCCGCCCTGGGTTGAATGAAGCACTGTCCGCGATTTCAAGCGGCGACACGCTCATGGTGTGGCGACTCGATCGCCTCGGACGTTCCCTCGCCAAATTGATCGACCTGATCAACTATCTTGCGAAGCACGACATCGGGTTCATCTCGCTTACGGAATCGATCGATACATCGTCCGCCGGCGGCACCCTGATGTTTCATATGATGGCGGCGTTGTCCGAGTTCGAGCGGCGCCTCATCAGCGAGCGCACGAGGGCCGGCATGCGTGTAGCTCGTGCGCACGGAAAAAGGATGGGCCGCAAACCTTTGCTCTCGCCTGCCCAGTGCCGGCAAGCCATAGCGCTCTTGAAAACGAAGCCGATGTCCGACGTCGCCAAAAAATTCAAGGTCCATCCGCGCACGCTCAAACGTGCGGTAATGGGGCAAACCGCGTCGCTGGCGGAGGGCACTCGATCCAGAAAGAAGAACTAGACACGACGTTGCACTTCCATCGTCGCTCCATGGGATCGATGTCCGTTTCGGCTGCCGCGAACGCAAAATTCATATCGTTGAGGAACACCGAGCATGGCTCAAGGCACCGTACTGAGTTTTTTTCATGAATCCGCTCACTGTGCGAGCGCCAATCACGCGCAATACGCGAACGCGTACTCATACATCCACGAAATCGTCGATGCGAGCGATGGGCCGCGCGACCGGCAAGTGCACGCGTTACACAAGTACGAGCGTCTGCTCGATATCATGCACCGCACTCCGGACGCCCATATCGTGCTCCTCCTCACCGAGCATGCGGCGATTGTCCGGCCGGTCCCGCTCAGCCACCTGATCGGCGATCGAGACTTTCTGCTGATCTCGACCTCTGGAGAGGCGCCGCAGCCCAACATTCAAATCTGGCGAAATACCGCAACATCGCGCAGCAGGCTCGCGGACGTCGTCATGCAATGCAAACTAGGTGGCCAGTCGTTCACAGGCGAAGCACGGTTACTCGCCCAACTGGACTCGGTGCCGTGGCATGCGACGATTGACGGCCTCTGTGCAGCGATGTACACGGGACCGAATATCGACCCGCGTTGGAGCGTCGTACCGACTTTCGCGATCAGCGTCGACGACGAGACACACTCGCCCGTTGATATGGGTTCCATCCCGCGATTCCGCGATACGCTGTTCGCACACATAGACGAATGCATGGGCGGCGCTCGCTCCTATTTCGCAATAGACTGGTCGGACAGTATTCCACTCGACGAGCGCAGCACATTCAGTCCGGGCCGATCTATCGCATTCGTGACGCTCTACACGCCCGAAATCGACGTGTATGCGCATATCGCCGAAATGAACTTCCGGCAATACTGCGAACTTCATGGCCACACGTTGCACGTGCACCGCGCCATTCCGCCGGAAATCGGGCTCTCCGGCACCGGGAACTGGATCAAGCCGTGGCTCCTGCATGCGTACCTCGCTCATCACGAGTGGGTAATCTGGCTCGATGCCGACGTATTGATCGGCAATCACGCGTTGCAGATCGAACCGTTGCTCGAAGGCAGGGATCGGCTCCTTGCACGGGATATCGGTCAGTGGCCGTTCAACTCGGGCGTGATGGGATTTCGGCGCACGCACGCGAATCTCGCCATGCTGTCCGACCTGATGCATACCATCACCGCGTTGCCGGACCGATCAAGCGTCTATGCCGGCAACGGCGACCAGTACTATTTCATCGAGGCGATGAAAAGGCATGGACTACTCGACAACACGGAAATACGGAGTCTGCTTGCCATCAACACGCCGTGGTTTTTCAGTTGTCGGGACAGCTTCATCGTCCACTACTTCGGCATGTGGCCGCAGATGCGCGCGCTGATGATGGACCGCGACGAATGTGCCAGATTGGCCAGCACACGACGACAGCACGCGCCGGTGAATTTTCCGGACGGCGAAATCGAAATCGCCAAGCCAGAGGATCTCGAACAGTCGCCGTCATAGATCTGCCTGGATCGGCTTACGAATCGTCGGCAGACAATGTAGTCAGGTCAGCGATTTGCGCCTGCGCACGACGCAGAATTTGGCTTCGCGTCACACGTACCGTTCATGCCGCATAGTCGTGCAACGGGGTAACGGATGCGCTCTTGAGCGTTAGGCGCACGATCGCCCCCTGCCCTTCGATGCTTTCAATGTTCAGTTGCGCGCCTAGCAGCCTCGCACGCTCCTGCATGCCGAGCAGGCCGTAGGACTTTCCGGCACAAACGGTCGACGGATCGAACCCCTGTCCGTTGTCGATGACTGACAATTCAAACGCGCGTCCAATGTCACAGAGCCGTAGTTCCACTTGCGTGGCGCGCGCGTGGCGCGCGACGTTGGTCAGCGCTTCCTGCGCAATGCGGAAAACCGCAGTGGCATGCGCATCGGAAAGCTGCGGCTTGTCTCCGTAAACGAAGAAGCGGCATCGCACAATTCCGTGCCGGGAAAATTCAGCCGCCAGCCATTCCAGCGCCTCTGCGAGACCGTAATTGAGCGCTGCAGGCCGCAGATTACTCGCGACGTCGCGAACAATCTTCAACGTTCTTTCGACCAGACCGTTCATCTGGTCGACGGCCGACCGCTCCGTGCTCCCCGGATTCAGCTTATTCTTCAGCAGCGCGATGTCGATTTTCAACGCGGTGAGCAACTGACCGAGTTCGTCGTGAATTGTCATCGCGATTTCCTTTCGCTCTTCTTCGCGGACCGATTCCATGTGCGCCGACAGCTTGCGCAGCTGTTCCTGGGACACCCGGAGATCGTCTTCAGCACGCCTCCGCTCGGCTACTTCACTTCGCAACTGATCTCGATGTCGACGCATGCGCTCGCGCGCACGCCGGCGCTCGGTAATGTCTGCCAGCATGCCCTCGATATGCTCCGGTTCACCGGGCAAGCTCGCGACGATTCGCGCGTTGAGTTCGACCCAGATCGACTCGCCGCCCAGCTTGCGCAATTGCATCTCGAGCCTGACTATCCCGCCCTCCGCGTCGGCGGTGGCGAATAGATCGCGCGTCTGTTGCGACGAAAACACCGAAGGTACATCCTTCGTCATATCCCTCGAAACAAATTCATCGGCACACCGGTAGCCCAGCACGCGCACCATCGCTGGATTGACATCGTGAAGCCTTCCGTCGCGATTCAGGAGAAACATACCCTCGATCGCGTTCTCGAATATGCGCCGATACTTCTGCTCACTCTCACGCAGGCGACGTGTCGACTCCCGTAAATTGTGCGCCATCGCATTGACTCGCGTCGCCAGCTCGCCGAATTCATCCTTGTGCGTGATCCGGCAGTCGACATCCAGGTTACCGGCAGAGATCGCATCGATCGTCGACTTCAGTTCTACGATGGGACGATGCACTATGTATTTCAAAAGGAAGTAAACGGATGCGTACAGTCCGACCAGAAGGAATCCCATCGACGCCAGAAGAGTGTTCTCCGCATGGCGGATCTCTTCCTTCATGCTGGCTTTCGACAGCACGACCCTGACCTCACCGAGCTTTTCTTTGGGCGCGCCGCCCGATGCAACGTGAAAAATCTCGCGCACGCGGACGATACGATCGCTCGGGCTTACGGCAGGCAGCGGCTTGACCGAGGCCACGACGCCGAAGTCCGTTGACGTGACCGTGAATTCGGCGACCTCAGGATTGGATGCCAGGGGTGCGAGCAGCGAATCGATCGCGCTCTTGTCCACATTCCAAAGCGGCGGGTCCAGAGCGATGCTGAGCAGATCTGCAATACGCGCAGCCTTGTTCTCCAGCATCTCGACATGTACCTGGCGCTCGTGTTCGGTCAGGGAGCAGCCACCTACTCCGCCCACCACGACCACGAGAGCAAGAAAGGCAAACATCAGCTTGCCTTGCAGGTTGGGCGGCCAAAACACGCGCGCAAATCTATTGAAGCCAAGCGTCACGAGAATTTCTTTATGTTGTCGAGCAAGCGGTCGATGTTGAAGTCGTAATCGGCTAACTTCCGATGCCGCGCCCTCGAAAGCGCGCTGAAGTCCGGGTCGCCCAAACCACCGAAAAGTCGTTCGTAATAAGAGGACGCGTTGCCGCGATGGACCAGCTTGAGGACATCCAGCTTCCTGCGTGCGCCTCCGTGCTCGGCAAAATCGAACCCCTCGTGATAGTCGTAGATCAAAACCATCGCGAAAGCCCCGATGAAGTAGGTACCGGCCATCATGGCAGTCAGCCCCCCTCGCATCACGCTCACCAATGCGTCGGGCAACGCGCCCATTCCTCCGACGATTGGCCGTGCGCCATACGCTTCGCATGCCTTTAGCGCGCCGATCGCCATCGAATCGTTTGCCGCCCAGATCAGATTGGTATTTGGGTAGCGCCTCAGGAGTGCGCGGGTCTTCTCGTAGCTGTCGGAAAAACTCCAGTTGCCATAAACCAGTTGATTCAGGTGCGCCCCCGGCTCATTGATCAGCCACTCGTAAACGCCCTCCGCGCGTTCCAGCGACACCGGGGTAAGAGGGTCGCCCGTAATGCCGATGACTTGCGGTACGGTGGCGTTGGCCTGACGTTGATGCAAATACTCCATCAAACGATACCCGGCACGCTTCGCATCGGCCGTCACCGTACCGATCCAGTTCACGATCCGCTCGCGTTCGTTGCCAACCTCCTGGCGCTGCGCTTCGGTCAAGTCGTTGTGTATCAACACGACCTTCGACGGCATCCGGCCAAGGACGCTCAACATTCGCGACGCCATGCGCTTCTCGTTTACCAGGACGACGTAATCGGGGGCCGTATGGCGCTTCGTCAGCGCCTCCGCCTGACGAAGCATCAGCAAATGGTCGCGTTCTGCGTAAAGCACTTCCAACTGCATGTCCAGTGCCTTCGCCGCAGCCACCATGAAACGGACGACGAGCTGCCACTGCTGCCCGGTTGCACGCTCCACCGATTCGCCAGGGTTAAGAAAAACGACGCGTATCGGTTTGATCGCCGATGCGGCCAGCGTCGACTTGGGAGCAAACGCGGACGCCGCTACGCCGAGCAGGATCCGCCGGCGATTCATAGAAATGTCACATTCCACTGTACGTACCGAGGGAATTGGGGAATGGGTGGATCGGAGCCGCGCTCACCGCCGGGAGCGCATGGCTCGATCGTAGGAGGAGGGAAAGATTGCAGCGTAAACGTTAACAATTCGTTTTACAATTACGGTTCGTTTGATAATTCGAACTACCCTTTTCCGTGCATCAAGCAGAGGAGACACGCGTCTGTCAGACGTCATTCATCTGATTATTGCCCACCCTTCGAATGTTAGTTCTTCCGTGCGCCCCGCGCACGTTCTGTGCTCTACCCGCCTATGATTCACACGCTGATAGCCGATGACCACGCGATCCTCCGCGGAGGCATCAAACAGGTATTGGCAACGACAGCCGACATCGTCGTCGATGCGGAAGCAGCGCGTGGCGAGGAGGTGCTTGACCAGCTTGGCCTTCACCAAGTAGATGTCCTGCTACTGGACATGACGATGCCCGGCCCCTCCGGTGCCGAACTGATCCAGTCGATACGCGTCGTATTTCCAGTACTGCCGATTCTCGTCCTGAGCGTTCACAATGACCCTCAAACTGTCACTCGGGCACTCCGCGCAGGCGCGTCCGGCTATGTCACCAAGGATAACGATCCGCAGGTGCTGATCGCTGCGATTCGAAAGCTCGCTGCCGGTGGACGCTTCATCGACCAGCAACTGGTCGAAGCGATCGTTTTCGATGCTCCTGCATCGCTCCCCACCGCCAGAGAAATGCTTTCGGCGCGTGAGCTGCAGGTGTTGGAGCGCTTGGCGACCGGCAGTACTGTCAACGAAATTGCTTCCGAGTTCTCGTTGAGCGCAAAGACGATCAGCACGCACAAGGCGAGGTTGATGGAGAAGCTAGACATCCGAACGAATGCCGACCTGATCCGTTATGCGATCGCCAATAATATCTGCGTGAGTTGATCGCTAGCCAATCAAAGCTTTATCGCCATTCGCGAAACCTTCATACGAGGCCACATCACAATTAAGCCAAGCTCCGCTTTGAACTTTAGTCGATTTGGCTGATTCAGAGATCCGGTTCATCATTTGTCATGATGCACTCTTGATGCATTTTGATATGCCGCATTAGTGTCGTGCGATGGACATTAAATTTCTGCGCAACCAGAGTCGGCGCGTGTTTTCCCAGAAGGTCTTGCGCCTCGATTCGCTGAGCGTCGCTCAACACCTTCGGGCGGCCAATATGACAACCCCGATCACGAGCCGCGGCCATGCCGGCCCGCGTTCGCTCACTGATCAGACCTCGCTCGAACTCGGCGAGTGCGGCAAGCATATGGAACGTGAACCGGCCGCTTGATGATCGCGTGTCAATGTACTCCGTGAGCGAGACAACGCGGACCTTTCGCTTGTCGAGTTGACCTATGATGTTCGCGAGATGCCCCAAAGAGCGTCCGAGCCGATCGAGCTTCCAGACAATGAGCGTAGCCCCTTCAGTAAGCTGGTCCAACGCGAGTTTCAAGCCAGGCCTATCGAATCGCGCCCCCGAAATCCCCTTGTCGAAATGGATGACGTCGCATCCGAAATTATTAAGCGCCTTAATCTGCATATCGAGATGTTGCTCATCAGTTGAAACCCTCGCATAACCGATTTTTTTACCAATCTCCACCATCCCGACACCTCGATTTATATTTCACTCAAGACACATCCAATTTCGATAACGCTGATGCGCAACAGAATTTTTCCCAAATACTGAATCTCCGCACAACACGTCAAAATTGGACTCGCTCATCGATGACGCAAGCATACTCAATATATTTTCAATGGAATTGTCAAACAATGTAAAAACAGAAGAAATCGACTTGATCTTGAAATAATCCTACAACAAGCACCATCCATCACCTACCCACAAAGTAGGGATTTCCTTATATAGAATAATCCAATCCCCAATTTTACTTACACATTGATTTCACTTCTTACAAAAAACAAAATTCCATTCCTATTTTCAATGTCATTAAATCGATCAATCGCTTTTGCGCAATGAGCGGGAGGTGATCGGTGTAATGGGGTTAGCGGAAACAGTTCACCCTCAGGCACGAGTTCGCAATAGATCAGTCGGACCAAAAAAATTCTGTATCCGATGGAATCACGCTTGTGCAAGCGTCTGGACTTGCGCGTCGTCCAGGGCACCGCAATAGACCCGGAAGTCGTCGATCATGCCGTCGAAGTGCGGGTCGATGGCAAACTGCGACCGCCCGATCCAGTTCCGCGCGGCCGATCCGATGCGGAAGGGCGCAAATATCACGTCGCTTTCGCTTCCCACCAAGTCTCCGTTCAGATACAGCCTGGCGGCCATACCGGAAAGCGACACCGCCTCGTGGGACCATTGGGTGGCCGGCAGCCCCGCGCTGCCCTTTCGAAACCGCCCCAAAACCAACCAGCTGCACTACTTCGCCGCGGCTCACCGCGTCGACAATGAGGTCCAGCACCGCATGGGCGGTCTTGCCCGCCTCGCTCTTGCTGATGCCAACGTCCGTGGCGACAGCGTCGATGAGTTCCTGCTTGTTCATGGACAATCCTGCTCGCGCACCCTACCGCATACCGCGGCTAGGGAACCAGTAAGACGGCGGCCACGTCGCCCCGTCGCCTCCTGCCACCCGCCTGGAGAGTGCCGGCGCAGGGATACGCCTCCCCCGGCTCGCTATTGAGTCGAGTCATGCAGCCCCAGTTCGAAAGTTTTATGAAAGGATATCGTCTTCCCTTGCTACATCGCGTGCGCGCGGACTTACATTTAGGAATAGCTATTATTTTCACTCGCGTAATGGCTCCCCCACTTCCCGATGAATCTCAGGCCCACCTAACGTAAACACACATATAACACATTGATATCAACCGGTTACGTCGATTTCCCGCATTGTAAAATGTGAAGTATGGTCTTTTTTGCACGTTTCCCCACCCTCCTTCCGGGTGCGATCTTTTTGTCCATCGACAGCTATCAACCCCATAGCCGGCAGTGCTTTCAAACATATCGTCAAAATACGATATAAGATTCGCCCATCGACGATACCCGTTTGCCCGACCGAAACACCCGCTCCATCCATGCCGACCGAACTCGACATCGACGCGATCCTGAAAGCGCTGTCCAACCCCGTGCGCCGTGAAATCCTCAACTGGCTGAAAACGCCGGACGCGCATTTTCCGGCGCAGACGCTGTCGCACGACCACGGCGTCTGCGCAGGGCAGATCGACGCGCGCTGCGGGCTGTCGCAGTCGACCGTTTCCGCGCACCTCGCGACGTTGGAACGCGCGGGGCTCGTGACGTCGACGCGGATCGGCCAGTGGGCGTTCTTCCGGCGCAACGAGGCCGTCATCGACGCATTTCACGACGCTTTGCGCCGCGATCTCTAGCCAACCGGCCGTATCGGCCACGCGGGCCCGCGTTGCGCATGACGCGACGGCGCGCCCGCCTTTCGTGAAGAGGTTACCTGCCATGCCCACGCTGTTCGATCCCGTTACCCTCGGCGACCTGACCCTGCCGAACCGCATTGTGATGGCGCCGCTCACCCGCTCCCGCGCGGGCGCGACGCGCGTGCCGAACGCATTGATGGCCCGCTATTACGCCGAGCGCGCATCGGCCGGCCTGATCATTACCGAAGCGACGTCGGTCACGCCGCAGGGTGTCGGCTACGCGGACACGCCCGGCATCTGGTCCGATGAGCAGGTCAGGGGCTGGAAGCAGGTGACGCAGGCCGTGCACGCGGCCGGCGGGCGGATCGTGCTGCAGCTCTGGCACGTCGGCCGGATCTCCGATCCGGTGTTCCTGAACGGCGACCTGCCGGTCGCGCCGAGCGCGATCGCCGCGGGCGGCCACGTGAGCCTCGTGCGTCCGCAGCGTCCGTACGTGACGCCGCGCGCGCTCGAACTCGACGAAATTCCGGGCATCGTCGCCGCGTATCGCAAGGGCGCCGAAAACGCGAAGGCGGCCGGCTTCGACGGCGTCGAGATCCACGGCGCGAACGGCTACCTGCTCGACCAGTTCCTGCAGGACAGCACCAATCGCCGCACCGATGCCTACGGCGGCCCGATCGAGAACCGCGCGCGCCTGCTGCTCGAAGTGGTCGACGCGGCGGTCGACGTGTGGGGCGCCGGCCGTGTCGGCGTGCACCTCGCGCCGCGCGGCGACGCACATACGATGGGCGATTCCGATCCGGCGGCAACGTTCGGCTATGTCGCGCGCGAACTCGGCCGTCGCAAGATCGCGTTCATCTTCACGCGCGAATCGTATTCGGGCGACCACCTGAGCCCGCGCCTGAAGGAAGCGTTCGGCGGCCCGCTGATCGCGAACGAGCAGTTCACGGTCGACACCGCGCAGGCCGCACTCGCGAACGGCAGCGCCGACGCGATCGCCTGGGGCAAGCTGTTCATCGCGAACCCCGACCTGCCGCGCCGCCTCGAACTCGACGCGCCGCTCAACAAGCCGGTGCCGGAAACTTTTTACGCGGAAGGCGAAACGGGCTACACCGACTACCCGGCGCTGAGCGACGCGGCCTGACGGCCGGGCCGCACGTGTTCAGGCGCGCACGTCCGCGCGCATGAACACGCGCTGCGTCTCGTCGAGCCCGCGCGCGACATGATGCGCGCGGATCGCATGCAGCGTGTCGTCGAGCGACGCGTCGTCGATGATACGGAAACCGAGGCGCGCGTAGTACGGCTCATTCCACGGCGCAGCGCGGAACGTCGACAGCACGACCTGCGCGATACCCTGCTGCGCCGCGCGCGCCGTCACCTGTTCGATCAGGCGCGCGCCGATCCGCTGTCCGGCATGCGACGGCGCGACATCCAGTTCCTCCAGATACAGTCGCTGCCCATCGAGCAGCCGGTAGAACGCAAACCCGACGCACGCGCCCTGCGCATCAACCGCGACAACCGCGCGGCCATCGTCGATGCGCGCAAGTACGTCGGCCGTATCGGTCGGCTCGGCATCGGCGATGTCGGTCATGCCGATCTCGCGAAACCGCTGCGCGGCGGCGACTTCCACAGCGGCCATCGCGGCCGCGTCTTCCCGCGTGGCGGGACGGATCAGGATCGATGCAGTCATTGCGGCAATTCAGGCAGGCAGTCAGGAACGCCCGTCACTATAATCGAAACTTCATACGTTTCGAACGCCCCACCCACGAGGCCCGTCATGACGTTGTCCGCACTCGCCGTCTTCGCCTTCGCCCTGCTCGTCACCGCCGGCACGCCCGGCCCGAGCGTCGCCGCGCTCGTCGCGCGCGTGCTGACGAACGGCGTGCGAGACGTGCTGCCGTTCCTCGCGGCGATGTGGCTCGGCGAAGCGCTGTGGCTCACGCTCGCGGTCGCGGGGCTGTCCGCGTTCGCGCGCACGTTCGAGACGGGCCTGATCGTGCTGAAGCTGCTCGGCGTCGCGTACCTGCTGTTCCTCGCATGGAAGATGTGGACCGCGCCGACCGGGACGGGCGCGGACGACCTGCCGCGCGGCCAGTCGCCATCGCGCATGTTCGTCGCGGGCCTGCTGGTCACGCTCGGCAATCCGAAGATCATGGTGTTCTATCTCGCGCTGCTGCCGACCATCGTCGACCTCACGCACGTGGGCGTTCTCGCGTGGGCCGAACTGGTCGGCACGATGCTCGCGGTGCTGATCCTCGCCGACTGCTTCTGGTCGCTGCTCGCGTCGCGCGCACGAGCCTTCCTGACGTCGGCGCGCGCGAAGCGGATCGCGAACCGCACGAGCGCGGCCGCGATGGCCGGCGCGGCGGTGGCGATCGCGACGCGCTGAGCGACGCGCCAACCGCTTCCCCCCTTCGCCAGCGCGCGCAAGTCAACGCCCGACCCACCACGTTGCGCCCCTTTTCCAATGTTTTGCCAGCTGTTCCTATACTTTCTCTAACCGCAGCGCCCAACGACGTTGTCGGCATTCAGATCGCACCCCGATAAAGAAAGAAACGAGCGACGGAGCACATCGGCCCGTACGGCCGCTTCGCCGCCGCGCGACAGAACCCGGAGGGACAGATGGGACATTCTGCATCCGCCGCGTCGGAGGCCGACCGGCTCGGCATGCCCGGCCCTCACAAGCCAGCCCTCCCGGCGCTGGCGCTGGCCGCACTCGGCGTCGTCTACGGCGACATCGGCACGAGCCCGCTCTACACGCTGTCGACCGTGTTCGATCCGGTCAACGGGCTGGCGCTCAACGCATTCAATATCGTCGGGATCGTGTCGTTGATCTTCTGGTCACTGATGGTGGTCGTCTCGATCAAGTACGTGGTGCTGATCCTGCGCGCGAACAACCATGGCGAAGGCGGCATCATGGCGCTGCTTGCGCTCGCCGCGTCGTCGGTCGCGACGCGTCCGCGGCTGCGCCGCACGCTGCTCGTCGTCGGTGTGATGGGTGCCGCACTCTTTTTCGGCGACAGCGTGATCACGCCGGCAATCTCGGTACTGAGCGCCGTCGAGGGCCTCGAGGTCGTGGCGCCGGTGCTGAAAACCTATGTGATTCCGGTCACGTTGGCGGCGCTCGTCGCGCTCTTCATCATGCAGAAGCATGGCACGAGCGGGATTGGCGCCGTGTTCGGGCCGGTGATGGTGGCATGGTTCGTCGTGATCGGCATCGCGGGCCTCGTCAATATCGCCGACGCGCCGGCCATTCTGGCCGCGCTCGATCCGCTGCGCGGCCTCGGCTTCTGCCTGCATCACGGCTGGCTCGCGTTCGTCGCGCTCGGCGCCGTCGTGCTGTCGTTGACGGGGGCCGAGGCACTGTATGCGGACATGGGGCATTTCGGCAAACGACCGATTCGCGTCACATGGTTCGGCGTCGTGTTCCCCGCACTCGCGCTCAATTACCTCGGCCAGGGTGCGCTGCTGCTCGCCAATCCCGGCGCGCTGCAGAATCCGTTCTATCGGCTCTTTCCGCAATGGGCGATCCTGCCGATGATCGTGCTTGCGACGATCTCGACGGTCGTCGCATCGCAGGCCGTGATCTCCGGCACCTACTCGATGACGAAACAGGCGATGCAGCTCGGCTTCCTGCCGCGGATGAACATCGTCTACACGTCGGGCGAGGAAATGGGCCAGATCTACGTGCCCGGCATCAACTGGACACTGCTCGCCGCGGTGGTCGCGGCGGTGCTCGGCTTCGGCTCATCCACCGCGCTTGGCTCCGCATACGGCATCGCAGTCACCGGCACGATGCTGATCACGACGTTCCTCACGTTCTTCGTCGTCCGCTACGCATGGCATTACAACTGGTTGCTCTGCGTGTTCGCCACCGCGTTCTTCTTCATGATCGACGCGATGTTCTTCTCCGCGAACCTGCTGAAGGTCGTCGAGGGCGGCTGGTTCCCGCTCGCGATCGGCACGGTGGTGTTCACGATCATGGCGACCTGGGGCCGCGGTTGGGAAATGTTGCTTGCCGAAGCACGCGTGCGCGCCGGCACGACGCCACTCAAGCCCTACCTGGCGTCGCTGCTCGCGCGCTCGCCGGCTCGTGTAAGCGGCACCGCGATTTTCCTGACGCCGACCCCCGAGGCGGTACCGCATGCGCTGGTCAACAACCTGATCCATAACCGGGTGTTGCATGAACGCGTGGTGTTCGTGACGGTGATCACCGCAGAGGTGCCATGGGTGCCCGACAGCGAGCGCATGCGGGTACAGCTGCTCTGCCCCGGCTGTCATCAGGTAACGGTCACGTACGGATTCAAGGACGAAGTCGATCTGCCGAAGACGCTCAGCGAACGCAGGGCCGCCGGGCTCGCGTTCGAACCGGCGGAGACATCGTGGTTCCTGAGCCGCGCGTCGGTCGTGCCGACGCCAGGCCACGGAATGGCGCTATGGCGCGAACGCCTGTTCGCGGTGATGCTGCACAACGTCGGCAATATCGCCGCATTCTTCAAGTTGCCAGCCAACCGCGTGATCGAGGTTGGCGCACGGGTCGAGATCTAGCACGGCTCGCGCACTGGAATGCGCATGTCGCATGCCTGATCCGTCGGACGCGCGCGGACAGCTTCGGGCGCGATGCAGGCGACTGGCGCGCATGATGCTCGTCGAGTCGGCGACGTAGCGGCTGGTTTCCGACAACAGATCCGCGTTGCCCTAGCGGCAAAACACGACGCCCGAACCTTCCTGGTCGTGTAATGAAGATCGTCCGCGCAGCGGTCACGAACGCGCTACACGACCAGACACCCTTGCGTCGCCGCGACGGTCACCGTTGCCTCCATTCCCGCCGTAAACCGCAAATAGTCGGCCTCCATCCCGTCGGAAAAAATCACGCCGTTTTCCGGCATCCGAGAACGCAACCGCAGCGGCTCTATTGCGTCCACGTAGCCGAATACCAGCCCGGCCTTCGACGCGCGGCTCGGAAACGGTTCGCGCACCGCGAAGGTCAGCCGTGGACTGTCCCACGGTTGCGGCCGGTACTCGAAATCGCCGGCTGATTCCTGCATCGCGTGCGCGACGCCGAGCGACCCTGTCACGACGCTCTTCAGCCATGCGGTCGAACCGAGCCCAGTCGACACGATGATGCCGGACGACGATTGCGACTCGCGCCGCTCGCCCAGCTCGATCTCGTAAAGCGCCGACGCATGCGTGCGCGGGCCGATGAACAGGTCGTTGACGGCGCGCAGCACCTGCCCGTCCGCCAGCCGCGCTTCCGCCATCGTGACCGCCTTCGTCGGTCGGCGGCCCCGCGCGACATCCGCGAGCACCGCCCCGAGCGCCGACGGCTCGAACGGCAGCAGGAGACCGTCCCACCGCCCCGGTTCCGGATTCACGCCGATCAACGGCTGTCCGTCCAGGTACTTCATCGTGTTCGCGACCAGACCGTCCTGCCCGAGCGACACGACAATATCGTCGGCCGCGAAGATGAAGTTCGGCAGATAGCTGCGATCGACGATCTGGTAGCGCCCCCAGCCTTCGAGCGCGCGCACGGCAAGCGCCATGCTGCTTGCGTACGCGGCATGCTCGGCGACGTAGTCGGAGAAATCCGCGCCGAGGTGCTCGATGTAGAACTTCGCCTGCGCGAGCGTGTGATGCCGCGCGATCAGTTCGTCGAGCCGCGTGCGGCGCGTCACCAGCACGACCTTGCGAGCGTCGGCGCTCATGACGTTGCCCGCGCGCCGGCGCCCATCAGGCCCTGCAGCAGTTCGGGCGACACATTGAGCTGCCCGATGCGCTCCGCCCGCTCTGCGATGCCGCCGAATGCCTGCGCGATCAGCTGGCCCGGCTGCATCCCGGCCGCCGCGAGCACGTTGACGATGCGCGGATCGGCCTTCTCCAGCGCCTGCATGACGGCCCCCACCCGGTGCGCTTCGGCCTCCGCCAGCGTCCGGCTGTTGTGCGCCTGCCCCGCGACGAACGCCTTGCGCTTGTCCTCGAGCGCGATGTCGGCCGCCATCTGCTCGTCGCGCAGCACGTTTTCCCGGCGCATCAGCGTGGCCCTCGCGTCCATCTGCGTCTCGCGGATCTGCCGCTTCTTCTGCTCGACCGCGATGTCGGTGTCCAGTTCGTTCTGCCGGATCGCGCGCTCGTTCTCGACGGCCGACATGCGCCGCAGATAGATCGCGTCGTCGGCTGCCTTCAGGTTGGATTCGCGCGCTTCGGCTTCGAGCGCGCGGGCAATGTCCGGCGTGGGCTTCACCGCCATCACGGAGGCGCCCAGTATTTCCAGGCCCAGCGCCTCGATTTCCGGCTGGCTCGCGAGACCCGTCTGCACCGTGTGCGCGATGGCCGCCGACGCGCGCAGCGCTTCCTTCAGACCCAGCGCCTGCACGGCCTGCTGCACGATCACCTCGACCTGCATCGCGACGCGATCCCCGAGCCGCTTCGGATCTTCCGATACATACGACTTGCCGTCCTTTCCGAGCGAGAAATCCATCATCGCCGCCGTGCGTTGCGGGTCGCTGATGCGATAGGTCACCTGCCCCTGCACCGTGACGCTCTGGAAATCCGCCGTGACGAGCTCGAGGATGAACGGCCGGTCCTGGCTCGCCACCGGCACGGACACCAGCGTCGTCGCCGGCGCGTAGTAGAAGAACGACAGCCCCGCGCCCTCTCGCACCACCTTGCCCGCACGGAACTGCATCAGGTGAACGGTCGGCTGCGACTTGATGAATCGAATCCCGAACATGGTGGGCTCCCCTTTGAGTTGTATAGTACAACTTGTATGAGTTGCACAATACAACTTAGAATGAGGATCGTCAAGTTCTTGCCGGTTCGCCATGACACAGAAGAAATCCCCGTCCGGACGACGCGCCGGGCAAGGACTCGCTTTTCCGCTGCCCTACACGACCGTCGATGTCGTGATCTTCACGGTGCTCGACAACACGCTGCAGGTCCTGCTCGTGCAGCGGCCGGGCGAAGCCGGCGAGCCATTTCCCGGGCGCTGGGCATTGCCGGGCGGCTTCGTCGATGTGGCCGTCGACGCGACGCTCGAGGATTGCGCGCGCCGCAAGCTGTTCGAGAAAACCGGTGTGAAGAGTCCGTATCTGGAGCAGCTCGGCAGCTGGGGCAGCGCAACGCGCGACCCGCGCGGCTGGTCAGCCACGCACGTATGGTTCGCGCTGATCCCTGCCCAGGACGTGACGCTCGCGAAGGGGGCCAATGCCGCCGAAGTCGCATGGTTCGCCGTCGATACGGTGACGCAGACGCACGCACTCGCGTTCGATCACGACGACATTTTCCAGACGGCAGTCGAACGGCTGCGCAGCAAGGTCGAGTACACGTCCCTGCCGGCTTTCCTGCTGCCGGAGCCGTTCACGCTGCCGCAGTTGCAGCGCATGTACGAGGTCGTGCTCGGCCGGCCGGTGGATAAAAGCGGGTTCCGCACACGGATGCTCGCGGCGGGGTTCCTGAAGGAAGACGGTCACGTCGCCGGGGAATCGAACCGGCCGGCACTCGGGTATCGCCTCGCGGACCGCGGTACGGTCGTGGTGTTTCCGCGAACGTTCAGTCCGCGTGGTGGCGACTGACGCGTCGAACTCGCCCCCTTCCCCTTTGGATCGCACAAGTCGATCGCCCAGCGCCCGCTGTCGGCGAACGGCAGGTGCGACCGCCTGAAGCGCACTGGCGCGCAAAGTACAAATAGCGGCGGCGGCGGTCAAGTTCCCGCGCGGGATTCGCGCGTAAATAGGCATCGGAGATTGTGTGCTGCCGATCCGGAGCAAGAACCGGCGAATCGGCAGCGCACGATGCAAGGACATCGGCAAACCACCCGCTTGCGCGTGTCGAACTGATCGCGTCCCTACCCGGCTTTCCGTCCAATGCGAAGGATACCGAAGCATATCGGTGCCATTCGCTCCGGCTTCACGCCATTCATACCCGACAAGGCAAAGGAGACGCCCGCCATGACAAAGAAATATTTCGCCGTTCGAGCCATTCGATACGCCACCGTCGGCGGCGCCTGCATACTGGCTTTCTTTCCCGCCGCCCATGCGCAGGGCAACGTCACCCTCTACGGCGTCACCGACGCGTCGATCCTCTATACGAGCAAGACGCTCAACCTCGCCACCGGCGCCAACACAGGACACCAGTTCTCGCTCGAATCCGCCGGCCAGAATGCGTCCCGCTTCGGCCTGCACGGCACCGAGAATCTCGGCGGCGGCCTCGCCGCCATCTTCGGCCTCGAAAGCGGCATCGACATCGCCAATGGCGGATTCGCGAACTCCAACGGCGAGTTCTTCGGACGGCAGGCCTGGGTCGGCGTCACCGGCGGCTTCGGCACCCTCACCGCCGGCCTGCAATTCTCGCCGTTCCTGATGTCTGTCTTCGCGACCGATTCCCGCGACCTCAAGCAGTTCGGCAGCGGGCTCATCACCTATGTCGACAACGTGATCGTCACGGGCCTTTTCAACCCCAATTCCGTGATGTACGCGTCGCCCGAGATCGCCGGCTTCCAGGGGCGCGTGATGGTTGCGTTCGGAGGATCGCCCGGCAACTTCAAGGCCGGGCAACAATACTCGGCCGGGCTCTCGTACCACTACAAGGGGTTGCTGTTCAGCGCAGCGATGTACAGCGGCAACGCCGGCGGCTCCGCGGCCACCCTCCCGTACCCCAGCGCCGTCGCGTTTGCCGGCCGCAACATCGGCGCCAGCTATCGTTTCGACCGCCTGACCGTCAAAGCCTCCTACACGCTCTACAAGGTCGCCGGCGCCTTCGACAACCGCGTGATCTCCGGCGGTTTCGCCTTCTCGCTCACCCCCGCCCTCTCCGTCGACGGCGGCGTCTGGTACACCCGCGACGGCAACGATTCGAACAACCATTCGATCCTCGGCTCGCTTGGCGTCGACTACCTGCTGTCCAAGCGCACCACGCTCTATACGCAGGTCGCCTACGTCGACAACCACGGGCGCATGAACACCGGCCTTGCGATCAACGGCGCCCCTTTCGGCGTCGCCGGCGCGCAGTTCGCTGCCGACGTCGGTATCCGCCACGCGTTCTGAGTGCCGGCTATCCATCCGACGCGTCTCGACCGCGGGTTGGCACCTGTTGTCATTTCGTCCGGCGTCCCGGAGACTGCACGCGAGCGATCACACGCAGCAAACCTTCTCAAGTAACGACCCGCATCCAGCATGCAAGACTTCATGCCCAGTGTGGTGCTGACCGGCGCCGCTGCCCTGCTCGACGCACTCGGAGCCAACCCGGAGCGGGTCGCGGCCGGGGCCGACCTGCCGGAGCTGGCGCTCCGTTCCGCCGATGTGCCGGTCCGGGGCCGGCAAGTGCTCCGGTTCCTGACGCTCGCCGCCGACGTCACGCAATGCCGGACATTCGGGCTGAGGCTCGCCGAATATCAGGGCCTGGCCGTACTGGGGCCGATCCTCGTCATGATGAACGGCGCACGCACGATCGGCGAGGCCATGGAAACGCTTGCCGACTTCTACGTGCTGCATACGTCGATGTCTTCCGTGCGGGCCGTGCGGGACGGACCGGAGATGGTCCTGACCTACGATCTGGAGAATGCGTCGGGCCCCGGGGAAATTCAGGCGATCGAGCTCGGTCTCGCGAACGGGATGCAATATTTGCGTTCCGTCTGCGGCACCGGCTGGCGCCCGGCCGTCGTGCAATTCCGCCATGCCGCGCCCGCGGACATCTCGCTGCACCGGCGCATGTTCGGACCATCGCTGAGCTTCGATCAGGACAGGAACGCGATCGTCCTGGACCGCGACACGGTGATGCGTCCGGTGGCGCAGCTTCGCCGCGACGCGCATCGCATTCTCGACGCGCATTTGCGCAGAGAAAGAGCCCAGGTAGAGGCCCTTTGGGTCGTGCGCACGCAGACGATGATTCGCGCGCTACTCCCGTTCTCGGACAGCTCGTTGAACGCGATCGCACGCGCGCTCGCCACTTCCCCGCGGTCGTTGCAACGTCGGCTGTTCGAGGCCGGCACGACATTCGACGAATTGCGGGAACGCGTGCGCGAGGATCTCGCCGTCAAGTACGTGCAGCAATCCAGCCTGCGCCTGTCGGAAATCTCCGAGATGCTCGGCTATTCGCAGCAAAGCGCGTTCAGCCGTGCGTTCAAACGACTGCGGGGCGTCACGCCCCGGCAGTTTCGGGCAGCGCGTCACGAGGCGGAACCCGGTCGAACCGCGCGGTAGCAGCGGCGCGGGCCGGGCATCACGCGGAAACGAACGCCGGATTCCGGAAGTCCGGATCCGGATATCGATAGAAGCCGTGCCCCACCGCCTCGCCGAGATGGCCGGTGTCGATGAAATGCGTCTTCACGTACTCCGCGATGCGCCGGTGCGACGAATCGCCCGACCGTTCCGCGAGCGCACGGGTCACGTTGTAGACGGTCGTCATGCCGATGCCGTCGAGAATGCCGAACGGGCCGATGCGGTCGCCCTTCGCAATCATCCACGCCTTGTCGATCGTCGGCACGTCGGCCACCTCGTTGACCAGCAGACCCAGCGCGGCGATCAGCGTCGGGACGAGCATCGTATTCAACAGATAGCCCGGCTGCTCCTTGCGCAGTGGCAGCGGCACCATGCCGATGCGGTGCGCGAACTGAACCACGCGCTCGAATACCGCGGGATCGGTGCCCGGATGCCCCATGATTTCCGCGATATTGTGTTTCCAGACTTCGTGCGCGAAATGCAGGCTCAGCACGCGCGCGGGGCGGTCGGTAAAGGTGGCGAACTGGCTCGGCACCAGCGTCGACGAGTTGCTCGCGAAGATGGCGCCGGCCGGCGCCACGCCCGACAGCGCGCGGTAGAACGATTGCTTGATCGCCAGATCCTCGGGAATGGCTTCGATCACGAGATCCGCGTCGGCGACGGCGGAACCGAGGTCGGTATGCCCGTCGATGCGTGCCAGCGCAGCGTCGATCTGCTCGCGAGACGCGCCGAGGTCCGCCGCGTACGCGCACCGGAGCGCATCGAACCGCGCGTTGGCACGTTCGAGGCAAGCGACGTCTGCGTCATAGGCCGTCACATCGACACCGGAAAACGCGCACTGAAAGGCAATCTGCGCGCCCAGCACGCCGGTGCCCGCCACCATGACGCGAGTAATGGGATGATGGTCGGCATCGAAAGTGGAACGCATGGATGAGGGGTAGGTCATGGCTCGTAGGCTGATTGGTTCGGGCTGGCCGCTGACCCGGGATTCACGCCGCGCGTGCAGCGGCGAGCTGATCGAGCAACAACGGGACGATCCGGTCCGGCGCTTCTTCCGGGAGCCAGTGGCTGGCCCCTTCGAGTATTTCGAAACGGTAGGGCCCGTCGACGAAACCGCCCGTGAGCAGTGCAGCTTCGCGGCCCAGGGCACGGTCCCCGGATCCCCAGGCATACAGCGTCGGGACCGCAATGCGCGCCGCGGGAAAGGACAGGTCGTCAGGGAGCGCGCGATACCAGTTCAGCGTCGCGGCAAGCGCGCCCGGTTCGCTGAGGCGCCGCACGTTTTCGTCCACGAGCAAAGGCGGAACGCGCCCCGCATAGGCCGCCCGCAGCGCCGCTGCTCCGTCCGCCAGCAGGCGCTGCTCCGCGACACCGCATGGCTGGCGAAAAACGCGGACATAATCCAGACGCCGGTATTGATCTTCATCACGGAGCGCCGCCTGCAGCGCCAGCGGATGGGGCGTCGCCAGCACGGACAGCGAACGCACGCGATGCGGGTGCGTCGACGCAAGCCCCCACGCAACCAGTCCGCCCCAGTCATGCGCAACCAGATGGAAGCGCTCCGCACCCAACTGATCGGCGAAGGCCAGCGCATCCGCCTGCAGATGCCCGGCTGCGTAGGACGCAACGTCCGCGGGTCGGGCCTGCTCGGCATACCCGCGCTGATCCACGGCGACCGCCCGGTATCCCGCCGCGCCGAGCGCGGCCAGAATCTCGCGCCAGCAATCGGCGAATTCCGGCCACCCATGAAGCAGCAGGACGCACTCCCCGCTCCGCGGACCCGCAGCCAGTGCCGTGTGGACATGGGCTCCACAAACGAGCGACAGCGCCTCCAGCGGCGGAAACGGTGCAGCAGGTGCAAGTCCGGTCATCGGTGTGATCTCCGTAAGGCAGTCGCGTGGGTCATGCCCGTTAAAGCTGCTTAACGGCTGCCGTTGCAGCCAATCAGGTCGATCTCGGGCACCTGATTGCGACGGCAGTATTCCCGATAGCGGTTCAATGCCGTCCGCCACGTCTCGACGTGCGTGACGTTACCGTCTTCGTCGAGGAAGTGGAGTTCCCCTGTCGACACGACGAGCGCCATGCCATTGTCGTCATCGGAAAGATTCGTGAAAGAGTGCGACGACTCCGACGGCTCAAAAACGAAATCGCCCGCTTCTGCGATCCAGTCGTGCTGATCGTACTTCCAGCGGCCGCTGAGGGTGTAGACCATCACCGTGCCGGTGTGGCGGTGGATATGCGCACCCTCGCCTTTGGCCGCCTTCATCAGCAGGACCACTTCGCCCGTGACGGGGTTGATCCTGAAGTACTTGAGGTGGATCTTGTCATTGATGGGCGCGAAGGGAAGCCACGGCGTGGACTTGCCGCCGATGTGGACCGTGTCGATCGCAGAAACATCGTTGAGGACTTGCATGGCTCGATCGTTCATGGAAAGCGTCTCCGTTGGGTTGAGAAAGTGACGCACACTGGCCTGCCAGTGCACGATTTCCGGTTCCCATTCAATCGCAATCCCCGTGTCGGAACTTCACCCGCGCCGCCGATATTTGTACTTTACGCGCCAGTCGCCTCCCCCGTCCGACGAACATGCGCGCCACGTGTCAAATGCCGATGTTCCCGGCCCACCGACGGCACGCCCGTTCGTCAGCCGACCGGAGCCCGACCGGCACCGGCAAGCACGCCGCACATCGCTACCCGTTCCGCGCAACCAGCTCGCGCACGAGCGCCCAATCATCGTCATCGCAGAAGTCGAGCAGCACGATCCCGCATGGCCCGCGCTGCGTACGCAGCCGTTCTGCGAGCCGCACCTGAATCCCTTTTGTCCGGCCTTCACCGCGTGCAACCACTGAAGGATTGGCCCCCATCCCCGTACCGCTGCAGAAATTGATCGCCCAGCGCCTGCTGTCGGCAGGCGGCATGTGCGTGAGCAGCGTATCGATCGCCTGCCATTTGTGTTCGATCGACGCCACGACCGGCACCCGGTATTCGTCCTGGATCACGAACGCCGAATCGGGATGATCGATCGTGAACGTCTGGTTGTCCGGCCACGCGCTCAGGTCGACGCCGAGCGGACTGCTGCTCCGGAAACGCCGCAGCAGCACCACCGAACCGCGTACCTCGCCCAGCGCGGGAATGGCGCCGCCCGAATGCCAGCGCAGCCGCGGATGCCGCGCGCGATGCGCGTCGAACGTCGCATCGAAACCGCGCGTGCACGCGTGCGCCGGCCACTCCTCCTTCACCGACATCACGATGCATTCGCGCGGATGCGCATCGAGAAAGCGCGTGCAGGTTGCCAGCACGTCGTCGAACGTCATGCCGAGCGCGATGCCGCCGTGATGGATGTCGAACGCATCGCGCACGTGCCGGCAGCGGATGTCGAGCAGCCGCACGCCGTGCATCAGTTGCGCATCGAGCGGCGCATGCTGCGTACGAACGAGCGCATCGTCGACGGTATACGCACAGGTGTCATGACTGCCCGGTACGGTCAGCGTATGCAGCGGTTGCCCGTCGTCGAGCGCCGACATCCAGTCGGCGAGCGGCATGCATGTTTCGTGGCTCGATAGGATCATGAATCGATGAATGACAAGGAAAGAAAACCGTGGGTGACGGCGTCGGATGTCGCGGCGCGGGCCGGTGTATCGCGCTCCGCGGTGTCGCGCGCGTTCTCGCCGACCGCGAGCATCGCGCCGCAAACGCGCGAACGCGTGATGGCCGCCGCGCGCGCGCTCGGCTACCAGGTCAACCTGATCGCGCGCGACATGATCACGCAGCGCAGCAGCATGATCGGCGTCGTGACGGCCGGATTCGAGAACCCGTTCCGCGCGCGGCTGCTGTCGGACCTGATGGCCGCGCTCGGGCAGCGCGCGCTCACGCCGCTCGTGACCAATGCGGAAGATCCGCGCCAGGTCCGGCAATCGCTCGAGCAACTGCTTAGCTACCGGATCGCGGGCCTCGTGATGACGTCCGCGTCGCCGCCGCTGTCGGTGGCGCAGCAGTATCTCGAACACCGGATCCCCGTCGTGATGATCAACCGCGACGCGAACCTGCCGGGCGCGGATGTCGTCGTCAGCGACAACGCGGCGGGCGCCGTCCATGCGGCGCAGCGGCTCGTGCGGGCCGGCGCGCGCCGGCTCGCGTTCGTCGGGCCGCGCGGCGCGAGCTACAGCGCGCAGTCGCGCGCCGCGGCGTTCGAGCAAGCGATCGGGCGCGGCGACGCATTCGACGCGACGCTCGCGCGCGTGCTCGACACGCCGTCCGACACCCATGCATGCGGGATCGACGCCGCGCGGCAACTGTTCGCGGCCGGCGAGCGGCCCGACGGCGTGTTCTGTTCGTCCGACCTGCTCGCGCTCGGCGTGATCGACGTCGCACGCAACGAATTCGGGCTGCGCGTGCCGGACGACCTGCGCGTGGTCGGCTTCGACGATATCCCGGCCGCCGAATACGATGCGTATCGGCTGACGACGCTCCGGCAGGACACGCGCGGCCTCGCGCACGCCGCAGTCGACCTGCTCGCCGACCGGATGCAGGCGTTCGACGGCCCGTCGCGCACGCGCGTCGTGCCGGTCACGCAGGTGGTGCGGCATAGCTGCGCGTAACAGGATGAGATCGGGCGCGGCATTGCCGCGCGTCACTTCAACCCGCCCGCGAACCCGCGCAACAGGTAGCGCTGCACATAGCCGGCCACGGCCAGCGTGGGCAGCGACGCCATCAGCCCCGCGCTCATCAGGTCGCCCCAGTCGATGCCGTTCTCCGTCACATAGCCGGCAATCGCGAGCGGCAGCGTGAAGCGGCTCGGCGTCGACACGAACAGCAGCGCGATCAGGAACTCGTTCCACGCGGCGATGAACACGAAGATCGCGGTCGCGATCAGCCCCGGCGCGCACAGCGGCAGCACGATCTGCACGAGCCGCCGCGCGAGCCCGGCACCGTCGATGCAGGCCGCCTCTTCGTACTCGACGGGCACGTCGCGCACGAACGCGAGCAGCATCCAGATCGCCATCGGCAACGCGTAGATTTGATACGCGAGCATCAGGCCGAGCGTCGAATCGAGCAGGTGCAGCCGCTTCGCGAGCGCGAACAGCGGCACCGCGATCGTGATCGGCGGCATCAGCTTCAACGCCAGCACGAGCACCAGGAACAGCAGGTCGAGCCGCGCCGGGAACCGCAATCGCACGAGCGCGTACGCGGCCGGAAACGCGAGTGCCAGCGCGAGCAGCGTCGTGCCGAATCCGACCAGCAGCGAATTGAAGAGCGGCGCGCCGATACCGTTGGACCACACCGACGCGAAATGCTCGAAGGTCGGCGCGGCCGGCCAGATCCGCAACGGATGATCGAGGCGTTCGAGCGTCGGCATGAAGGCCGCGCCGGCCATCCACAGGCACGGCAGCAGCAACAGCGCGAGTGCTGCGACACGCAGCGCCCACGGCATCGCGCGACCGAATACGGTGCCCGTTCGCGCGCGCGAGATGCCCGCGGGTTGCGCCGTCATGCGCGCCGCTTGCGAACCGTCTGCCATACATACCCCGAGACCAGCAGCGCGGACGCCGCGAGCATCAGCACCGACGCGGCACTCGCCGGCCCGACGTTGAAGAAGCGGAAGCCCGTGTCGTAGATATAGGTCGACAGCGTCTGCGTCGCGTTGCCGGGGCCGCCGCCCGTCAGCGCATAGACCTTGTCGAACAGCTTGAACGTGTCGATCGAGCGCAGCAGCAGCGCGAGGCCGATCTGCGGCGCCGCGAGCGGCAGCGTGATGTCGCGCAGGCACTGCCACTCGCTCGCGCCGTCGGTGCGCGCGGCTTCGTACAGTTCGCCGGGAATCGACTGCAGCCCGGCCAGCACGATCAGGAACGCCATCGGCGTCCACTGCCACACGTCGACGAGCGCGAGCGACCACAGCGCGAGATGCGGATCGGACAGCCAGCGCACGCCTTCGACGCCGAACGCGGCGAGCAGCGCGTTCAGGAAGCCGTCGAAGTTGAGCCAGTTGCGCCAGATCGCCGAGCACACCAGCGTGGACAGCATCATCGGCAGGATCGCGAGCGGCAGCGCGATGCGCCGCCCCGGAAACGCGCGCACGAACAGCAGCGCGAGGCCGAAGCCGAGCGCGACCTCGGCGAGCGACGCCACGATCGTGAAGCGCAGCGTGTTGCCGAAGCCGGCCGTGAACGCGTCGTCGCCGAGCACCGCGCGATAGTTCGCGAGCCCTGCGAACGCGCGGCGGCCGGCCGCGTAGTCGACCCGGCAGAACGAATCGATCAGCACCTGCGCGACCGGATACAGCGCGAGCGCGGCGAGCACCAGCAGCGCGGGACCGAGCAGCGCGACGAACGGCAGGCTGCGGCCGAAGGCTTTCATGCGCGGTATCCGGACGACGTATCGAGGCGGGCCGTCACTTGCCGGCCGCGGCCATCGCCTGCGCGATCTTCTGCTGCGCCTGGCGCAGCGCGGCGTCGGGCGCCGACTGCCCGGTCAGCGCGAGCTGGAGCTGGTCGCCGAGAATGCTCTCGACCTGCTGCCAGTCCTTCACGCGCGGCCGCGCACGGCCGGCCTCGAGCGCCTTCAGTTGATCGGGATACCAGCGGTACTGGCGCACCAGCGCCGGATCGGCGAACACGCTGCGGCGGGTCGGCGGAATGCCGATTCCGGCGAGGCGCGTCTGCGTGTCGCGCGAGCTCAGGTACGCCAGGAAGTCCTGCGCGAGCTTCGCGTGCGGCGCGTCCTTCGGAATGCCCATCTGCCAGATGCCGAGCATCGGCGCCGGGCCGGCGGTCTGCCCGGGCGGCGGCTGCAGCGCGATCTGCCCGACCACGCGCGACTGTTTCGGGTCGTCGAGCGCCGGCACCCAAGCGGGCCACACTTCGATCGACTGCGCGGCCGTGCCGCGCTGCAGCGCATCGCGCACTTCCGCCGCGCCGTACACGTCGACGTCCTTCGGCGCGGACGCCTTCAGCGCGAGGAACGTCTTCAGCGCGGCCTGCGCCTCGCGCGAATCGATCGTCACGTTGCCGGCATGGTCGAACACGTCGCCGCCGTATGCCCACAGGATCGGCAGGAAGCCCGTCACGACCGGGTTGCCCTTCGTGCCGCGAAACACGACGCCCGACACGCTCTTGTCCGCGCCGCCGACGGTCTGCGCGATCTTCAGCACGTCGTCCCAGTTGCGCGGCGGCTGCAGCTTGTACTTCGCGAGCAGGTCCTTGCGGTACGCGAACATCTCGACGTTGCCGACGATCGGCAGCGCGTACAGCGCACCGGCCGCGTTGCGGCCGAGCGCGACGGCGGTCGGCACGAGATCGGCGTCCGCGAGCGACGCGGGCAGCGGCTTCAGCCAGCCGTTGCCGATGAATTCGGGCGCCCACGTGTCGTCCATCATCACGAGGTCGTACGCGCCGGTGCCTTCGCGCATCGACAGCTTGAGCTTCTGGTACAGGTTCGCGTTCGGCAGCTTGAGCAGCTCGATCTCGGTGCCCGGGTGCAGTTTGTTGAAGCCGGCGACGGCGTCGGCCAGCCCCTTGCCGTAGATGTCGTCGCGGCCGGCGATGACGAGATCCGCCGCAACGGCGTGCGTGGCGGCGAAGGACAGCGCAAGGGCGGCGGACAGCGCGCGCAGGCGGCTCAGCAAGGTCATGAGGTCTCTCTCGTTCGGCGTGGTGGCGGGACGGCCAGGGCGTTGCACACGTGTGCAACGCGGGCGACGCTTCCGGCCGCCTGAAGCGAACGCCATTGTTCACGCCGATCGTTAAGAATTTATGGCACGCGACGGAAGAGGCAGCCGCCGTGCCCGGCCGCCCCGCCCGCCTGACCGCCCCGGCCCCGTCAGAAGTTCACGCGGATCCCGGCCATCACCGCCAGTTGCCGGCTCGAGTTGCTGTTCGCGAGCACCGGGATCTGCGCGTAGTTCACCGCGTTGCCGTTCGCATCGGTGCCGAGCCCCGTGCCGCTCGCGATCTGGCCGATCGCGACCGCGTACAGCGCCGTGCGCTTCGACAGGCTGTAGTTCGTGCCGACGTTCACCTGGTGGAAACGCGTCGTGCCGCGCCCGTCGGTATGCGCGGCGTTGAAGATGTACGCGACGCCGCCCTGCAGCGCGGGCGTGAACATGTACGTGACGTTCAGCTCGCCGATGTCGAACGTGAACGCCTGCGTGCGCGGCTGCGTACTCGTCGAGAAATATTGGCTGTCGTCGAGGCGCGTGTGCGTATAGGTCAGCGCGATCGTCGCTGCACCGAGCGCCACCGAGCCGCCCGCGCCGAACGCACGCATCGAGCGCGCTTCCTGCAGCAGGCAGTACATCGCGCCCGGGTTGCTGCACGCGAAATCGCCGATGTAGCCGCTCGCACCGCCGAGCGCCGCGTCGAGCGGCTGCCGCAGGTTCAGGTAGCCGACCGAAAACGCGACGGGCGCGCGATTGTAGGTCACGGCGAGCGCATAGCCGCGCTTCGCGGAAAAGTCGCCGGCCTGCCCGCCGAAGCTGAACGTGCCGCCGAACGTGAGGCCGTGGAAATCGTCGCTGGTGAACTTCACCGCATTGTTGAAGTTGAACGCGGCGTTCAGGTTGTCGACATCGCCGAGATGCGAGCCGTACGGCGTCGCCCAGTTGTTGCTCGACGCATAGGCGCCGAGCATGTCGGTGTACGAGTCGTATTGCCGGCCGAGGCCGAGCGTGCCGATCCCGTCCTGGCGCAGCCCGACCCACGCCTGCCGGCTGAATGCGGTCCCGCCCTGCAGCACCTGTCCGTTCGCGGACAGGAACTGCTGTTCGAGCGTGAACACCGCGCTCAGGCCACCGCCGAGCGGTTCGGCGCCCTGGAAACCGAAGCGGGACGGCACGAGGTTGCCGCCGCCCATCTGCCACGCATGGCCGCCGCCCGTGCTGCCGTCGGCGCGCGTGAACTGCTGGTTCGTCGAGTAGATGATGCCGGTATCCACGGTGCCGTACAGCGTCACGCTGCCCGAAGTCTGCGCGTGTGCATGCATGCAACCCAGCGTGGCCGCGGCTGCGGCCAGTCGTCGTCCGATCTTCATGTCCCGTCCCTCTGTTGTCATCGATTCGCAGTGCAAATCAATGAAGTTGTCGATATGAGTGACAGGACTCTATCCAGCGAAAATTCAGGACCTCTATCGCAAATCGGCAAATGGTGTGACGGATGCGTGCCGCGACGCTTCCCTGCGGCGCCGCACACACCGCGCGTGCGTCATGCCGGACGCGTCGTCTGCGAAGGCAGCTCGCCGAACAGGTCGCGATACTCGCGCGCGAAATAACCGAGATGCGTAAAACCCCAGCTCGCGGCGGCCTCGCCGACGCCGAGCTGCTGTACCGACGTCGTGCGCAGCATGCGCCGCACCGCGTTCAGCCGGATCGTGCGCAGATAACCGACCGGCGTGACGTCGGCAACGCGTTGAAAGCTGGTTTGCAGCGTGCGGCGGCTGCAGCGCAGCGCGCGGCACAGTTCGAGCACGGTGACGGGTTCTTCGGGCCGGTCGCGCAGATGCTTCTCGCAGCGGCTCACGATGTCGCTGTAGGTGGCGTGCGTGATGTCGCGGCGCTCGACGCCGATGCCCTGTTCGAGCGCATCGAGGAACATGCCGAGCATCGCGTCGCGGAACATCTTGCGGGTGGCCGCGTATTCGAGGTGGCCCGGGTTGCGCTGCGCATCGTCGATCAGCGCCGACAGCCGCACGCCGAGTGCGACGCCCTGCGCGTCGGACAGCCGCGTCACATGCCGCAGCTTGCGCGCGCCGGCCGTACCGAATTCGGCCTCGCACAGCTCGTCGACCATGTCCGACGCCGCGCTGATTCCGACGAGCCCCATCCCCTCCGGCGTGTGGAACTCGAAATCCTCGCCGGCACGCAGCGCGAGCAGCGCATAGCCGTCGACCGGCTGGCCCTGGAACGTGCCCGCGAGCGGCACGGACAGCGGCACCGCGAGCGACGTGCGCCCGGCCGGCGCGAGCCCGGTTTGCGCGACGCGCCGGTTGGTCGTTTCGCGGAAGAAATGGAAATCGTCGTACAGCACCTGCGTGACCGTGCCCCTGAAGCGGCCCGGCGTCATCTGGCGGTAGACCTGATGCCAGCCCGCGATCGCGAGCCCGTGATCGTGTACGTCTTCGTGCGAGCGTGACTGGAACAACATCGGCGCCTCCGGTAAAACCCTGATCCCTGGGCGGCCCGCGCGTTCGCCCGGCCGCAACGCCACAGCTTACGCGCGCAAAATTCTGCGTAGTGCGGTTTCGAACGCAAGACAGGCCGCCGACAGCGCGTCCGCCTGCTCGCCGGTCAGCCGGACATAGCGGCGAAACGACGGCATCCGGTTCACGACCTCGCTGCCGCCGAACGGCACGATCGCGAGCGTCCAGCGGCCATCGCGCGCATCGATCGCGCAGTCGGACAGGTGCAACGGCCGCAGCGCGTCGGCCAGCGACGGCTCGGCGACCAGCGCCGTCACCGTATCGACGAATCCGGGGTCGCATCCCGGCGCGGGCACCGCATCGATGCCGGTGCGGCGCAGCCAGCCGGTTTGCCGCACACGGGCGCTACCCTGTGCGGCCGGGCCGCGTACGGTCGTCGCCACCTTCACGCTGACCGTATGCATCAGGAACTGGCGCTCGACGCGCTCCTCGACGCTCACGCGCACGCCGTTCGGCAGCCGCGCCATCGGACTGCCGGCACCGTCGGCGTCGCGCGCGGCATGCAGGTCGGCGAGCACGCGCGCGCCGATCGCGCCGGGCCGATGGCCGGGCGGCGGCGCATCGGGCGCCGCGCGCCACCGGGCGAGCGCGGCCTTCACGACGCGACGTGCTCGTTGCGCAGCACTTCCTCGACCGGCACCGGCTTGAACGGATGCCGGCGCTGCACGACGAGCGTCCAGAACAGCGCGTACAGCGCGGTGAGCCCGAGCATCGCGCCGAACGGCACGTAGATGTCGCGCGGGTTCATGCCGGGCGGCGTGATGTACCAGATCGCGAGCACGATGCCGACGCTCGACACGATCTGCGGCAGCGGAAACAGCGGCGAGCGGTACGGGCGCGGCAGGTCCGGGCGGCGAATGCGCAGCATCACGACCGACGCGGTGACGAGCAGGTACGCGGTGCCCCACGCGCAGGTCGCGGCGAGCACGAGGTGCAGGATGCTGTCGAGATTGCCGTTGATCAGCCACGCATGGAAGATCGGCACGACGGCCGCCGCGACGATCCCGACCACGGGCGTCTTGAAGCGCGGATGAAGGTACGCGAAGCAGCGCGGCAGCGCGCCGTCGATCGCCATCCCGTACAGGATGCGCGGCAGCCCGGCCATCAGCGTGTTGATCGTCGCGGCGCCCGCGAACAGGAACGCGATGCCGAACCAGATGCGGCCGAACGGGCCGAGCACCTGCAGCGCGAACGCGGGAATCGCGCCCGGCGTGTCGAGCAGGTGCGTGAGGCCGTCGGGGCTCACGGGCACGTTCGCGACCTGGCGGCGGATCGCGGCGCCGTACAGGAACATGCAGATCGCGACGCCGACGAGGCCGATCGTCATCGCGCGCGGGATCGTGCGGCCCGGCGCCTTCATTTCCGGCGCGAGCGGCGTGACGAACTCGCAGCCGACGAACATGAACATCGCCATCCCGACCAGCGACAGCACGGCCGGCACCGACGTGCCGACTTCCGAGCCGCCGAACCAGCCGTCGAGGTGCACGGCCGGCGCGGCCGCGAGCCCGAGGATCCCGAAGATCATCAGCGACAGCCACATGCCGGCCGTCAGCACGATCTCGAGCTTGCTGAACACCTTGATGCCGACGATGTTGGTGATCGCGAACGTGACCACGAGGCCGACGCCGACGAGCCAGGAACTGTTGTGCTTCTCGAACGCGGCGTTCAGCGATTCGAAATTGACGAGCGCCATGATGCCGCTCAGGATCGTCTCGGCCGTGCCGGCGAACACGTGCACGAGGAAATACGCGGAGATCGTGCCGGTGATCGCCCAGAAGCGGCCCAGCCCGGACGACAGGTAATCGTAAACCGAGCCGGCCGTCGGCAGCATCGCGGCGGCTTCGGAGAACGTGGTCGCCTGCGCCTGCATCATCACGAACGCGATGATCATCGCGACCGCGAACGCCCAGCCGCCCATCCCGAAGCCCGACGTCGCGGTGAGGATCACCGGGCTTGCCATGATGAGGCCGACGGCGCTCGCCAGCGCGGTCGGAAAGCCGACCGCACCCGCCTTCAGCGCCGTGCCGCCGCCCGCTTCGGCCGGCGTGCCGGCGGACGTATCGCCCGCGGCGCCGGTAACTCCCGACCATCCCGACATCTTTGTCTCCTTCCTTTGTTGACCTGAACCCGCGCTTTCGCACCGGGGCCCCCTGTCGATCACACCTTGATCCGATGTCGAGAAAATACGCAGGCAAAATAATCCGGTCATAGCGCAAATCGGCAAACCGGCGGCGGTGGCCAGGCCGCCCGCCACCGGTTTGCGGTCACGCGATCACGCCGTCAAGCCGTCACGCGAACGGCACGACCTCGAAGCCCGCCGCGAGCGCGTCGACGATCCGGTCGAGCTGCTCGCGCTGGATCACGAGAGGCGGCGACAGGATGATCTTCGTGCCGACCGGTCGCACCAGCACGCCGTTCTCGCGCGCGACTTCCGCGACCGCGTTCGCATAGCCGGACAGCGGGTCGATCGGCTCGCGCGTCGCCTTGTTCGCGACGAGGTCGAGCGCGAGCATCAGCCCCTTGCCGCGCACTTCGCCGACTGATGCGAAGCGTTCCGCGAACGGCTGCAGCGCTTCGAGCAGATACGCGCCCTGCTTCGCCGCGTTCGCCGGCAGGTCTTCCTTCACGACGATGTCGAGGCTCGCGATCGCGGCCGCGCACGCGACCGGGTGGCCCGCATACGTGTAGCCGTGCATGATCGCGCCGCCGAAGTCCGCATTCGCGGCGAACGCGTCCTCGATCCGCGCGTTCACGACCGTCGCGCCGAGCGGCACGTAGCCCGACGAGATCCCCTTCGCGAGACACATGATGTCCGGGCGCACGCCCCAGCCGCGGCTGCCGAACATGCTGCCGCTGCGGCCGAAGCCCGTCACGACTTCGTCGGCGATCAGCAGCACGCCGTATCGGTCGCACACCTCGCGCACGAGCGGCCAGTAGTTGGCCGGCGGCACGATCACGCCGCCCGCGCCCTGGATCGGCTCCGCGATGAACGCGGCGACCGTGTCGGGGCTCTGGAACTGGATCTCGCGCTCGAGCATTTCCGCGCAGATCCGGCCGAGTTCCTCCGGATCCTGCGTGAACGGGTTGCGGTACAGCCACGGCGTCTCGACGTGGAAGCAGCCGGGCAGGTTCGGCTCGTAGTTGCGGCGGAACACCGTGTTGCCGTTCACCGATGCGCCGCCGAAGTGCGTGCCGTGATAGCCCTGCTTCAGCGAGATGAACTTCGTGCGATCGGCCTGGCCGCGCACCTTCCAGTACTGGCGCGCGATCTTCAGCGCGGTCTCGATCGAGTCGGAACCGCCCGAGCTGTACAGCACGCGGCGCATCCCTTCAGGCTCGAGCATGTCGATCACCTTCTTCGACAACTCCTCCGCGCGCGGGTGCGAGATCCCGTCGAACAGCTGGAAGTATTCGAGCTCGTCGAGCTGGCGCACGATCGCGTCCTTCACTTCCTTGCGGTTGTGGCCGACGTTCACGTTCCACAGGCCCGCAACGCCGTCGACGAGCTTGCGGCCCTCTTCGTCGAACACGTAGCAGCCGTCGCCGCGCACGATGCGGATCGGCTTGCGCTGCTTCATTTCGTTCGGGTGCACCATCGGGTGCCAGAATTTCGCTTCGTTGTAGCTCATTGCAGTCTCCACTGTCGGATCGTTTGAACTAGGTCGTTCGGGTTCGAGGTTCGCGCCGCGCGTCAGTGCGCGATGCAGACGGATTTGGTTTCGGTGAAGCCTTCGATCGCGTACTGGCCGAACTCGCGGCCGATGCCCGATTGCTTGTAGCCGCCGAACGGCATCGACGGGTCGAGCGGGATATGGCAGTTCACCCACACGGTGCCGGCCTCGATCTGCGGCACGAGGTTCATCACGCGCTTCAGGTCGTTGCTCCAGATGCTCGCGGCGAGGCCGTATGGCGACGCGTTCGCGAGGCGCACGGCGTCGGCCGCGTCGTCGAACGGCACGACGACGATCACCGGGCCGAACACCTCGTCGCGCACGATCGCGCTGTCCGGATGCGGATCGGCGATCACGGCCGGCTTCACGAAATAGCCGGGCAGGTCGTCGGCCGGCGTGCCGCCCGCGAGGAAGGTGAGGCCGGCGCGGCGCGCGCCTTCGATGTGCTGGACGACCTTGTCGCGATGGTGTGCGGAGACGAGCGGGTTGATCTGCGCGGTCGTGTCGAGGCCCGCGCCGAGCTTCATCGACTGCGCGACGCCCGCGAGGCCGTCCGCGAGCTGCGCGAACTTGCTGCGATGCACATAGATGCGCGACGCGGCCGCGCACACCTGCCCCTGGTTGAAGAACGCGCCGGCGGCGACGCCGTCGAGCGCCTGCGCGACGTCGACGTCGTCGAGCATCACGACCGGGTTCTTGCCGCCGAGCTCGAGCGAGAAGCGCGTCATGTTCTGCACGGCCGCCGCGCCGACCAGCTTGCCGGTCGCGGTCGAACCCGTGAACGAGATCTTTGCGATCGACGGATGGCTCGCGAGCGCGGCGCCGCACGTGCGTCCACCCGTAACGACGTTGAACGCGCCGGGCGGCACGCCAGCTTCGCGCGCAAGCTCGGCGAGGCGCAGCGCGGTGAGCGGCGTTTCCGGCGACGGCTTCAGCACGATCGTGCAGCCGGCTGCGAGCGCGGGAATCAGCTTCCACACCGCGATCATCAGCGGGAAATTCCACGGCACGATCGCGGCGACCACGCCGACGGGCTCCTTGCGCGTATAGGCCGTATAGCGCGTGCCTGGCGGGAACGGGATCGACACGTCGAGCGTCTGGCCGGTGATCTTGGTCGCCCAGCCGGCCATGTAGCGCACGTATTCGACGCTCGCGCCGACCTCGATCGCGCGCGACACGTGGATCGACTTGCCCTGGTTCAGCGTTTCGAGCTGCGCGAGCGTTTCGGCGTCGCGTTCGATCAGGTCGGCGAGTTTCAGCAGGATGCGTTCGCGGTCGGCCGGGCGCAGGCCGCTCCATACGCGCGTATCGAACGCGTGCTTCGCGCTGGCGACCGCGCGATCGACGTCGTGCTCGTCGGCGTCCGCGACCGTCGCGAGCCGCTCGCCCGTCGCGGGGTCGTACACGTCGAGCCGCGCAGCCGCGTGTGCGGGCTGCATTTCGCCGTCGATGAAGAGGCCGAAATCGCGCGCAACGAAGGTGCGCACGGTGTCGCTGACAGCGACGAAGTTCGTGGTGCTCATGGGCGTCTCGATGATTGTCGTGGCTGGACCGCGTGCGCGTGGGCACGCGGGCGTCGTACCACTCTATCGACGAGGGATCGCGCTCGGTGAGCGCAAATTGGCAGCGTGTGGGGGGATGGTGGCGTGCGCCGAAACAGGCATCCGGCGCCGGCGGGCGTGCTGGACGGGAACGAACGGCCCGTTGGCTTACTCAGTCAATCGTCAGCCGCGCCGATGGGCGGTCAGCCGCTGACTTCCATGCATCCCGCAGTTCCGACCAGTTCATTTTTGTTGGCGCTACCCGACGTGAATAGGCAGACGTTCGTGCCGATCCCGCTTTCGAATTCCATCAGGAAGTCAGGTCGGCCGTCGCGATCGAGGTCGCCCGCCCAAATCAGGGACACGCGGAATGGCGGCATGCTGCCGCCGAAGTCATGCAGGACCGACCGCTTGCCGCCGCCTTCGGCAATCACCGAACCGGATGCGGTGTAGCGCAGATCGTACTGGCGGCCGTGAAAACCGACACGCACGGGTTTGACGCCGGGTTCAATCGTCCTCCCGCCAGCCGGGAACGCCAGGTTCGCCGCGTCGACCGCGCCCTGCCTGAGCGACGTGCAATGAAACAGCGCAACGGCCTTTTCCAGGTCGGACGTGATGTCGACTGCTTCGCCGCCTGGCCGAGCCGGTTCGAACCGAATGCGTGCGGGCGCGAGCTTCCAGTGGTTCCTGCTCATTGCCAGTCCGAGCCACCCGTCCTTTGGATAACCGCCGACGTCATCTGCCAGCATTCGGGTCGGTTGCAGCACGACGCAGGTGTCGCGGTCGCCCTCTTGCGCGAAGGCCGTGGCGGAACCCAGCAAGACGAGCAGCACGGCCAGCAGCGGTTTGGTATTCATGAATTCGCGATCGGGAAAGGTTCGATGTCCGGACCGCGATTATCCGCTGAATTACAGGAACAGCGCCCCGACCAGTTCGGTGCGATTCGACACGCCGAGCTTGCGATACATGCGCATCAGGTGCGTCTTGATGGTCGGTTGCCCGAGCGCGAGATCGCGTGCGATCTCCTTGTTCGAGCGGCCGTCGCGCACGAGGCGCGCGATCTGTTCCTCGCGGTAGGTCAGCCGCTCTTCGCAACCGATCCGGTGAATCCCGCGCCGCGCGCGCAGCAGCGGGCTCAGCGCGGCTTCGGCGACAGGCTGCAGCCGCGCGAGCGCGTCGATCTCGCCGGGCGCGAACCGGCCTGCCGTGCTATTTCCGGTCGCGCAGCCGCCCGCCTCACCCGTCCCGAAGCGCAGCAACGAAAACGCACCGACCGTGCGGCCCGCGTCGCGCAGCCAGATCTCGACGACGTCGGCCACGTCGTGGCGCCGCAGGAAGCGGGTCCAGTACGCGGACGCATCGCGTCTTTCGTCAGGCAATTGGGAAGCGAGCGTGACGACCGCGCATTCCCCTGCCGCGCAACGCGACGGATGCAGCGGATCGAGCATCCGGTAGCGCGCGACATAGGTGCGATGCATCGATTCCGGCATCCCGAACAGTTCGAAATCGGCCGGTTCGCCGCTCTGGTCGAGCCGGTAGAACACGATCGCGGACGGGCTCGCGAACGCGTCGAACGCGTCCACGCACGCGCGCAGCGCGCGTTGCCAGTCGGCGGCGTCCTGGTCGGCGGGAACGGATGGGGTCGGCATGGTGGAGTCGGCTGGCGGGCGAACGCATCGAAGTTCGGGCCAGCCTACCGGCGCCGAAAAGCGCCGGTGAGCACAAATCGGCAAATCGTCCCGGTTCAGCCGGTGTGGCCGGTTCAGCCGGTTCAGCCGGTTCAGCCGGTTCAGCCGGTGTGGCCGGTTCAGCCAGTTCAGCCAGTTCAGCCAGTTCAGCCGGTGTGGCGGGTGTGGCGGGTTGGCCGGGACGATGCGGGCGCGACGATGCGCGCCTTCTGTCAGCGCGCGTTCGCGGCGAACGTGTCGCAGGCGCTCACCTCGCCCGCCTCCATCCCGCGCCGCAGCCAGTACACGCGCTGGTCGCTGGTGCCGTGCGTGAAGCTCTCCGGCACGACATGGCCCTGCCCTTGCTGCTGCAGCCGATCGTCGCCGATCGCGGCCGCCGCCTTCAGCCCCTGCTCGAAATCGCCGGGCTCCATCAGCCGCTGGTTCGCGCGCTGCGCGTTGTTCGCCCACACGCCGGCGAAGCAGTCGGCCTGCAGCTCCATCCGTACCGACAGCGCGTTCGAGCGTGCCTGGCTCGAACGCCGGCGCGCGGCGTCGACCTTGTCGGAAATGCCGAGCAGGTTCTGCACGTGATGGCCGACCTCGTGCGCGATCACGTAAGCCTGCGCGAAATCGCCTCCGGCGCCGAAGCGTTTGCGCAGCTCGTCGTAGAAGCCGAGATCGATATACACCTTGCGGTCGGCCGGACAGTAGAACGGCCCCATCGCCGTCTGGCCCGTGCCGCATGCGGTCGGCGTCGAGTTCGTGAACATCACGAGCTTCGGCGGCTCGTACTGCGCATGTAACTGGGTGTTGAACACGCCCGTCCACGTGCGCTCGATATTGCCGAGCACCTTGCGCGTGAACACCGAGCCCGGATCGTTCACGGGCGCGCCCTGGCGCTGCGCCGGCGCGGGCTGCGCCTGCTGCTGGCGGCCCTGCAGCGCCGATGCGCCTTCGAGCACCACGCGCGGGTCGATCCCGAAGAAATACGACGCGGCCAGCGCGACCACGATCGTGCCGATGCCGATCGTCGCGCCGCGCCCGCCGCCGAAACCGCCGGCGCCGCGGCGATCCTCGACGTTCATGCTTTCTCTTTCGTCGTCCAGCCTCATTGCCGGCCCTCCCTTCCTTGTCGTTGTGCTGACCGGACAGCCCCCCGGCAGACGATTGATTCCCATTGCGACGGGCAGCGTCCGGCTCGCTACCGCACGGCGGCACCGCCCGGCCGGTCGTGCAATCCGTGCAGACCTGTCGATACACGACGCACGCGGCACCCGGATGACAAGCCGGCGCACGCGCCATTTTGCCGACCTTGGTGTCTCTTATCGCAAAAATAAGGAGCATAGAGCGACCGGGCCGGCGACATCGTCATTCTTTGCAAAATGACGGCACGTGCGGCCCGGGAGGACGAGATGACCAGGGAGAAAAACGGGCTTGCCCGCCCGCCGCACGGGCAGGCCAGCCGCGACTTACTTCGCGCGCCCCCGGCCGTCGCTCACTGCGTCGAGCAAGCGATACTTGCGGATCTTTTCATAGAGCGTGCTCTTCGCGATGCCGAGCTGACTCGCCGCCTTCGTCAGGTTGCCGGCATGACGCACAAGCGCGCGGCGAATCGATTCCGCCTCGGCCTTCTTCAACGAGTCGCCCGCATCCGGCGCGAGCGCGTCGGCGGGCCGCGCGGCGCACGCATCGATCGGCGCCCCCGCGCCGATCTCGGCAGGCAGCTTGTCGGCCTTGATCACCGGGCTGTCCGACAGCAGCAGCGCCCCCTCGATCGCGTTCCGCAGTTCGCGCACATTGCCGGGCCACGGATAGCGCAACAGGCGCGCGTACGCATCGTCGTCGAACGACCTCGGGGAGAGGCCATAGGACTCGCACAGATGCCCGAGCCAATGCGCAATCAGCGCCGGCAGGTCCTCGCCACGCTCGCGCAAGCTCGGAATCGACACGGTCGTGACCGCGATCCGGTAGTACAGATCCATCCGGAACTGGCCTTTCGCGACGGCGTCCTTCAAATCCCGGTGCGTCGCCGCGACCAGCCGGAAATTCACCCTGCGCGGCGCATTCTCGCCGAGGCGATAGATTTCGCTCTCCTCCAGCACGCGCAGCAGATGCGGCTGGATGTCGAGCGGCATTTCCCCGATCTCGTCGAGAAACAGCGTGCCGCCATCGGCCGCTTCGATCTTGCCCGCCGCACCGGACTTGCGTGCGCCGGTAAATGCGCCTTCCGCGTAGCCGAACAACTCGCTGGCAAGGAGGTCTCTCGACAACCCGCCGCAGTTGAGCGCAACGAACGGACCGTCGGCGCGATCGCTCGCCTGATGGATACCCTGCGCGAACAGCTCCTTGCCGACGCCGGTGTCGCCGAGCAGCAGCACCGGCACCCTGGACGGCGCGAGCTGGCGCGCACGATTCACGGCCTGCCGCAATGCAGCGCTGTCGCCGACGATGCGCTCGAACCCTCGCGGCTCGCCGCCGTGCCGTTCCCGTCCGCGCGCGATCGGGACGGCCCCGCGGGGATTCGCGATGCCCGGCGTCACGATCATGTAGCCGAGCACGTCCGCGCCGTCACGCACGGTTTCGATGTGGCTGCGCGACAGCCATGCCGGCGCGCTCGCCGACAGGCGGCCGTCGCCCGCGTAGTGTTCGAGTTCGGGCAGCACGAACGCCGCGTCGCACCGGATATCGAATCCGAGCCGGCGCAACACCGGAACGACCTGCGCGTTGGCCTTGACGAGTCGGCCGCGCTCGTCGACGACGATCACCGCATCGGAGGAAGACGCACCGAAGCGTGACGCGCAGCGGTCAAGCAGGCTCAGGCGGCGCGCCATGCCCTCCTTCGCGAGCCGGCTTTCGATACGGCCCGCAAGCGATACCGCGAGCGCAAGGCTGTATGGGTTATAGGTTTGCGCGAGCCCCGAAATGTCGATCACGCCCAATACGTGCCCGTCGCGCGGATCCTGGATGACGGTCGCCGAGCAGGTCCAGCGCTTGATGCCCGCGCAGAAGTGCTCCGCGCCATGGATCTGGACCGGCTGCCTGAGCGCGAGCGCGGTGCCGATCGCATTGGTGCCGCAATTCAGCTCGGTCCACTCGCAGCCCGGAATGAGGCCGACCTCGCGCGCAGGCTCGACGATCCGCATGTCGCCCTCCTGCTGGAGGATCATCCCGCTCGGATCGGCCAGCAGCATCACCGTGCCCGTCTGCGAAAGGAAATCCCGGGTCTGCTGCATCAGCGGCAGACTCGCATCGACGAGGCGACCGTTCGACGTGCGCCACTGCACGAGCCCGTCTTCATCGAGCGGCGGCGGCGCGCGGTCGACGCCGGGATCGACGCGGCTGACGAGACAGCGCTGCCACGAATCGTCGACCACGCCGCGTACGTCGGGCGAACGCCACTCGCTGCCTGTCACCAGATGCTCCCATGCGGCCATGATGCTCGCGTCATGGTGTGGACTGGGAAACCAGTCCATCGGCGTGCCTCTCTGTTGCATGTCTGTCTCCTGGCGGTTTCGTGACGGCACGAACCGCAAGGCCGTCGCAGCGGCCTTTTGGTCGACTTTGTGGGGCGCCCGACCGCAGCCGGCGGCGAGCGTAGCGACTATCGTACTCCGTCCCGGCGCCTCGATGGCCGGCCGGACACCAACCACTGCAAGCAATGCGCGCGCCAGCAAGCGGTCGCCCGCACGGCGTCGCGCGGCCCGACACGCCGTCGAGAACCGATGGCCGAAAAGAAACCGGCCGTTCGAAAATCGAACGGCCGGAAATCGAACGCTTCCCGCGGACGAAGCCGAAGCGAGGCCGGCGAACGCCGAGCCCCGCAGGCAGCCTCAAATGTCAGATCATTGCACGCGCTCCGGAACCGGCAGCTTCACCCATTCCGCGTAGAACGCATCGATGTCGGGTTCGAAGTCGTGAATGACCGGGTACCACGGCGTAGGTGCCTCGACGTCGTGCATCGCGCCGCAGGTCGGGCAGTAGTATTCGCGATAGACCTGCCATTGCGTGTCGGGCGCCATCAGGCGTGGATAGACCTCGTCCATCGCCTCGTCGGATTCGCGCACGAAGATGTTCGCGTGCAGCTTCCAGTTGTCGCGGTAATCGCAGAACACGTGACCGCAGTCGCACTGCGTGACCCAGTGCTTCGTCGCCCATTGCTGCACGATGTACAGGTGCGGGCCGAGCGGCAGCACGATGCGGTCCTTCCAGCCGAGCTTCCGCTGCAGCGCATCGACATACATCCGGAAGCGCTCGCCGTCCTTCGGCATCGACAGCATGCGCAACGTCGTGTCCCAGTCGAGCTTGCCGTCGACCATGTTCCTGATCTGTTCCTTCGTGTAGGTAGACATCTCCAGTCCTCCATGTGGGTGATAGTGCGCTGGGTCCGGCTCACTCCTCGACCAGCACCACCGTATTGACGTCGGGCATCTTCGACAGGTCCATGCGGAATTTCGAGCCGTAGGTCGGCACGTCGAGCTCGTCCTCGGTGAGCGTCCACGTGTCCGGCAGCTCCCAGAACGCGCGGAACTGCTGCTCGAATTTCGTCGACAGGCCGAAGCTCGTCGCGAACATGTGCTGCACCTGGGTCGATGCGTGCTTGAGCAGGATCCGCTCGCGCTCGCCCTTCATCCATTCGCGGGTCGGTTGCGAGCGTGCGAGACGGGCGTTGCGGATCTCGATGCGCAGCAGCGCGCTCGCTTGCGGATCGACCGTCCAGATGCCGTTGGCATCCCGCGTCGCGACCGCCCCGTAGACCTTCTGCGCGTATTCGGGCAGCAGCACCGCGTTGTTGAGATCGCGTTCGATCGCGTCGATCTCGCGGTCGAGCGGATCGCCGAAGCCGGGGCCGCCGCGCAGGTAGTTCAGGTAGAGATCGTAGTTGCTGTAGCAGTCCTCCGTGGTCATGCATTGCTGGTCGCGCTTGACGACCGCGCCGGCGTTCAGGTGGTTTTCGTAATCCGGCAGGTCCGGATTCGTATCGCCGCCGAGCGGCAGGCTCTCGCCGAGCGCGATGCGTTCCTTGATGCCCGTGCGATGCGCTTCGAAGCGATAGCCGGTGGCGGGCGGGTAACCGCCCATCAGGCCCCAGTCGCTGTTCATGTAGCCGTTGCCCATGAAGAACATCGTCCAGTCCTGCGCCTTCCAGACCATGCGCAGCGTCTCGAATCCGCACCCGCCGCGGTACTTGCCGTAGCCGCCCGAATTCGACTTCACGTTGCGGCCGAGGTACAGCAGCGGCTCGGCCATCTCCCAGATCTCGATGTCGCCCATGTCGCCTTCGGGGTTCCAGATCGCGGCCGCGTGATTCAGGCCGTCCTTGATCGCGCACGCGCCGGTGCCGCACGACGATGCCTCGAAGCTGTTCACCGCATGGATATCGCCGTCCTGGTTGATCCCGCCGCCCTGCAGCCAGTTCGACGTGTTGGCGTTCCCCGCGTTGACTTCCTCGAGATAGCCGCGGCTGAAGTACGCCTGCGACAGGGCGCGCCACATCGCGCTCCAGCCCGACACCAGGAAGTGCCACGCGTAAGCGTGTCCGGTGCGGCGGTCGTCCGGGTTCATCCACGCGCCCTTGGGCAGGTGGAATTCGGTGCCGAAATACGCGCCGTCGTTGATACGCTGCGTCGGCACCAGCGTCTGCGTCATCATCACCCAGATGCCGCTCGTGAACGCGACCTGGTGCGCGTTGTACGAGTGCCAGCCCCAGCGGCTCGCGCCTTCGAAATCGAGACGCCACGAGCCGTCCTTGCGGATCTCCATCTCGACCGGCGAATGCATGATCGAGTCGAGCTTCGCAAACGCCGACGACGTCTGCACGTCGGGATGGTTGTACGGCACGTCGACGAACGCGACCTTGCGATACTTGCCCGGCAGCGTCATCGCCTTGATGCGCGTCTGCAGGCCGCGCCGTCCTTCCTCGATCACCTCGAAGCTGAATTCCTCGTACGCGTCGAGGCCTTCCTCGTCGATCACTTCCTCGATCAGATCGCGGATCATGTGGCAGCCGGCGATACGCGTGCGCTCGTCGAGAATCCAGTACTTCGGCGTGCGAACCGAGCGCTGGCTCTCGTGCAGCCAGTCGCGCAGCGGCGTGTCGTTCACCCCTGTCTTGCGGCACGTGATCATGTAACCGTCGCCGAAACGCTGCACCTGGCCCGTCGACATCGAGCCCGGCGTCACCGCGCCCGTATCGATCACGTGCGTGACGCCGCCGACCCAGCCGACCAGCTTGCCATGCGCGAAAATCGGCACGATCGTCGCGATGTCGCACGGGTGGACGTTGCCGATCGAGCAGTCGTTGTTGGTGAACATGTCACCGGGCTGAATGCCCGGATTGGCTTCCCAGTTGTTCTCGATCATGTACTTGATCGCCGCGCCCATCGTGCCGACGTGGATGATGATCCCGGTCGACGTGAGCACGCAGTCGCCCGCCGCGTTGTAGAGCGTGAAGCACAGCTCCCCTTCCTGCTCGACGATCGGGCTCGCCGCAATCTTCTTGGCCGTTTCGCGCGCATGCACGAGGCCGCCGCGCAGCTTCGAGAACATCTTCTCGTAGCGGATCGGATCGCGCTCGCGCAGCGCGAGCCGTTCGAGCCCGTTGTAATGGCCGGTTTGCGCGGTGCGCTCGAGAATGCCGTCGCGAAACTGCTTGAGCGTCTGGCCGTTCTTCAGCAGATCGGCGAAGCCGACTTCCTGGCTGGACATCATGTTCATCGCATGTCTCCTTACTTGACTTCGCTGAGATGGAAGAGGCGGTGCTTGTCGAGCGTGGTGGCGAAGCCCTTCGGGACGACGAACGTCGTCGCGTCGGATTCGATGATCGCGGGCCCGGTGATCTCGTTGCCCGGCTTGAGCGACTCCATTCGCCAGATCGCCGCGTCATGCCACTGCTTGTGCCGATACAGCCGCCGCGTGCCGACACGCGCGTCCGCCGGCGGCTTGGGGCCGGCGACAGGGTCTTCCGGCAATACCGGCTTCTGCGTGACGACCATGCCGCGCATGATCGCGCCCGTGACCGAGAAGCCCAGCTCCGGCGAGCGCGCGGAACTCGCGTACACGCGGCCGTAGGTGTCTTCGAAGGCCGTCACGATCTTGTCCCAGTCGTCCGCACCGGACGCGCCCGCGATCGGCGATTCGATTTCGAGGTCGTTGAGCTGGCCCATGTACTGCATCCGGAAGCCTGGCCGCAGGATCACGTCGCGCTCGCTGAAGCCGTTGATGCGAAACTCGTCGATCACCTTGGCAGTCAGTTCGGCCCATGCCTTCTGGATCGTCTGCGCGGCCCGCGCCTTCTCGCCGTCGGACGCGAGCTGCGGCAGCGCGAGATCGACGCTCTTGTCGTAGCGATACTCGAAATCCGCGCACGCGCAGCCGAATGCCGAGAAGCCCGCCGCCCACGCCGGCACGACGACATCCTTGAAGCCGAGACCTTCGGTGTAGCCATATGTATGAACCGGCCCCGCGCCGCCGTACGAGAAGCACACGAATTCGGTCGGGTTGTACCCTTTCGCGCTGACGTTCGAGCGCAGGTATTCGCGCAACTGCAGGTCGAGCAGCTCGATCACGCCGGCCGCCGCATCCTCCACGGAGAGTCCGAGCGGCTCGGCGATCTGCACGCGGATGTGCTCGCGGGCGCGATTCACGTCGAGCTTGATCTGGCCGCCGAGGAAGTTGTCCGGATTCAGGTAGCCGAGCACGACGTGGCAATCGGACACGGACACCGTCGTCAGGCCGCTGTCGGGCCAGCACGTGCCGACGCGATAGCCGGCGCTGTCCGGCCCGAGCTTGATGGCTCCGCTGTACGGATCGAGCCGCACGAAGCTGCCGGCGCCCGCGCCGACCGAATCCATCGTGACGAGCGGCAGCGACAGCACGAGGCGCGCCATGTCCGGGTCGGACGCGATCGCGAATTTGCCCTTCGTGATGAGCGCCATGTCGAACGACGTGCCGCCGATGTCCGAGCATGCGATGTTGTCGTAGCCGAGCGCCTCGCCGAGGAGCTTCGAGCCGATTACGCCGCCGATCGGCCCCGACACGATGGTGCGCGCCAGTTCCTTCGCCTTCCAGCTGATCGTTCCGCCGTGCGTCGCCATCACGCGCAGGTCGAATTTCGCGCCGTGCTTGCGGAAGCGGTCGCTGACTTTCCTGAGCGTCTGCCGCGACGGCTCGGCCGCATACGCTTCGAGCACCGTCGTGTTCATCCGGTGGCTTTCCTTGCGCTGCGGGTAGTAGTCGACCGATGCGAACACCGGGAGATCGACGCCGCGCGCAGCCAGCTCGTCGCGCACGATGTCCCGCGCCTGGCGCTCGCTCGCCGCGTTCTTGTGCGACTGGAGAAAACAGATGACGATCGCTTTCGCGCCGGCGGCGACGAGCTCCCGCGTGGCCTGCCGCACTTCGTTTTCCCGCAGCGGAATGACGATCTCGCCCTGGACGTCCGTACGCTCGGTGACGCCGCGCGTTCGCGACAACGGCACGAGCGGCTCGTCGTAGCGGTGCGTATTCAGGTGGATGCGCTCTTCGAGCGCGTACCCGAGATAGCTCTGGATCGCCCGCCCCATCAGGTGCACGTGCTCGAAGCCCTTGTTGACGAGCAGCCCGACGTCGAGCCCCTTGCGCTGCACGACGCGGTTGAGCATCGCCGTGCCGGAATACACGCAGGTGACGAGTTCCGGATAGACGTCGTCGACGTCGCGTTGCCAATGCGCGAGCGCGTCCTGCGACGAGTTGAAGATCGCGAGTGACTCATCCTCCGGATTGCTTTGCGCCTTGCCGACGACAAACCGTCCGTCCTCGCGCACGAAGAAGGTGTCGGTCATCGTGCCGCCCGCGTCGATGCCCAAGACCTGGACTTGCGAAAGTCCTTCCATGGTGATGTCTCCAATGATTGAAGTCGTGATGAGCCGCGTTCCGGTTCGAGCGGGGTCATCGTTCGATCCCGGGCGTCGGCTCATCTGCAAGGAGGCAACAACCGTGCCATTCGGCGGATCCGGCCGGTCGGCGCGGCCCGGCCAAGCCAGGCGGGGCGCTCATCGGATGGAGCGGGTTGCGTCGGGTCGGTGACGCACCGGCGAACGGCCGGATTCCGGACTGGTCTGGCGTCCGAATATCAGTCGGCTCCACCGGCGGGCGTTGCACGCTCGCCCCGGATCCGGAACGGCGGCAACGCGAGCGCCTCGCCGTGCGGCGTCGCGTCGTCGCCGGCTGTCATCCCTCATTCGCGTTCATCCTTTCGGCTGATACCGGCGCTCGCCCGCGCCGCCTAAAGTGACCGGCAACGACACCCTTCCGGAGCACGACATGACGCATCCACCACCCCGCACGATCGCGATCACCGGTGCGGGCACCGGCATCGGCGCCGCGTGCGCGCGCCGCTTCGCCAGCCGCGGCGACCGCGTCGTGCTGATCGGGCGGCGTCAGGCGCCGCTCGACGCGCTGGCCGCCGAAACGGGCGGCCTCGCGCTGGCCGGCGACGCCGCGAACACCGCCGACTGGGCCGGCTTCCTGCCGCGGATCGCCGAACGCTTCGGCCGCGTCGACGCGCTCGTCGCGTGCGCCGGTGGCCACGGCGTCGGCCGCGCGGACGAAACCGACGACGCGCAGTGGCGCGATGCGATGCACGCGAACCTCGACACCGCATTCGTCAGCGCGCGTGCGTGCGTGCCCGACCTGATCGCGCGGCGCGGCAGCATCGTGCTGGTCGCGTCGATCGCGGCGCTCGCGGCCGGGCCAGGCGTGTGCGGCTACACGGTCGGCAAGCACGCGCTGCTCGGGCTCGCGCGGTCGCTCGCGCGCGATTACGGCCCGCACGGCGTGCGTGCGAACGCCGTATGCCCGGGCTGGGTCCGCACGCCGATGGCCGACGCGGAAATGGAGCCGCTGATGGCCGCGCATGGCGACACGCTCGACGGTGCATACGCACGCGTCAGCGCCGACGTGCCGCTGCGGCGCGCGGCCGATCCGGACGAAATCGCGGCCGTCTGCGCGTTCCTCGCGTCGCCCGATGCGTCGTTCGTGACCGGCGCGACGCTCGTCGCGGACGGCGGTGCGACGGTCGTCGACGTGCCGACGCTCGCGTTCGACAAGCTTTGATGCGCAGGGTCACGCCGCCCGCGTGACCGATCGCCGCGGGCGGCGTTCCGTGCAGGTCCGCCGGCGCTTCGCCGCCCGTCCCGGCACCCGCTACGGCGCGCTCTCCGCACCGCCCGCTCGTTTTCCGCCCCGAAAATCCGCTACCATCGACCGACCGCGCCACCCTGCCCGGCGCCGCCTCACCGTTCGGACATCGATGAACATCCGGTTTCTTGAAACCTTCGTCTGGCTCGCGAAGCTGGAAAACTTCCGGCTGACCGCCGAAAAACTGCACACGACGCAGGCCGCCGTGTCGAGCCGCATCGCGTCGCTCGAAGAGGCGTTCGACGTGCGCCTGTTCGACCGCAACACGCGCTCGGCCACGCTCACGCCCGCGGGCCGGCGCATGCTGGCCTATGCGGAACGGATCGTGCGGCTCGACGGCGAAATGCGCCGCGACATCGACGCAGCGAGCGATGCCGGCCTGATCCGCATCGGCGTGATCGAGTCGATCGTGCATAGCTGGTTCCCGGCGCTGATGGCGCAACTGCGCGAGCGTTATCCGCGGCTCGACGTCGAGATCACGAGCGACACGACGCTGCACCTGATCCGCCTGCTCAGCACCGACGGCGTCGACCTGATCCTGCAGACCGACCCGGTGCCGGGCCCCGACTTCACCAACCTGCCGCTGTGCGAATTCCCGGTGCGCTGGGCCGCAAGCCCGCGCCTCGGGCTCGGCGGCCAGCCGCTCGACGTCGCGCGCCTCGCGGAATTTCCGATCATCAGCTTCTCGCGCCATTCGGGGCCGCACGCGACGATCGAGCGGCTGTTCGCGGCCGTCGAGCGGCCGGCCAGCATCAACTGCATCACGTCGGTCGCCGCGATGATCCGCCTCGTCGCCGACGGCCTCGGCGTGGCCGCGCTGCCGCCCGCGATCATCGGGCGCGAGCTGCACGAAGGCGCGCTCGAACTGCTGGACGTCGAACCCGAATTCCCCGCGCTGCCGCTCGTCGCGACGTACCGCAGCCAGGGCCTGCCGGTCGCCGCTCGCATCGCGGAACTGGCAAGCGAGGTCGCGCGCGCGATGGCCGCCGCCGCGAGCACCGCGAAGCCGGCCGCACCGGCCGACCTCGAACCCGTCGACGCATCGCCCGCCCGTACGGCCGCCAAAACAACGACAAATACGAAGGCAACTGCGAAGCGCACCGCGAAATCCGCGCCACCCGCGGCCACGCCGGCCAAACGCCGCCCGCGCCGCTCATAAGAAAACCTGTTCACCGCGAATTTGTTTTCTTGTTGGACGGGCGCGGCCCGTCTTCGGGAAACTGCGGTTCCTGCACACCCCCGTCACGAGGAACCCCGCGATGACCCGCCTTTCCCTTCCGCACGGCCAGCTTTGCGTCTGGACGGATATCGACCCCGCGCACGAAGCCGATTTCAATGCGTGGTACGACCGCGAGCACATGCAGGAACGAGTCGCGATTCCCGGCTTCACGCATGCGCGGCGCTTTCGTACGACCGATCGCGGCCCGCGCAAGTACCTCGCGCTGTACGTGACGGACACGCTCGACGTGTTCCGTGGCGACGCGTACCGGCGCGCCTTCACGCAGCAGACCGCGTGGTCGCTCGCGAACTTCGAACGGATGACGGGCACGCAGCGGCGCGTCGGCGAACTGACGCTCGAGGCCGGCGACGGCGAAGGCGCGCATCTCGCGCTGTTCGTGCTGCCGCCGGATCGCATCGACGTGCCGCAACTGCGCGCGCGCTTCGACGAAGCGCTGCGCGAACCGGGCATCCACGCCGCGCGACTGTTCTGCACCGCACCCGACCTGTCCGCGCCGATCGGCGCCGCTGCGGCCGCCCGCCCGGCCGCCGATGCGCTCGTGCTGATCGAAGGCAGCGACGCGGCCGCGTCGCGCCGCGTGGCCGCCGCGCTCGCCGGGCACGACGACGTGCGCACCTTCGACCTGCTGTGGCGCGCCGCCGCGCCGCTGCCGGTTGCGCGCCAAGGCTCCGAGGCCGAGCCGGCCACCGCCGCACTACCTGCCTGAACGCCCATGCCGACGCCGGCCGCGCCGCTTCCGCACGCGGCCGACGCGTCGGCCCTGCGTTTCATCCCGTTCTCCGTCACGACATGCCCGATACCATGAGCACTCTCGCCCAGCCCGCCGCCCACGCGCCCCGCCGCGTCCGCAACAGCCGACTCGCGACCGCGAGCATGATCGGCACGTCGCTCGAGTGGTACGACTTCACGATCTACAACACGCTCGCCGCGCTCGTCTTCAACCACCTGTTCTTCCCGTCGGTCGATCCGCTGGCCGGCACGATCCTCGCGTTCTCGACCTATGCGGTCGGCTACGTGTCGCGCCCGCTCGGCGGCTTCGTGTTCGGCAATCTCGGCGACCGCATCGGCCGCCGCGCGGTGCTGATGCTCACGCTCGTGCTGATGGGCGTGACGACCGCGCTGATGGGCGCGCTGCCGACCTATGCGCAGGCCGGCATCCTGAGCCCGATCCTGCTCGTCGCGCTGCGCTTCGTGCAGGGCGTCGCGCTCGGCGGCGAATGGGCCGGCGCGGTGCTGCTGTCGGTCGAGCATGGCGACCAGAACCGGCGCGGGCTGTCCGCGTCGTGGACGCAGATGGGCCCGTCGTTCGGCACGCTGCTCGGCACCGGCTGCATCGCGCTCGTGACGCTGTCGACCACGTCCGCGAATTTCCTGTCGTGGGGCTGGCGCGTGCCGTTCGCGGCCAGCGCGCTGCTCGTCGTGTTCGGCTTCTGGCTGCGGCGCGGCGTCGACGAAACGCCGCAGTTCGAGCAGCTCGCCGAATCGCACGCGACCGCCGAGGTGCCCGTCGCCGACGTGCTGAAGTACCACTGGCGGCGCCTGTTGATCGCGGGCGGCGCGCGGATCGGCTCGGACGTGCTGTATGCGCTGATCGTCGTGTTCACGCTGACCTACGTGACGAACGTGCTGCACCTGTCGCGCCCCGTCGCGCTGACGGCCGTGATGGTCGGCACGGCCTGCAACGCGCTCGCGGTACCGTTCTTCGGCGCGCTGTCGGATCGTTTCGGCCGCCGGCCCGTCTATCTCGCCGGCGCGATCGCCGGTGTCGTGTGGGCGTTCGTGTTCTTCGTGATGCTCGATTCGGCGCGCCCCGGCGCGATCGTCGCGGCCGTCGCGATCGGCCTCGTGATCCATGCGGTGATGTACGGCCCGCAGGGCGCGTTCGTGACCGAACAGTTCCCGACGCGCGTGCGCTATGCGGGCTCGTCGCTCGCGTACACGCTCGCCGGCATCGTCGGCGGCGGCTTCGCGCCGCTCGTGATCGCCGCGCTGTTCCGGCAGACCGGCACGACGACGGCCGTGTCGCTGTACGTCACCGCAGCGCTCGTCGTCACCTCGATCGCGCTCCTCGCCGCGCGCGAGACCGCGCATCGGCCGCTCGCGGATTGAGCGTCGCCGCAAGCCGATTCATTCCTTCGCAATTCAAACGGATATCCGCATGCAAGCCCTGTCGTTCAACGTGATTTCCCTGCAACGCGCACCGGCCGCCGTCGACGTCGAGATCGAGCGCGTCGTGATCGCCGGCTGGGCCGGCCGCGATCCGGCAGCGATCCGCGCGCATATCGACGAACTCGCGGCGCTCGGCGTCGCGCCGCCGTCTACCACGCCGTGCTTCTATCGCGTGTCGTCCGCGCTGCTTACGCAGGCGCCGTCGATCGGCGTGCTCGGCGCACGCTCGGGCGGCGAGATCGAATGCGTGCTGGTCGACAGCCCGGCCGGCACGCTGCTCGCGGTCGGCTCCGATCATACGGATCGCGAAGTCGAGGCGTACGGCGTCGCGGTGTCGAAGCAGGTGTGTGCGAAACCGCTCGGGCGCGATGCGTGGCGATATGCGGACGTCGCCGATCACTGGGATGCGATCGAGATGCGTTCGTGGTTGATCACGCGCGGCGGCGAACGGATTGCGTACCAGCACGGCGCGGCCAGCGGCCTGCTCGCGCCGGACGCGCTGTGGCAGCGCTTCGACGCCTGCCGCACGATGCCCGCACGCTGCGCGATGTATGGCGGTACCGTCGCCGTGCATGGCGCGATCGCGGCGATGGGCGACGGCGACGCGTTCGAGATGGAACTGCACGACCCGGTGCTCGGGCGCAGCCTTCGGCACCGGTATGCGGTCGAGGTGTTGCCGGTTGTCGCGTGACGGGGGACGGCGGGCCTGACGGATGCCGGAGTGAAAGGCGTGCACGCATGCTTTCATGCCGGCACGTTCCGTTCGCCTCCGCATCCGGTGCCGCCGTTCACCGCAGACACCCCAGCCCCGCCAGCGTCGCCTCCACCGCCGTATCGAGCGGCGTCAACGGCTCGCGGCCGAGCACTGCCGTCACCCGCGCGTTGTCCATCCTGAGCGGCTCGCGCCACAGGTAGCGCATCTCCAGCATCTCGCGCAGCGTCGTGACGAACGGCGCAGCGGCCCACACGAGCCACCACGGGAATTTGCGCACTGCAGGCCGCATTCCGTGCCGCTGCGCGACGCGACTGATGGCCTCGGCCATCTGCGTGCCGTCCGCGTCCCAATGCCCGCCGAGATGGAAACGCGCAAACGGCTCCAGCGTGTCGCGCCGCTCGATCAGCTCGACCATCGTGCGCGCGACGTCCGGCAGATACGCCCACTGATGGCCGACGCCCGGCCGCCCCGGCACGCTGATGGTCGAGACGGGCCGCCCCGGCTTGATCAGCCCCTGCGCAAACCAGTTGTTGCCGGCACGCACCCCGAAGAAATCGCCCGCGCGCACGATGATCGTCCGGACGCCCTGCGCGGTCGCCTCCTGCAGCCGCCGCTCCAGTTCGACGCGGATCGCGCCCTTGCGGGTCGCCGGATGCTGCGGCGCGTCTTCGCGCAGCACCGGAAACGCGTCGGCGCCGTAGTTGTAGACCGTGCCGGGCAGCACGACGGTCGCCTGCGCCACCGTCGCCGCCGCGATCGTGTTGTCGATCATCGGCAGCACCTGCGTCGGCCAGTTCCGGTAGCCGGGCGGGTTCACCGCGTGCACGATCACGCTGCAGCCACGCGCGGCCCGCACCACCGCGTCGCGATCCAGCGCGTCGCCGCGCATCCACGTCATCCCGTCGCGCTCCACGACATCGGTATCGAGCCCGCGCTTGAGCGCGCGCACCTGCCAGCCGGCATCGCGCAACTGCCGCGCGACTTCCCCGCCGATCCCGCCGCTCGCGCCGAGCACAAGTGCCTGTCGTTGCGTCCCGCCTGCGTTCGTCGCCATTGCCGCTCTCCTTGAATGAACCGTCGTGAGAGGCATTCTGGCGCACGGACGGCTAACAAGGAATTGCTTAACCTGGTCGATCGGCTATACATTTATGCATGGCCACCGATCTGAACTGGGAACGCTACCGCACCTTTCTCGCCGTGCTGACGGAAGGCTCGCTGTCCGGCGCGGCTCGCGCGCTCGGCATTACGCAGCCGACGGCCGGCCGCCACGTCGCGGCGCTCGAAGCCGCCTTCGGCCAGACGCTGTTCACGCGCTCGCCGACGGGCCTGCTGCCGACCGAGGCGGCACTCGCGCTGCGCGGCCATGCGGAGGCGCTGCGCAGCGCGGCGGCCGCGTTCGAGCGCGCGGCCGCGAGCCACGGCGCCGGCGTGCGCGGCACCGTGCGGATTTCAGCCAGCGACGTGATCGCCGTCGAGGTGCTGCCGCCCATGCTCGCGCAATTGCGGCGCGACCATCCGGGGCTCGTCATCGAACTCGTGCCGACCGACCGTATCCAGGACGTGCTGAACCGCGAAGCCGACATCGCGGTGCGGATGGCGCCGCCCGCGCAGGACGCGCTCGTCGCGCGGCGCGTCGGCGCGATCGAAGTCGGGATGTATGCGCGCGACGACTACTTGGCGCGCAACGGTGCGCCCGCGACGATCGACGAACTCGCGCATCACGCGCTGATCGGCTTCGATACCATCACGCCGTTCATCCGCTCGGCGGGGCGCGGAATGCCGCTGTGGAAGCGCGACGCGTTCGCGCTGCGCACCGACAGCAACCTCGCGCAACTCGCGATGATCCGCGCCGGCTACGGTGTCGGCTTCTGCCAGACGGGGCTCGCGAAACGCGACACGCGGCTCGTGCGCGTGTTGCCGGACGGGCCCGCAATGAAGCTGGAAACCTGGGTCGTGATGCACGAGGACCTGCGGACGAGCCCGCGCTGCCGGGCCGTGTTCGATGCGCTGGCGGACGGGCTGCGGGCCTACGTCGACGGAGAAGCCGCCGAGTAGACGGCTCGAAGCGGCATGCGCGAATCGCCCGGACGGTACTACTCGTAGATTTTCCCGGCGAACAGGATGTCGGCCATGCGCCGCCACGGATTGTCCGGCACGTCGTAGAAGCGCAGCCCTTCCTCCGACGCTTCGGCCCAGTCGACCATCGCCTCCAGGTACTCGCCGATCGAGCGGTTTTCCCAGCCGAGCGCGGCACGCGCGTAAGGCGACGGCGGCAGGTCGGCCTCGAGCTGCCGCTCCTTGTTCCAGTCATGGCCGAGCACGCGCAGGAAATGGATCAGCGAGCGCTCGTCGACCACGCGCTCCAGCGCGTCCTGCAGCCTTTCGGCCATCTGGTTTTTCAGTTCGTCGTTCATGCGTAGGCCCCCGCTCTCCGTTCAGAAAGCTTCCAGCGCACACCACCCGGGATAGTTCTCCTCGACGATAAAGAAATCGTCGAAGTAGGTCAGGCCCAGTCCCTCGAGCGATCGCATGCAATCGTCGGCTGCATCGCCGCCAAAGAACGGGCCGAGCGACACCAACCGTTCCGATTCGTCGAAGCAGTGGGTGAAATTGAATTCGAGCAGGATTGTCGAGAGGTCGACACCTTTCTCGGCCAGCGCCGCCCGCCGCACGACAATCCCGAAATCTCTCGCTATTTTCATCGGCACAACCTCCCGTCGAATGCGTGTCGTCGCATCTCACGACCACGCCTGACTCACATCAGCAACTGCCGCGACAGCACCTCCCGCGCCTGCGTGACGGTCTCGCGTTCGCCCGGCATCGGCGGCGTCAGCGAAAACACCGCATCGGGCAGCGCCGGCAGCCGGTATTTCGCACCGAGCCGCATCATGCCGTCGCCGATCGCCGACGCGCACAGGCAGCCGACACCGAGCCCCGCCGCGAGCATCGACTGCAGCCCCGCGACGCCCGACGCACTGTGCACGAGCACGTACGGCGTGTGCTGCTCGTCAAGCGAGCGCACCGCGATCTGATGCATCATGCAGTCGTCCGGCAACAGCACGAGCGGCAGCGGCTCGGGCAATTGCTCGGCCAGCGCCGGCGACGCGACCCACGACAGCGGCTCGCGCCGCAACACCCAGCGCGTATCGGCCGATGCCGGCCGGAACGGCCCGCTCGACAGGTTCATCACGACGCCGAGATCGATCTGCCCCCTCGCGTGCGCCGCCTCGATGTCCGCACTCTTCATCGCGCTCACGTGCAGGCTCAACTGCGGATAGCACTCCCGGAGCCGCGCCAGCATGCCCGCAACTTCATTCGTCCGGTAGTAGTCGGTGATCGCGACGCGCAGCTCGCCCTTGATCGCCTGCCCGCGCAGCTCGTCGAACGCGGCCTCGTTCAGCGCGACGATGCGCCGGGCGTGCTGCAGCAGCCGCGTGCCCGCCGGCGTCGGCTCGACGCCGCGTTTGCTGCGCACGAACAGCGGCACGCCGGCGCGCGATTCGAGCTTGCGCACCTGCTCGCTGACCGTCGACTGCGACAGGTGCAGCAGCGGCGCCGCGGCCGTCAGGCTGCCGGCGTCCGCGACCGCCGCGAAAGTGCGCAACTGGTCCAGGTCGAAACCGCGCATCGCCGTTCTCCATCCATCGATTAACCCGATGGATTCTACCGCTCTTTCCCGCTTTTCCGAATCATGGGGCGCACCCAGAATACGGGGTCAATGGCCGGCCTGCGCCGCTCGCGCATACGGCCCTCATTCTTTTCGGATCCTTCGTTCATGACGAACCACACCCTTGCCCCCTGCGTGCCGGCCGGCGCGGCTGCCGCGGCGACGCCGCGCAGCCATCACGGCTGGGCGCTCGTGGTCCTGCTGGTCGGCGCCATTCTGCCGCCGCTCGACTACTTCATCGTGAATCTCGCGCTACCGGCCATCCGCGACGGCATCGGCGCGCGCCCGGCCGAGCTCCAGCTCGTCGTGTCGGCCTATGCGTGCGCGAGCGCGGTCGTGCAGATCACGGGCGGCCGCCTGGGCGACCTGTACGGCCGCAAGCGCATGTTCATGCTGGGCATGGCCGGCTTCGTGCTCGCGTCGACGCTGTGCGGGCTCGCCGGCAGCGGCACGGTGCTCGTCGGCGGCCGCGTGCTGCAGGGCCTGTTCGCGGCGATCCTCGCGCCGCAGGTGCTCGCGACGATCCGCAGCGTGTTCAGCCCGCAGGAACAGGTGCGCGTGATGGGCTTCTACGGTTTCGCGTTCGGCCTCGCGGCCGTGATCGGCCAGCTCGGCGGCGGCGCGCTGATCAGCCTGCATCCGTTCGGGCTGGGCTGGCGCGCGATCTTCCTCGTCAATCTGCCGATCGGCATCCTCGCGCTGATCGGAAGCTGGCGCTTCATCCCGGAAAACCGGCCGCCGCGCGGCCAGCGCATCGACGTGCCGGGCACGGTGCTGATGTCGCTGTTCCTGCTGATGCTCGTGTACCCGCTCACGCACGGCCGCGAGGCCGGCTGGCCGCTGTGGATGATCGCGTGCCTCGTCGGCGCGCTGCCGATGCTCGGCGCGCTGCTGGCAGTCGAAGCGCGCAGGCTCGCCGGCGGCCGCGATCCGCTGCTCGACGTGCGCCTGTTCCGCAACCCGGTCGTCGCGCTCGGGCTGATGCTCGCGTTCCTGTTCTACATGCTGAGCGCGTTTTTCCTGAGCTACGGGATCTATCTGCAGGGCTGCCTGAACTGGTCGCCGCTCGCGTCCGGGTTCGCGATCCTGCCGCTCGGGCTCGGCTTCCTCGCGAGCCCGCTGCTGATGCCGCGCCTCGTCGGCCGGTTCGGCGGTTATCGCGTGCTGACGCTCGGCTACGTCATGCTCGCGGCCGGCGTCGCGACCGCCGCCGCGCTTGCCCGCGCAGGCGCGCCGGGGCCCGCATTCTACGCGGGCATCGCGGCGATCGGCATCGGGCAAGGGCTCGTGCTGCCGTCGGTCGTGCGGATCGTGCTCGCGGAAGTCGATACGGCACGCGCGGGCGTCGCGTCAGGGATGGTCAGCGCGATGCTGCAGATCGGCGCGGCCGTCGGCGCCGCGACGATCGGCGGCGTGTTCTTCGCGCGGCTCGGCGTGCATCCGGCCGCGGTCGATTACGTGCAGGGGTTCCGGGCGTCGATGTTCACGCTGACGGTCGTATTGCTTGCGTGCATCGCATTGTCGACGGCGCTCGGGCCGCTGCATCGGCGGCTGCACGTGGGCGCGTGACGCGGGACGGAGATCACGCCGCCGGCAGGACCCGAAGCAGGCATCGTGAAGGCGCGGCCGCTTGCCGGCATCCGGCTCATCGGTGTTGTTTGCGTTGCACCTGCCGCGCTTCCCACTCGGCCAGCTCGATGCGATAGCGCGCCAACGCTTCGTCGTACAGGTCGAAGACGCACGGCGAGCAGCCGCTGTTGCAGCAGTCTTCCAGTTCAGGTTGCTCGGGCGGGGTCGGACGGGGATCGTCCGCGGACGGATCGGTGGGGGCAGGCGTGGGCACGGCGAAGATCGAATGACGAGGAACGTCCACCAGTATAAGTGGATGCCGCCCGGCCTGCCGGCAGCGCCGCCCGACCGGTGCCGCGTCACATCCCCGGTATCGTCACCTGATCGTGGCGAATCCGGACATCGTTCGTCCATGCATCGACCTCGGCGATCACGTCGACGAGTGCGGCGCGGCTCTCGTCCAGACGACCGACGCAAACCGTCGCGAATCGCGGAAGATGAAGCCGAGCCGGTCGAGCGCCGCGAGATCCCGGATGCCCCCGGGATATCGTCCATGCGATGCCGTCGTGGTCGCGGCGCGGCGATCATGCGTCGCCACGCGTTCATCCATAATGGCGCGGTTGTCGACGAAGCGGGCCGCGCGTGAATCGCGGCCGTCCCGCGCGGCATTGCGCGCCGGCCGGGGCACACCCGGCCGGCAGCGCACGCGAAACCCGCGCTTACTTCGCCGGCGCGTCCGGCTTCACGGCACCCGCGCCCGACTTGTCGGCCAGCGGCTGCCACGCGGCGCCGAGCGCATACCAGTCGATGCGGCGCGTGAGCGTCATGATGCCGGCGAGGATCGCGAACAGCAGCAGCGAACCGAGCATCAGCGCGTTGTCCTCCGACAGCAGCAGCCCGTAGAGCGCCGCGTACAGCATCGCGAGCAGCGCCGCGAACGTCGCGCCGCGCTTCACGCTGTGCAGCACGAACGACAGGTAGAAGCCGAGCAGCCCGATGCATGCGCCGCTCGCCGCGAGATACGCATGACCGAACGCGATGTGCTCGGACAGGCTCAGCAGCAGCAGGAAGAACAGCGCGAGCGACAGGCCGACCAGCAGGTACTGGATCGGGTGAATGCGCAGCCGCTTCACGAGTTCGTACATGAAGAAGCTCGCGAACGTGAGCATCACGAACAGCGCGCCGTACTTCGTCGCGCGTTCGGCCTGCAGATAGACGTTCACGGGTTCGATCACCGACACCGACGCCATCTCGATCGCGCCTTCCCCGTTGCCGGTCGCGACCTGCTCGCGCGCCTTCGTGTTGAACGACGTCACGTGCCAGTTGCTGGTGAACCCGTGCGCATCGATCGTGCGCTCGCCTGGCAGGAACGCGCCGCCGAAGCTCGGATGCGGCCACGTCGACGTCAGCGAGAAATCGTTCTGGTCGGCCACCGGGGCGAACGCGACCGATTCCGCGCCCGCCAGCGGCAGGTCGACGCTGAACGGCACGACGGCCCCCGCGTTTGCGTCCGCCAGCGCCGCGAGGTCGATATTCGCGTGCACGCCCTGGCGCAGGCTGTCCAGCCGCGTGCCCTGCTCGACGTCGAACTGCTTGCCGCCGACGCGCAGGTCGGGCTGCGCTTTCAGCCCGCGAATATCGCCGATGCCGATCGCGACATACGCGCTGTCGACCGCGAAGCTCACGTGGCCGTCGGCCTGCGGCAGCTTCTTCAGGTCCGGCAGCGCCAGCGTACCGGTCAACCGGCTGTCCAGCCCGTACACGAGCGCCTTGTGGATGCCGCGATAGCGCACCTCGACCTTGAGCGTGCCGTCGACCTTCAGCGTCTTCGGAAACACGAGTAGGCGTTTCGTCTCGCTTTTCAGGCTCGTTTTCGCCGCGCCGCCGGCCCGCGTGTCGTCATGCACGCGCGTGACTTCCGTGTAATGCACGACGAGCACCGGCCCCGTCACCGTCTGCGGCCCCGCGTAGCTCGCCCAGATGCTCTGCAATGCGCTCGCGCGATACTCGGCGCGTTCCTGCACGATGCTTTGGACCATGTGCAGCGGGATCAGGATCGACAGCGCGAGAAACGCGGTGATCACGGACTTGAACAACAGGACTCGATTCATTGCTGACGGGTATCGGAGTGGAAGATACGATCAGCATGAGCGGGCCCGGTGAGGGCCGATTGAAGCCGGTGTGAAGCGAATGTGTGGCGAACGTGAAGGGCGCTCAGCCCGGCAACGGCAGCGTGAGCGTCGCGCACGCGCCGCCTTCGTCGCGGTTCGCGAGCGCGACCTGGCCGCGATGCAGCATCGCGACTTCGCGGACGAAACACAGCCCGAGGCCCGTGCTGCGATCCTGCCCGTCGGGGCGCGGCAGCGAATAGAAGCGTTCGAACACGCGCGACAGCGCGTAGTCGGGCACGCCCGGGCCGTCGTCGGCGACGCGCACGACCGCGACATGCGCCCTGCCCGCCGGCTGCCGTTCGAGCGCGATCCGGATCGTGCTGCCCTGCGGCGCGAAATCCAGCGCGTTGTCGAGCAGATTGCCGAGCGCCTGGCGCAGCAGGAACGGATCGCCTTCGACTATTGCCGGATCGGCCGCATCGCTCGCATCGATCCGCAGGCTCACGCCGCGCTGGCGCGCACGCGGCTCGATATCCTCGACGAGCTGTTCGAGCACCGGCAGCAGCGCGACCGGTTCGTGCACCGACAGGCGCTGCTTCTGCTCGACTTCGGCCAGCGCGAGCAGCTTGCGGATCATCTGTTCGAGGCGGCCGGCCTGACGGCGGATGTTCTCGGTGAAGCGCCGGCGGTTCGCGACCGGCATGTCTTCCTGCAGCAGTTCGGCCGCGCCGCTGATCGCGGCCAGCGGGCTTTTCATCTCGTGCGTGAGCGTGTGGATGTAGGTTTCGACGTACTGCCGGTCTTCCAGCCGCTGGTGCATGCTTTCCACCGCGCGGCCGAGCTCGGCCAGTTCGTTCGCGCCCTGCAGCGGCATCGCCGCGCGCTCGCCCGCCGCGATCGCGCGCGCATAGCGCTGCAGGCGCCGCAGCCCGAGCACCAGCCACCATGTGCAGGCGGCGCCGATCAGGATCGCACCGCCCATCAGCAATGCGCCGTACAGCATGATCTTGCGCTGACTGCGCGCGATGAACGGTGCAACGGTCTGGTTCGGCTTCGCGATCGTCAGCACGCCGATGATTTCGTTCCCGCGCCGGATCGGCGCCGCGACGTGCATCACCGTGCTGTTGTCGTCGTTCGGATCGGCGCGCGTGCTGCGTGCGCCGTATTCGCCGCGCAGCGTCCGGTAGACGTCGTTCCAGCGCGAATAGTCCTGCCCGACCGCGCCGCCGGCCGAGTCGTAGCGCACGATGCCGTGCGCGTCGGTGATGTAGATGCGGTAGCTGATCGTGTTCTTGTGCATGCCCCACACGTTCGCGCTGACCGGGCTCTCGTGCAGTTTTTCGAGCTGCCGCGCGAAGGCGCCGTCGGCGATATGCCCGTTCGCCATGTCGTCGGCGGCCAGCGTCGCGAGCACCTGCGCGGTATCGACGAGGGTGTCTTCCATCGCCTCGCGCACGCCGGGCTTCACCTCCTGCACGAACACGCGCAACGTGATCAGCGCGGCGAGACCGACGATCAGGAAAAAACCGAAGAAGATGCGCAGGCCGATATGCATGGCGGTGCCGGTCGTTACGGTTGCAGCGAATAACCCATCCCGCGATGCGTGCGGATCGGGTCGCGCTCGGGATCGATCGCGCGCAGCTTCGCACGCAGCGTCTTGATGTGCGTGTCGACCGTGCGGTCGGCCGAATCGAGCGCCTCGTGCCACACGAGGTCCATCAGTTGCTCGCGCGAATAGATCCGCCCCGGATGCCGGACCAGCAGCGCCAGCAGGCCGAATTCGTAGCGCGTGAGGTCCAGCGCGTGGCCGAGCCACGACACGCGCGCGCCGTCGGTGTCGAGCACGAAGCCCGGCGCGGTCGTCTCGGCCTGCACCGCTGCCGGCGCGGGCGCGGGCGCGGGTTGCGGTGTGGCCGTCCGGTAGAAGCGCCGCAGGATCACGCGCACCCGCGCGGCCAGCTCGCGCGGCGAAAACGGCTTGACCACGTAATCGTCGGCGCCGATTTCGAGCCCGACGATCCGGTCGATTTCGTCGTGCCGCGCGGTCAGGAAGATCACCGGCACGTCCGTGAACGTGCGCAGCCGCCGGCACACTTCGAAGCCGCTGAGGTCCGGCAGGCCGACATCGAGCACGACCAGGTCGAAGCGCGTGTCGCGCAGATGGTCGAGCGCCGCCTGCCCGAGCGTGCAGTGGACGGTCTGCATGCCGTCCGTGCCGAGGGCGTAGACGATCGTGTCCGCGATCGCCATTTCATCTTCGACGATCAGGATATTGGGCTGATTCATGGTCTCAGGCTGGGCTCGCGCGTTTCCGGTGCGACATTGTACGCACGGCCGCGACGCGGCGAGCCCCGACCGGGCGCGCTACGCCACGCGGCCGTTCACCGGAATCGACGCGCCGGTGATCGCCTGCGCGTCGGCCGACAGCAGGAACCCGATCGTCGCCGCGATCTGTTCCGGCCGGACCCAGCGCGTGAAATCCGCGTCGGGCATGTCGGCGCGGTTCGGCGGCGTATCGATGATGCTCGGCAGGAGCGCGTTCACCGTCACGCCGCGGTCGAGCAGTTCGGCCGCCAGCGCCTCGGTGAGCCGCGCGACGCCGGCCTTCGCGGCCGCATAAGCGCCCATGCCCGCGCCGGCCTTGAACGCCGCGCCCGCACCGATGTTGACGACGCGGCCGGCCGGGCTCGCGAGCAGGTACGGCAGCGCGGCCTTCGATGCGTTCAGCGCGGTCTTCACGTTCAGTTCGTACATGCGGTCCCACGTGGCGGCGTCGCCGTCGGCGATCTTCTGCCACACGAATGCGCCGGCGATGTTCAGCAGCGCATCGACCCGGCCGAATTCGCGGTGTACCGATTCGAGCCCGCGTGCGGCAGCCTGAGGGTCGACGAGGTCGATGCCGCCGATGCGCAGCGCGTCGACCGGCACGCCGGGCAGCGCCTGCGCAGCCGGGGCCGCGCCGCGGCCGATCAGCGCGACGCGTGCGCCGCGCTCGCCCAGCCACGCGGCCGTCGCGACGCCCAGATGACCGAATCCGCCGGTGATCGCGACTGCCTTGCCTTTCAGGTCGTGTTCCATCGATGTGCTCTCCTGGGTCGAAGATGGGTGGTTGATGCGTGATGCAGGGGTCGTGCCGGCCGCGGCACGGACGTGCGCAGCCGGCAATTCGACAGCGTAGCGCCGTTCACGCCAGCGTGCGCGCGACGCCGCAACGAGGCTGCGGCGACGCAGTTCCTCCGTCGTTTCGCCCAGGTTGCCCGGACGCCAGCCCGGCGGCAGCGTCGCGAAGCGGATCGCGGTCCACACGTCGCCGGCCGTCGCGACGTCGCGGGCGAGACCCGGCACGCACGCATGCGGGCGGCCGGGCATAATGCGCGAGGCCGGTTCGGCGTGGCGCGCCGCGACCGGGCCGGACTACCCGACGCCCTCGCCGATCCCGTATCGAATCCTGAACCTCAACCCGTCAATCCCATGCAAGTACTCGTCGTTGGAACCGGCAAGCTGGCCAATGAGCTGCTCGGCGCGCACAAGCTCGACCCGGCAACCTGTCGCGTGATGTCGTGGTCGGACAGTGCGCGAACCGATGCGCGGCGTAGCGACGCCCGACGTAGCGACGCCCGATCGATCGTCGTGCATGCCGGTTCCGGCCGCGAACTCCCCGCCGTAGTCGCGTTCTGCGAGGCCACCGCGTCGCCGCTCGTCGAACTGTCTACCGGCTCCGACCTCGAAACCGGATCGCACGACTTTCCGGTCGTGCTGTGTCCGAACACGAACATCCTGATGCTCAAGTTCATGAGCATGCTGGAAACCAGCGGCTACCTGTTTCGCGACTGCGAGATCAGCCTGACGGAGTCGCATCAGGCAGGCAAGACGTCCGTCCCCGGCACGGCCGTCGGCATCGGCCAGTCGCTCGGCCTGCGGCCGGAGGAGATCCGCTCCGTACGCGATCCGGACCTACAGCGCAGCGAATTCGCGATCCCCGACGATCAGCTCGGCCGCCATGCGGTTCACCGGATACGCATCGACGACGGTGCGTGCAGCCTGCAGTTCGAATCGCGCGTGTACGGTGCGACACCCTACGCGGATGGCGTGTCGCGCATCGTCGAGGCCGTCCGGCAGCACGATCTCGAGCACCGCCGCTATTCGATCGTCGAGTTCATCCGCAACGGCTGGCTGTAGTCGCGGCGATCTGCGGCGGGCCGGCGACAGCGCCGCCGCGGGAACCTGCCGGCCGCGATCGCGCCGCGGCCACATCTGACGCCGGTTCGACGCCGACGTTACGCGTCTCCCAGCACCGCGCCGCTCTCCGGCAAGGTCGCGCCGCCATCGACGACGATCGTCTGCCCCGTGATGTACGCAGCGTCGGCCGATGCGAGAAACAGCATCGCGTTCGCGATGTCCTCCGGCTCGCCCATCCGCGCGAGCGGAATATCGCGCGCAATCTGCGCCGCGACCGACGCGTCGCCGAGATTGTCGGCCGCCGGCGTGCGAATCATCCCCGGCTCGACACCGTTGACCGTCACGTTGCGGCGCGCGAGCTCCAGCGCCGCCGCGCGAATGAAGCCGTTCACGCCGGCCTTCGACGCCGCGTAATGCGCGAGCCCCGGATAGACGACGCGCGGCCCCGTCACCGACGACGTGACGAGCAGCCGGCCCGCCCCCGCGCGCTCGAATGCCGGCAACGCGGCCTGCGCGAGCCAGAACAGCGCCGACAGGTTGACCGACAGCGTTCGCTCGAGCATCGGTTCGTCGATCTGCGCAAACGGCGTCAGCGGAAAATACGCGGCGTTGTGGACGACGACATCGAGCCGGCCGCCGTCGCGCTCGACCGCCGCGACCAGCGCGCGCAGTTCGTCGCGGCTGGCGGCATCCACCCGATACGCGCGCGCATCGCCGCCCGCACCGGCAAGCGCATCGGCCTGCGCGGCGGCGGCCTCGCCGTTCAGGTCGGCGAGCGCGACGAACGCGTCGGATTCCGCGAAACGGCGCGCGATCGCCGCGCCGATCCCTTGCGCGGCGCCCGTGACGAGCACGACGCGCCCGCTGAAATCCGCACGCAGGCGGCCGCTGCCCGGCACGGCATTCATCGCTGCGCCTCGCCGCCGAGCGGATGCACGGTTTCGTTCAGCACCTGCGCATGGGCGCCGATCGGGAAATTCGACAGCGTGCCGAAATCGCCACCCTGGTAACCGAAGATCTTGCCGTCGGTCTTGCGCTGCGCGAGGTCGATCAGCACGACGCCGAGCGTCGGCACCACCTTTTCGCGCCACACGAACAGATACAGTTCGTCGGCGATCCTGAAGTAATGGCAGCGGTCGACGTCGGCCAGCCCGCCTTCGACGCCCTGCAGGCACTGCCACGCGTAGAAGTTCTCGTTCAGGTAGATGTGCTCGTAGCATTCGGTCGGGCTGTAGCGATACATCGTCCGCTTGCCGATCAGTTCGCGCGTCGGCCCGTGCAGCGGCCCCGGCTGTGCGTGACCACCGAGCGTGCCGTGCCGGAACGTCGCGTCGACGGCCGTCAGTGGCAGCCCGCGCGCGACGCGCGTGAACGCGTCGATGCGCGTGTCGGCTTCGGTCGGCAGCGCGCCGACGACAGACGTCCATACGCCGTGGTCGAGATCGATCACGAGACTGACCGACGTCGCGCGGGCGGCCGTGTCGATATGGTCGACGAAGTACAGCCCGTCGCGCAGCCGCGTTACGCGGCACGGCTCGCGGCCGCCCGTGTCGGTCGCCGCATCGCGCCACTGCAGCGCACCCGGCTCGAACGTATAGACGCGCCACGCGCCCGATGCATCGCCAAGCGCCAGCGTACGCCCGGCGAGCGCGTCGACGGGCGCGAGGATGTTCGCTTCCGGCGCGAAGCCGTCCGCGAGCGCGCCAACCTGAATGAATACCGGATCCTGTCGTTCCACCTGCCGTCTCCCGCGCAGCTTCAGGCCCGGCGGGCCGTGTACGCTGCTGACGTGCACATGGTGCGGGCTGCGCGCGCCGCGCGGTATCGGCCAAAAGGATGAAGGGCGCGCGGCGCCGGAACGCGCTAAAGTTCACGTCATCCGCGCCGCACCCGGCGCGAGGAGCGCACATGCACCGCGTCACCCACTACCGACGGACTGCCGAAGGCATCGAGGCGATCAGCCTCGAATCCGACCGCGCGTTTCCGCGCCACTCGCATGACGAATTCGGAGTCGGTGTGATCGTCAGCGGTGCGCACCGCTCGTGGAGCGGCCGCGGGCAGGTCGACGCGCTGGCCGGCGACGCGATCATGGTCAACCCGGGCGAAATGCACGACGGCTCGCCGATCGATGCCGGCACGGGCCGGCGCTGGCGGATGCTGTACCTCGCGCCCGCGCTGGTTGCGGGCGTCGCGGCGGAAGAAGGCCTCGGCGGCGTCGAGCTTGCGCATCCGGCGGTGCGCGATGCGCGGCTCACGGCCGCCGTCGGCCGGTTGCATGCGCGCATCGTCGCCGGGGAAACCCAGCCGCTCGCCCGCGACGAGGCGCTCGTGATGCTCGTCGCCGGGTTGCTCGCCCGGCACGCGAACCGCACGCTGCCGGCGGCCGGCGTCGCGCCGGCGATCCGTGTCGCCCGAGAACGGCTCGACGCGGCGCCGGCCGCCCGCGTTTCGCTCGCCGAACTGGCCGGCCTGAGCGGCGTGAGCCGCTTCCAGTTGTTGCGCGGGTTTGCGCGCGAACTCGGCATCACACCCCACGCCTACCTGATCCAGTCGCGCGCGCGGCTGGCGCGTGCGTTGCTCGCCAGCGGCCTGCCGATCGCAGATGCCGCGGCCGAAGCCGGTTTCGCCGATCAGAGCCACCTGACGCGCGCATTCGCGCGCCAGTTCGGGATCACGCCGGGGCGGTTCACGCAGGCCGGTTGACGCCGCCGTCGCCCCGCGCAACGCCATCGAAGGCGATTCCCGCGTCGACAGCGGCGACTGGCGCTGCGGCTGCGGCTGCGACTGCGGCTGCGGCTGCGACTGCGACTGCGACCGCGACTGCGACTGCGACTGCGACTGCGACTGCGACTGCGGCTGCGGCTGCGGCTGCGGCTGCCGCCGTCGCAGGCACGCGAAGCCCCGCGCACCGCACTCGCCGCGCCCTCGCGCCCGCTGCAATTTCGTTCAAGACGCACACCGCCGCCGTACGCGACGATGCGGCGCATGAAGACACGACTGATTGGCTATCTCTACCTCGCCGCCGCGATGGCGGGCGTCGGCAGCACCGTCATCGCGAGCCGTCTCGCGGCCGGCGGCCTGCCGCCGTTCGCGGCCACGGCGCTGCGCTTCCTGATCGCGACACCGCTGCTGTTCGCGCTGATGCGTGCGCAGCGAATGCGCTGGCCGCGCATCTCCACGCGCGACGCCGTGCTGCTCGTCATCCAAGCCGCGGCGGGCGGCGTCGGCTATACGGTGCTGCTGATCAGCGGCACGAAGCTGTCGTCGCCGCTCGATGCGGGCGTAATGCTGGGCACGCTGCCGGCGATGTCGACGCTGATCGCGGCCGTCGTGCTGCGCGAGCGGCAGACGCCGCGCGACTGGGTGGCCGCCGCGCTCGCCACGGCCGGCGTGCTGTTCGTCACGTTCGCGCCGGGCCAGACGATGCCGTCGCTCCAGACGCTGGCCGGCGATGCGCTGGTGCTGGCTGCCGTCGCATGCGAAGCCGTCTTCATCCTGCTCAACCGGCGGCTTGCCGCACCGTTTCCGCCGCTCGCGCTGTCCACCGCGATGTCGGGCCTCGGCTTCGTGCTCGCCCTCGTGCCGGCCGCGTTCGAGTGGTGCGCGGTGGCAAACGGCTGGACCGCTGGCGCCGTGTCGGCGATCGCCTACTACGCACTGGTGCCGACCGTGCTCGGCTACCTGTGCTGGTATGCGGGCTCCGCGCGCACGAGCGGCACCGAGGCCGCGCTGTTCACGGCGGTCGCGCCGGTCTCGGCCGTGCTGTTCGCGATCGCACTGTTCGGCGAGACGCTGACCGGCACGCGTGTCGCCGGCATCGCGCTCGTCGTCGCGGGCATGCTCGTCGGCGCGACGCGGCGGCGCGCACCGCCCGCTCGCGCACGCGATGCGCAGCCGGCGAAACCGGTACAGCCGGCCGGTTCCGCGCCGTCGGCGCAAACCGCCGCCGACTGATTCGCGCTCATCGCGTTGTTGAAGAAACGCAGGCCGCCTGTTCCCGCCACATAGCCGGCGATTCCCGCGTTCGCGCGACGCCGCCGGCGGCTGTAGGAATGTGTCCGCGCGCCGCAAAACCGTTGCACGCCACCGCGCAAGATGCAATATTCGCGTGGCCGGAACCTTTGACAACCGTCCAACAACAATCCGCCACGCAATGAACAGGAAGGAAGCCAAAACAAGAATCGCGGTGCTGCTGTCCGCGGGAACGAGGAAAGCCGACGTGCTGGCCGAGCTGTCCGGGCAAGGGCTCAAGGATCACGTGATCGCAGGCCTGATCGCGTCGCGCCCCGATCCGGAACGCTGTCGCAAGAACAAGGTGCACACCTGGATCCTGATCGCGCTCGGCACCCTCCAACTGGCGATCAGCCTCATGCTCGCGTATTACTTCTCCGCCGCCGCCGGCGACCTTGGCGCGTCGGGCGCGCTCGGCAACGGCCTCGTCGTGGTGTTCCTCGCGCTGACCGTGCCGCTGTCGCTGCTGTTCATCTGGGGCTTCGCGACTCATCGCGTCGGCGCGTACCACGCGTTCATCCTGCTGTCGCTGCTGCAGTTGCCGAAGACCATCGCCGAGCTCGGACGCGATCCGTCGACTGCGCTGCCGAGCCTCGCGGTCACGCTGGTGCTGGTGGGCTACGTGTGGTTCGTGCGCAACCGGATGTTCCCCGACTACGGCTGGTTCACGCCGCGCAAGGTCGAAGGCCGCTACGCGTTCGTGGAACACGCCTGACGCCACCGGCGTCAACGCCACGCCGTCCAAAAAAAGGCGCCGGGCCGCCCCGCAATCGCGGAACGGCCCGGCGCCTTCTGCATTCCGAAACCGGTCGGCTTACTTGGCCTTTTCAGCCGTATCGCTGATCGCCTGGCCGCCCTTCGAAATGTCCTGGCCCATGCCGGCGACCGTATTGCAACCGGCGAGCGCGGCGGTCACCACCAGCAACATTGCAGCAATCGTACGCGTCATTCTCATTCTCCTTCGAATCAACAAGCCCGACCGGGCGAATCGTTTGCGGCATGGTGCCCTGCCGATGCAGGGCACGGGGCCTGACCAGATTATACGGAGACGTTCGCCGAGCGCCAGTACGAACCCGTCGAGTGTGATGCGCGCCGCACAGTCCGGTCGCGCAGATTTTCCTTGACTTCACTGCGCCAGGAACTAATATACGCACCGCGTATATTTTCCGTCAGGAGCCGCCGATGACCGTTCCGCAACAAGCCTTCCTCCGCGACGCGATGCGCCGCCTCAACATGACCCGCGAAGCGTTCGCCAATCGCATCGGCGTCAGCCGGCGTGCGCTGGATACCTGGCTGCTGCCCGACGATTCGCAGGAATCGCGCGGGATGCCCGAGATCGTCGAGCGCTTCGTCTCGGAAATCGTCGAGCGTTCGGCACCGGAAGGCGGGGCCTATACGCAAAGCGTAGATAATCAGGGGCTCGCAAAGCAGTTCCTGTTCGAAGGCAAGCCGCAGTTGCTGTCGGTCGACCAGTTCTCGCGGGAATCGGTCGAGGCGCTGTTCCGCGTGGCCGACGTGATGCAGCCGATCGCGCGGCGCCACAAGATCTCGCGCGTGCTGGAAGGCGCCGTGCTCGGCAACCTGTTCTTCGAGGCCAGCACGCGCACGCGCGTGTCGTTCGGCGCGGCGTTCTGCCGGCTCGGCGGCTCGGTGTGCGACACGACGGGCTTCACGTTCTCGTCGATGGCCAAGGGCGAATCGATCTACGACACGAGCCGCGTGATGGCCGGCTACGTCGACGCGCTCGTGATCCGCCATCCGGAGAAAGGCTCGGTGGCCGAGTTCGCGCGTGCGACCAACCTGCCCGTGATCAACGGCGGCGACGGCCCCGGCGAGCACCCGAGCCAGGCGCTGCTCGATCTCTATACGATCCAGCGCGAGTTCTCGAGGCTCGGCAAGATCGTCGACGGCGCGCACATCGCGCTGGTCGGCGATCTCAAGTACGGCCGCACCGTGCACTCGCTCGTCAAGCTGCTCGCGCTGTACCGCGGGCTCAAGTTCACGCTCGTGTCGCCGCCGATGCTCGAGATGCCGGCCTACATCATCGACCAGATCTCGACGAACGGCCATGTGATCGAGCAGACGACCGACCTCGCGGCCGGGCTGCGCGGCGCGGACGTCGTCTACGCGACGCGGATCCAGAAAGAGCGCTTCACCGACGAATCGTTCGAAGGCTATACGCCGGATTTCCAGATCAACCAGGCGCTCGTCGACTCGGTCTGCAAGCCCGACACGCTGATCATGCACCCGCTGCCGCGCGACAGCCGGCCCGGCGCGAACGACCTGTCGGTCGACCTGAACCGCGACCCGCGCCTCGCGATCTTCCGCCAGACCGACAACGGCATTCCGGTGCGGATGGCGATCTTCGCGGTGCTGCTCGGTGTCGAGAATCTCGTCCAGCATTCGATGCGCGACGCGACGTGGCGCCCGCCCGCATACCTCGGGCCGGAGGATGCGGTGTTTCACGGGGTCGATTGAGCCGCACCGGAGGTCTCGCGCCCGCCCGCCATCGCTTCACGGGCCGGGCGCGCATGCCTGACGCAGAACGCGCCGCATAACACGGCGCGTTTTCAATTTCGGCGCAGGTGATGGATGCCGGCAACCGGGCTCTACCGCCCCCACGGATCGATCACGCGAAGCCCCATCGCCTCGAACGGTGCGACGTCGCGCGTGGCCACGATCAGGCCGTTCGCCTCGGCCGTGGCGGCGATAAAACCATCGACAGGCGCGATCGCGCTTCCAGTGACACGGGCCCGCGCTCGAATGCTCGCGTACGCATTGCTCGCTGCGTCGTCGAACGGCAGGATCCGGCCTCGAAACAGCGGCACGACACGCTGTTCGATGCTTTGATGCAGCCACTCGCGCCTTCGCCCTTCCGGCAATATCGCCACGCCGAATCGCATCTCCGCGAGACTGATCGCGGCAAGAAATAGTGTCTCGATGTTCTGGGCGTCGAGCCACTCGATCACGGCCGCGCTCGGCTCGCGTCGCAGCGGTTCGGAAATGACGTTCGTATCGACAAGGATCATTCGAAGCTCATCGGATCGGTTGACGTCTTGTCGCGCCGAGCGTCGAAATCGACTCCCCCAGCCTCCCGCCCGATTTCCGCCAGCAACGTTCCCAGCTTGAGCCGCCCACCTGGCAGGACAGCCTGTTCCAGAATGTCACGTACCTCGGCTTCGGTGCTGCGCCCGTGCTGGGCCGCGCGAATCCGAAGTGCGCGATGCACTTCATCGGGCAAATTTCGAACGGTGATCACCGGCATGATGCGCCTCACTGATATTGCTTGCAATGCAGTCATATTAGCATCTTGCTGTCATACCGAGTGAACCACGACACAGCCACTCTAACCGGCCCGACGAGCCCGTCACATCTGGCCATTTGGCCAATCCTCCCCGCTCCACCCACCCCGCAACATTCGTCAACAATTCCCTTACAAACACGAACAAGAATGCTTCTCATTTAACAAGAAATTACATAGAATGCCGTCTGAAAACAAATCGTAATAATTCCCGGTGGCATGCACATTTCCGTAGCGCACCGCCCCCGGGGCCACATCGCGAGGTCGAAGCGCACCATGAAATCCCGTCCCGACGAGCTGAAGCTCGGTAAATTCACCACCCTGTGCAGCGTGCTTGCCGCAAGCCCCGCATTCGCCGACGGCACGCCGCCTTCGGCCCCGGCCAGCACCGAAGGCCATCTCGCGCCGATCGAGATCCAGGGCAAGACCGAGCACAGCTACAAGGCCGACTTTTCCGCTTCCGCGAAATTCACCGCGCCGCTCGTCGACACGCCGAAGTCCGTCACCGTGATCCCGCAGGAACTGATCCGGAACAGCGGCGCGTCGACGCTGACCGAGGCGCTGCGCACCGTGCCCGGCATCACGTTCGGCGCCGGCGAAGGCGGCAACCCGCTCGGCGACCGTCCGTTCATCCGCGGCTACGACACGCAGGGCAGCATGTTCGTCGACGGCATGCGCGACACCGGCGCCACGACGCGCGAGATCTTCAACACCGAACGCGTCGAGATCACCAAGGGTTCCGACGGCGCATACGGCGGCCGCGGCGGCGCCGGCGGCAGCATCAACCTGATCACGAAAGCCCCGCACCTCGGCACGACGGCCAGCGCAAGCGCGGGCCTCGGCACCGACCGCTATCGCCGCTTCACCGCCGACGGCAACTGGCAGTTCGCCGATCACGCCGCATTCCGCCTGAACCTGATGAGCCACAACAACGACGTCGCCGGCCGCGACGCCGTGAACAACGAGCGCTGGGGCGTCGCACCGTCGATCGCATTCGGCCTCGGTACGCCGACACGCGTGACCGCGAGTTACTACCACCTGTCGACCGACGACATGCCGGACGGCGGCATCCCGTACTTCTATACGACGTCGAACAAGCCCGCGAACGTCGGCACGATCTATCCGGCGCCCGTCGATCGCCACAACTTCTACGGGCTGATCGACCGCGATTTCCGCAAGACCACGTCGGACATCAGCACGATCAAGATCGAGCACGACATCACGTCGTCGCTGACGATCCGCAACACCACGCGCTACACGGAATCGACGCAGGACTACATCTGGACGCAGCCGGACGACAGCCAGGGCAACGTGGTGAACGGCAAGGTCTGGCGCCGCAACAACAACCGCGCCAGCTCGATCAACAGCCTCGCGAACCTGACCGAGCTGTTCGGCGAATTCCGCACCGGCCCGTTCAAGCACAGCTTCACGACCGGCATCGAGCTGACGCGCGAATGGGGCAAGCGCGACACGTACAACGTCGCGACGGATAACGGCAAGATCTGCCAGAAGGGCATCGGCGCGGCGTCGGGCTACAACTGCACGAGCCTGTGGTCGCCGAACCCGAACGATCCATGGGCCGGCTCGATCACGCGCAACAACGACTACGCGCATGCGCGCACCACGACGAAGTCGATCTACGGCTTCGACACGATCGAGATCACGCCGCGCTGGCAGGTCAATGCAGGCGTGCGCGTCGACGACTACTCGACCCGCTTCACCGACACGAAGGCCAACGGCGGCAAGACCTATACACGCGACGACACGCTCGTGAACTGGCAGGCCGGCCTCGTGTTCAAGCCCGCGCAGAACGGCAGCATCTACGCGTCGTATGCAACGTCGTCGACGCCGGCCGGCATGTTGCTCGGCGAAGGCAGCGAAACGCAGTCGCTCACGCCGGGCCGCGGCGGCGTCGGTCCAAACGCCGATCAGCTGTCTCCCGAGAAGAACCGCAGCATCGAGCTCGGCACGAAGTGGAACGTGCTGCACGACAAGCTGTCGCTGACCGCCGCGCTGTTCCAGATCGACACGACGAACGCGCGCGTGACGCTGCCGAACAACCAGTACGCGATGGTCGGCAACAAGCGCGTACAGGGTCTCGAGCTCGGCGTCGCCGGGCAGATCACGAAGCAGTGGCAGGTGTTCGGCGGCTACACGTACATGAAGAGCGCGCTGCGCGACAACGGCAAGGACAGCGCGAACGACGGCAACCGCTTCCCGAACACGCCGAAGCACAGCTTCACGATGTGGTCGAACTACGACGTGACGCCGAAGTTCACGGTCGGCGGCGGTGCGTTCTACATGTCGGAAGTATTCGGCGATCCCGCGAACCTGCGCGCCGTGCCGTCGTACTGGCGCTTCGATGCAATGGCGCAGTACCGGATCAACAAGAAGCTCGACCTGCAGCTCAACGTGAACAACCTGTTCAACCGCACGTACTTCGACCAGGCGTATCCGGCGCACTACGCGTCGATCGCACCGGGCCGCTCGGCGTTCGTCACGCTGAACGCGCGCTACTGATCGATGGAGGCTGTATCGCTGAAGGCGCTCGCGTCGGTATCGCCGCGCGAGTTCGCCGACATCCTGGCCGGGCCGCCCGAGCGCGCCGCCGCGTGGGTCGCGGCGGCGGCCGACAACGGCATCGTCGATGCGCAGGCCGTCTACGGGCAGTACCTGCTCGACGGGCACGGCGTTGCGCGCGATCCGGCTGCCGCGTTCAACTGGTTCGGGCACGCCGCGCGGGCCGGTCATCCGATGGCCATGAACATGCTCGGCCGCTGCTACGAGTTCGGCTGGGGCACGGCCGCGTGCGCGCCGGTCGCCGTGTACTGGTACCGGCTCGCCGCGCAGGAGGGGCTCGACTGGGGCATGTACAACTACGCAACGGCGCTCGCGCTCGGCAACGGCGTCGACGAGAACCGCGCCGACGCGCTCGGCTGGTTCCGCCGCGCGGCCGCGCTCGGCCATGCGAAATCGATCAACCTGATCGGCGGCTTCTACGAGGACGGCTGGGTCGTGTCCGTCGACACCGACGCCGCATTCGACCACTATCGCCGCGCGGCCGTTGCCGGCGACTTCCGCGGCCAGTTCAACTTTGCGCGGCTGCTCGCCGAGCGCGGGCACATCGACGAGGCGCTCGTCTGGCTCGCGCGCGTGCCGGCCACCGCGACGCCCGCGTTCATCGCGAAGATGCGCGCGTATCTCGCGTCGTCGCCGGTCGACGCCTTTCGCTCGGCGGCCATGCAACTGCCGCCGCACGCAATGGAATCCGCAACATGATGCTTCATATCCCCGGCGTATTGACCAAGACGCAGGTCGCGCAATGCCGCGACCTGCTCGATGCGGCCGAATGGGTCGACGGCAACGCGACGTCCGGCGCGCAGTCGGCGCTTGCCAAGCGCAACCGGCAATTGCCGGAAGGCTCGCCGGATGCGCGCGCGGTCGGCGACGCGATCCAGGATGCGCTCGCGCGCAATCCGCTGTTCTTTTCGGCGGCGCTGCCGCTCAAGGTGTTTCCGCCGCTGTTCAACCGCTATGAAGGCGGCGAGACGTTCGGCACGCACGTCGACAATGCGATCCGGCTGCTGCGCGGCACGGATTTCCGCGTGCGCAGCGATCTGTCGGCGACGTTGTTTCTCGAGGAACCCGATACATACGACGGCGGCGAGCTGTGCGTGGAAGATACGTACGGCGTGCATCGCGCCAAGCTGCCGGCCGGCGATCTCGTGCTGTATCCGGCGTCGAGCCTGCATCACGTGACGCCCGTTACGCGCGGCGAGCGCGTCGCTTCGTTCTTCTGGATCCAGAGCATGGTGCGCGACGATGCCGATCGCACGCTGCTGTTCCAGCTCGATACGCAGATTCAGCAGCTCTCTGCGGACAAAGGTGCGCACGACCCGGGCGTGATCGCGCTCACCGGGATCTATCACAACCTGCTGAGACGGTGGGCGGATACCTGAGCCATGTGGCGGGGCCCCGCAACGTGCCGAAACGCATGCCCCCTTCCGGCCACGGCCCGTCCACCGTCCAACGCAGCCGCCTTATGCCCGCTGCAGGATATCGATCGCCTTGTCTGCATCGTCCAGCGAATCGACCGCGAAATAGGCAATGAACTGGGAACCCAGCACGGCGGCCGAGACGCCACGGAGATTGATCGCGCCGTCCGCGAGCATCTGGGTCAGTTGCCCGATGATGCCCATTTGATCCAGACCCATTACGCGGACGGAATGAACGCTCGGGGTGACGCTGAACCCCACCTGCGTGGCCGCGCGAATCACCGCGTCTCCCTGCAGTGGCGCGACAAACACGACGCCCTTGCCCGGCGCCTCCGATGTGCGGCGTGCGACGATGAACTGCAAGTCTGCGCCGGCAGTCCGCAGAGCGCTTAATACTGCCGCGAGGCCGCCCGGCTTGTCCTCGATGGTCGCCGCCCAGACATCGACACGTTCTACGCTCAGTTCCATGGCAGTCCCTCCCGCCTGAGAACCCGGATAGAAAAAATCTAGATCACGGCAAGCACGCAAGCAAGGCGCCGTTCGGTCATGCGACCTTGACCATCCGCTTGCCGACGTTCTCGCCCCTCAGCAAACCGACCAGCGCCTCCGGCAGGCGCTCGAAACCATCGAGCACATCCTCGCGTATCACGAGCTGGCCGGATTCGACCCAGCCCTGGAGTTCAGCGATTGCCTGCGTGTGCCGATCGAGGTAATCCGCCAAGAGGAACCCCTGCAACGTCAAACTCTTGATGATCACCAGCCCGGGCACCCCTTGCGGACCGGCGCCGGGTGCACTCCCGTCGTAATGCGAAACGGCGCCGCAACACACGATGCGACCGTAGCGCGCCATGTTGAACAAGCTTGCTTCCAGGATGTCGCCTCCGGTGTTGTCGAAGTACACGTCGATGCCGTCCGGACATGCCGTGCGCAGGCGATCGGCAATATTGCCCGCCTTATAGTCGAGCGACGCATCGAAACCGAATTCGCGAGTCACCAGATCGCACTTGACGGCACCACCCGCGATGCCTACCGTTCGACACCCTTTGATTCCGGCGATTTGCCCTGCGATGGACCCGACCGCTCCGGCCGCGGCCGAAATCACGACCGTTTGGCCGGCTTCCAGTCGACCGCATTCCAGCATGCCGAAATAAGCCGTCAATCCAGGAACACCATAGACGCTCACCAAATGCGTAAGCGGTTCGATTCTGGGTAATCGGGTGAGATTCCGGGCGGGTACCGCTGCCAGGACTTGCCACCCTGTTTCGGCGAACACCAGGTCGCCGACCGCAAGTTGCGCGGATCGCGATTCCACGACTTCGGCCAGTGCCATGCCAGCCATGACGTCGCCGGCTTGAAGGCCGGCACGATAAGTCGCACCTTGCATCCATGCCCTGCTGGCCGCATCGAGCGATATGTACAAGGTGCGGAGCAGCACTTCCCCGTCTGCCGGACGCGGTCTGTCTGCCTCCCGGATAGCGAAGTGCTCGGGACCGAGCCTTTCCCGGGGAATCTCGGCTAGCAGGATTTGACGATTGCTCATGACTTTCACCTGATCTTGGATCTGTCTTATCCGTCGTCGAGTCGGGATCGACCCTAAGCCGGAAACCATGCATGCAGGGGGCGCCTCCGATCGAACCTCGTTACGACCTTCCAGCGAACGCATCGATACCCGTAAGCTTCGCCGATAGTGCCCAAAGGCGTTCGGCTTCCGCCGGATCGATCGCATACGGCTTCACTCCCGCGGAGTGCTCCTTGGTCACGCTCGTCCAGAGGCGCGCAATATCACAGTCTTCGCAGTACACGCCGCCATACCCTGCCAGCATCGGAGAGGTCGCGGCCCATACCTGAGTCGCGGCACCCTGCCCAGGCGTCTTGAGTGCTTCCGGATGGGCTGGATTGCCTTCGTTATCCATCCATCCCAGCGCAATCATCTCCGCCCTCGAAACATGGCGCTGCAGCGGGGTGGGGATCATGCCGGGATGAAGCGAGAATGCCCGCACTCCGTTCTGCCGGCCCAGCTTGTCCAGATGGACAGCAAATAGCGCGGCAGCGGTTTTCGATTGACCGTAGGCCAGCCATTTGTCGTACCCACGCGTAAACTGCACGTCGTCCCAGCGAATACCCGAAACGTGATGGCCCAGCGAGGACACCATGACGACCCGCGCGCCCCCTTCCAGCACCGGCAACAGCAAGTTCACCAACACGTAGTGTCCCAGATGGTTGATTGCGAACTGCGCTTCCCAGCCCGGACCCACGCGGGTTTCCGGGCAAGCCATCACGCCGGCGTTGCCGATCAGGATGTCCAGGTGCCTGCCGGTTGAAAGAAAACCTTCCGTAAAGTGTCGAACGCTCGCGAGGTCCCCGAGATCCAGTGCCCAGATTTCGACATTCCTCCCGATGTCGGCCACCGCGTGCTCGGCCGCGCGCGGATCGCGTGCCGCAACGATCACCCGCGCACCGGCGCCGGCCAGGGCCCGCGTCGTTTCCAGGCCGAGCCCGGAATGCCCGCCCGTCACGAGGGCGGTGACGCCGGACAGATCGAGCCCGTTGAGCACCTCCGCTGCCGTCGACGCTGCACCGAAACCCGAATAGATCGGTTTTTGTATCGTTTCCATCAAACACCCTCACGTATAGGAACACCCTGTCGGATCGAGGAGACGATTCGTTGCGAATGCAAGCGTTTCCGATCGTCTGTCGAGACCCTTCCAATCGATTGCACATACCGGTTCACCGCGCTGCCCGAATCACTTCGCCGAATCGCCTGCAACTCCGTTCGATCGCGCGTTGGGCTGCCGGCGACAACTGCCCCATCTCGAAAAAGCCATGTATCAATCCCTGGCCCGGCTCGACATGGACCGGCACGCGCCCGGCACTCAACGCCTCTGCATAGGCCAGGCCGACGTCTCGCAACGGATCGAATTGCGCGGTCACGATGACGGCCGGAGGTAGCCCGGAGAAAGTGCCGGCATGAATGGGCGTGATGCGAGGGTCATCGAGGCGCTGTCTTCCACCCGAATAGTGGTGAAGAAACCATTCGATCAACGGCCTGTCGAGAAGATATCCCGTCGCATTCTGCTGCCAGGAAAGATGCCGTGTGCCCGGTAGATCCGTAGCGGGATAGATCAAGAGCTGGCCGGCCAATTCGACTCCATCCGCACGGAAAGCGTGAGCGACCACCGCCGACAGATTGCCTCCCGCGCTGTCTCCTGCGACTGCCACGAGCGCGTTGCCGCCGAGATCGGGCGCATGGTCGACGACCCACTGCGTCGCGGCGACAGCGTCGTCGACCGCGGCCGGAAACGGATGCTCGGGTGCGAGTCGATACGCCACCGAAACGACGACGACCCGGCTCTCCCGACAAATCGCCCGGCAGACGTTGTCGTGCGTATCCAGATCGCCGATCACCCAGCCACCGCCGTGGAAAAACGCGGTGGTGGGACATGGTCCGTTCCCCTCAGGACGGTAGACGCGGGCAGGCAATTCCCCCAAGGCACCGTCAACGACGATGTTTTCGACGCTGCCGACGGAAATCGTCGTCCCCGGCGGATGCAGGCCGGCCGCCAGGGTACGGTAGCTGGCCCGCGCTTCTTCGGGCGTGCCTTCGTACAGTTTCTTTTCGCCGGACTTCTCCAGTGCATCCAGGAAGGCAGCGATAGGTGGATCGACAAGCATTTGATCTCCCTATACCCGATTCAGCGATAAACCAGAATGCCGTCGTCCAGCGTCGCCGCAGGAAGCTCGTGGCGCTCTTCGGCATATTCGCGCAGACTCTGCCAGGGCGCGTGGTCACCTTGCCGATACATGATGTGCTGGGCGCGCATGATGTAACCCGGATTGAAATTGTCCGGATTGCAGAACGGCAGACGGGGCATGCGCCGTTCCTGGGGCCGCAGCACCGGAACAACCGTCTTCGCCCCCCGCTCGTCCATGTACCCGAGCAACCGACAGACAAACGCGCTCACCATGTCCGCGCGCATGGTCCAGCTCGTGCGCAGATAGCCGAGGGTGTACGCCATGTTCGGTACGTCATTGATCATCAATCCCCGGTAGGTGACGTGCCCGGTGAAGTCCACCGGTTTTCCGTCGAGGCTGAAGGACACGTCGCCGAACAGACACAGATCGAAACCCGTCGCCGTCACCACGATATCGGCCTCGAGATATTCCCCCGAGGACAGCACGATCCCCTTTTCGTCGAAGCACTCGATCGTGTCCGTCACGACGGAAGCCTTGCCGTCGCGCACGGGCACGAAGAAATCCCCGCCGGGAACGAAGGCCAGCCGCTGCTGCTGCGGCTTGTAGCGAGGACTGAAGTGCTTTTCGACGTCGAAATCGTCGGGAAGGTGCGCGCGGATCGCATCCAGCAATTGCTTGCGCAAATCCTCGGGTTGCTCCAGCGACATTCTGTTGAGTTCGAGATTCTGGGCGATATAGGCCCTACGCAGGATCTCGTACGTCCACGCTTCGGGAATATCCAGCGCACGCAGCGGCGCGGCCAACGCGTGTTCCGCCGGCTCGACGACAAAAAACGTGGGCGATCGCTGCAACAGCGTGACGTGTTGCGCCTCCTCCGCCAACGCCGGAATCAGCGTCGCCGCCGTGGCGCCCGAACCGATCACGACGATTCGTTTCCCCTTCCAGTCCAGATCTTCAGGCCAGTTCTGCGGGTGAACGACTGTCCCTCGGAAGCTCTCCAGCCCCGACCAGTCCGGCACATGCCCTTGCCGATGACGGTAGTAGCCTTGGCATTGCCACAGAAAACCGGCCGTCAATCGCAATGTCTCGCCGGTGTCCAGGCGGATCGCCTCGACGGTCCAACGGCTGTCGTCGGTCGACCAGCTCGCCGTCGCCACCCGATGCCCGTAACGGATATGTCGACCAAGATCGTTTTCCTCGATGACCTCCCCGAGGTAATTGCGGATCTCGCCGGCAGTCGCAATGGACGACCCCCGCCAGGGTTTGAACGAATATCCGTAGGTGAACAGATCGCTATCGGATCGCGCCCCCGGGTAGCGATGCGTCCGCCACGTGCCGCCGAATCCGTCCATCGCATCCAGTATCAGAAAACTCCGCCCCGGACACCGTTGGCACAAGTGATAGGCCGCATCTATGCCCGAGATTCCCGCACCAATGATAAGTACATCAAAATGTTCTCCCATGTGGCCACGTCTCCGATGGTTCGAGTCCTTGCCGGCAGCACACAACTGCAGCACTCGATCGGAATTGTCGTGGGTATACTGAAAATTGTGAATGCAAGGACATCCTAATTTCTATCGAGATCATCCGAAAATGAACATCGACCCACTATCGGAAGTCCTTTCCTTGCTGAGTAACCAAAGCTCCTTTTTCGGTGGACTGCAGGCAGGTGGCGACTGGGCCGTGCGCTTTCCAGCGCCGGAAGGCGTCAAGTTCAACGTGCTTGTACGGGGAACATGCTGGCTGGCCGTGGAAGGAGAAGCGGAACCGCTACAGTTGGAGGCAGGCGACTGTTTCCTGCTCTCCCGCGCGCGCCCCGTCTTGATCGGCAGCGATCTTGCGCTGCCGGCGCTCGATGCCGATGAACTCTATCGTCATGCCGTGAACGGCGTGGCGCACTGCGGCAGCAACGACGACTGCTTTCTGGTCGGCGGGCGCTTCGCCTTCGGCGACGAAGCCGGGCTTCTGTTCGACAGCCTGCCGCCGGTAGCGGTGATCAAGAGCGAGTCGGATCAGGCCTCCGTATTGCGCTGGGCGTTGCAGCGGTTGGCGCACGAACTCGCCGCCCCGTCTCCGGGCGGCGCACTGATGGTCCAGCATCTGGGCCACATCATGCTGGTGCAGGTGCTGCGCATTTACCTGGCGCAGGAAGGCGCCACTACACCGGGTTGGCTCTCGGCGCTGTCCGAGCCGCGCATCGGCGCCGCCATTCAAGCGATTCACACCAGCCCGGCCAGACGCTGGACGGTCGAGGCCCTGGCCGAAGTGGCGGGCGTCTCGCGCTCGACACTGGCGTTGCGTTTCAAGCAGATAGCGGGCTTTTCGCCGCTGGAATACGTCCTGCGTTGGCGCATACAACTGGCGACCCGGTCCCTGAGAAACCAGCACCTCACGATTTCCTCGATCGCTCAGGCCGTCGGTTACGAATCCGACAGCGCTTTCAGCAATGCCTTCAAGCGCATCATGAAATGCTCGCCCAGAGACTATCGGGACAGCAAGATCAACGCTGCACGTTCGAGCTAATCAGGCTTTCGAAGCACGGCGCAAGCAAGACGCGGATTGATCGCCACCTGTCGAGGAAGTGGGCGGACGCGTAGCATGATCCGGTCGTGCGGTGCGCGTGCTGCCAGACACGTCCGGCATGCACTCACCCGCTTGCGTCATGCTCGGGTGCGCCATAAAATGACCATCGTCAAATGACCATGCTCATATCATGATGCCGCACGATCCCGTTTCGAAATCCGAGTTCAAGGCTCGCGCACTCGAATATTTCCGGCTGGTCGAGGCGTCGGGCGAAAGCCTGATCGTCACCGATCACGGCAAGCCGACGCTCGAGATCCGGCCGTATCACGCACGCGAGGCTCAGCCGTTGGACATATTGCGCGGCTCGGTCATGCGCTACGACAATCCTCTCGATCCGATTGCGGAAGATGATTGGGAGGCGTCGCGGTGATCGTGCTGGATACGCATGCATTGGTGTGGTGGGTAGCGGGCGATCCGTCGCTCAGCAGAAAAGCGCGAAGCGCGATCGACCGCGCGCGGGGCGAAGGCGCGCTCGCCGCATCCGCGATCTCCGCGTGGGAGATTGCGATGCTGGTGCGCAACGACCGCCTCGCACTGACGATGGATGTCGACGCGTGGCTCGCCACCGTCGCGCAGATCGACGGCATGCGCTTCGTGCCCGTCGATGCCGACATCGCCGCGAAATCCACCGCGCTGCCCGGCACGTTTCACAAGGATCCGGCCGACCGGATGATCGTCGCCACCGCGCGGCGGCTCGGCGCACCGCTCGTCACCCGCGACGAAAAAATCCGCGCTTACGCGCACGTGAAGACGCTCTGGTAAGCATCGCCCGCCCGCAAGCCAAACCACGACACATCCTCCGCCGGACTCTGGCATATTGGCGATTCGTCTGACCAAAACGCCCGGGATCGGCCACCTGCGACAGAGCACGCATCCCGGGCGGCCGGCTCACGGCCCGCAACCGTCGTCGCGCCACGCCGCTCGCTATCGTGATACCGCTCTCCGATCCCGTTGTCCGGTCGATCGCCCTGATGGAATCGCACGAAGGGTTTGTCGATCTCGCCGCATTCGATGAACGCATCGCCGTCGACCTGTCGCGCAGCGTCGTTTCGAACACGAGCCCGCATTTCCTGAAGGTGCGCCGCGGTGTCGCCGAACGACTGGTTGCCGCCGCGCACACGCTCCCCGCCGGCCTGCGCCTGTACATCAAGGAAGGTTATCGCCCGCTCGCACTTCAGCGCGAATACTTCGCCGACCATCTCGCCGAACTGCGCGGCACGCTGAATCCGCTGCCGTCCGACGATACGCTGTACGAACTGGCGAGCCGCTACATCGCGCCGCCGGAAGTCGCCGCGCATCCGACCGGCGCCGCCGTCGATCTCACGCTGAGATCGGCGCACGGCATCGAAGCCGACATGGGCAGCATCATGAACGCCACCGACCAGGAATCGTCCGGCGCGTGCTACACGCACAACGCATTCATCAGCCGACCGGCGACGCGCAACCGCCACGTACTGATCGCCGCGATGACCGGCGCCGGCTTCACGAATTACCCGTCGGAATGGTGGCACTGATCGTTCGGCGACCGCTATTGGGCCGTCATGCAGCGGGAATCGCACGCGATTTACGGCCCCGTCGAGGAAAACATGCTCGACGAAGGTGCGCGATGAACGTCTTTCCGATCTGACGGGCACGACTCGGTAACATCCTCACTTGCCGATCCCCGCCCGCTCCCGCACAATCGCGGCACCTGTCTCACTCCCCCGCGCCGATGTCCTATGCGTCACTCGCCACCGGCGTCCTGCTCGCCGGCGGTCTCGGTCAACGCTTCGACCCGAGCGGCCTGCACAGCAAGCTGCTCGCGCTGCTGCCCGACGGCACGCCGGTCGCGGTCGCGGCCGCCCGCCATCTCGCGGCGGCCACGGCCGACGTGATCGCCGTCGTGCGTCCCGGCGCCGAAAAACTCGCGATTCTGCTGAACGAAGCCGGATGCCAGGTCGTCTACGCTCCCGACGCGTTGCGCGGCATGGGCGCGAGCCTCGCGGCCGGCGTGCGCACGACCCCCGAAGCGAACGGCTGGCTCGTCGCGCTCGGCGACATGCCGTGGATCGCACCATCGACCTACGAAGCCGTCACGCGTGCGCTCGACGCCGACGATGCGTCGATCGTCGCGCCCGCGCATCGCGGCGTGCGCGGCCATCCGGTCGGCTTCGCCGCGCACCATTTCGATGCGCTCGCCGCCCTCGACGGCGACACGGGCGCCCGCGCGCTGTTCGCCAGCGCGGCGGTGAAACTGCTCGACGTCGACGATCCCGGCATCCTGCGCGACGTCGATACGCCCACGGATTTGCGCTGACCGCGATCGCGCGGGCCCCGGCGACGCATCGCCCCGCTCCCGCGTCGCAGAATCCCGCGCGATAGTCGTCAATGCACGAATTTCGGCAGCGCCAGACACCCCGCCGCAAGAATCCCGCTGCAAACGCGCGCCCGATTGCCTATAACGAAGACGAGGCGCGCCCACCGCGCCGCCGCCGTCACGCATTGCGCGAGCTCTCCATGACCGATCACACGACCCCGACGCCCGAGCCACCGGCCGACCCGAACCGCGATCCGGAAGACGACCCGCTGTCGCCGCCACCGGGTCATCACCACGACAATCCGCAACAACCGGACGGACCACCGAGCAAAGACCCGGTTTAGTTGCGCGCCGGCCGCTCCGCACATTCGCCCCTATTTCCCGTCATGTGCGGTCGATGGCAGCCGGCAGCCCGTCGCCGCATGACGCGGCCTATCGCGCCGTATACCCGCCGTCGATCGGCAACGACACGCCGCTGATCATCGACGCCGCATCGCTCAGCAAAAACAGGATCGGCTCGACGATCTCGTCCGGCTCCGCAAATCGCCCGAGCGGAATCGCCGCCAGCATCGGCGCGCGCTTCTCCGGTTCGCTCCACGCGAACTGTGCCATCGGCGTGAGCGTCACGGTCGGGTTCACGCTGTTCACACGAATGCCGTGCGGCCCGAGTTCGATGCACAGCACGCGCGTGATCGCGTCCATCGCCGCCTTCGACGCGCAATAGCTCAGATGCGCGGGCAAGCCGACGAGCGCGGCCTGGCTCGATACGTTGACGATGCTGCCCCGCGCATGCGCGGCGCCGCGTCCGTCACGCGCGATCATCTTCCGCGCAACGGCCCTCGCGACGAGCGCCGCGCCGCGCGCATTGACGGCCATCGCGCGATCGAAATGCCCGGCGCTGACCTCGAGCGCCGGTTCGAGCGACGCGATCCCCGCACAATTGACGAGGCCATCGAACGCGTCGTGCGCGGCCAGCGCGGCATCGAGCGCGTGTTCGTCGCCGCCGACATCGATGCGCAACGTATCGCATACAGTCTCGCCGGCAAGCGCATCGAGCGCGGCCATGTCGCGCCCCGCCGCGACAACCCGCGCGCCCGCATTCGCCAGTGCGACCGCGCACGCGCGCCCGATCCCGCTCGATGCACCCGTGACGAGCACCCGCGAACCGCTGAAATCGAATCGTGCGTTCATGATGGTGTGTGCAGGTCGTGCATGATCGGCTTGAGCGCCGGATACAGCGCCGTATAGAGCGCGAAGCGCGCCGCATACGCTTGCGCGCGTTCGGCATCGGGTCGCGCGCGCTCGACGAGCGTGACCCATCCGCCCTGCGCGTCGTCGTGCGACACGAGCCCTGCCCCGACACCCGCGAGCAGCGCGGCACCCATCGCGGCTTCGACGTCCTGCTCGATCGTCCACACCGGAAAGCCCGTCACGTCCGCGATGATCTGCATCCACAACGCCGAATGCGCGGCACCGCCGACGACGATCAGCCGGTCGTCCAGCGCCACCGCCCCGCGACGGCCGGCCTCGATGTTGTGCCGCAACGCGAACGCGACGCCTTCGAGCACCGCGCGATAAAGATGCGCCCACGTATGCGCAAGACTCAGCCCGACGAATGCGCCGCTCGCCTTCGCATCCCACACCGGACTGCGCTCGCCCATCAGGTACGGCAGGAACAGCACGCCGTCGGCACCGGCCGGCACGCGTTCGGCCGCTTCCTCGAGCAGCACGTGCGGATCGCCGTGCGGCAGCAGGCGCGCCGCATCGATTTCCGCATGACAGAACTGGTCGCGAAACCACGCGACCGATGCGCCGGCCGTGATCGCACCGCCGAACACGTACAGGTCGCGGTGACCGTTGAACACGTGCGGCATGCTGACGAGCCCGTGCCGCGCATCGACATGCCGGTTCACGTAGCCCCAGCACATGCTGGTGCCGATCATCGCGACATGCTGCCCGGTACGCGTCGCGCCGGCCGCGAAGGTCGCGACGGCCGCATCGACGCCGCCCGCGACGACGGGCGTGCCGGCCGGCAGCCCGAGCTGCTCGGTCCATTGCGACAGCAACCCGCCGACGATCTCCGTCGAATCGACGAGCCGCTCGGGCATCATCGTCGCCGGAATGCCGAGCATGTCGAGCGCGTCGTCGGACCACTCGCGGCGCGCGACGTCGTACACGCCGCCGATGTTGCCGGCCGAACTGTGATCGACCGCGACTTCGCCGGTCAGCAGGTAGATCACGTACGCGTTCGGCGGCAGGAAATAACGCACGTTCGCCCACACGTCCGGCCGCTGATCGCGCAGCCACAGCATCTTCGTGAAGCCGTAGTAGCTGTCGACGCCGTTGCCCGTGATCACGCGCAGCCGCTCGACGTTCACGTTTTCATTTACCCAGTCGACTTGCGCGGTCGCGCGCCGGTCCATCCAGATCAGGCATGGATGGAGCGGCCGAATGTCGCTGTCGACCGGAATGCCCGAGCCGCCGTACAGGCTGCTCACGCACACCGCGCGGATCGCATCGGCCGGCACGCCCTGCGCGCGCGCATCGCTCATGCAGCCCGCGATGCATTCGAGCACCGCGTCGAACCACACCTGCGGCCATTGCTCGGCCCACAGCGGGCGCGGCGTATCGGGCTGGTAGCCGGCCGAACGCCGCGCGACGATCGTGCCGTGCCGGTCGACGAGCAGTGCCTTGGTGCTCTGCGTACCGATGTCGACGCCTATGACGTATTCCATGATGTCTCCGGGGAGGCGCACGCCGGCCGTCAGCGGGCCGGCTTCAGCAGCACCTTGATCGATTCGGGCGATTTCGCGACGCGGATCGCGTCGTCCCAATCCTCGAGCGCGAAACCGTGCGTGACGATGCCTTTCGACGTGACGAGCCCGCGCGCGAGCAGGTCGATCGCGACCGGATAGCAGTATGGCCCAAGGTGCGCGCCGCGCACGTCGAGCTCCTTGCGATCGCCGATGATCGACCAGTCGACGGTCGCATCCTCGCCGAACACACTGAATTCGACGAAACGGCCGAGCTTGCGGATCAGGTCGAGCCCCTGGCTCACGCCGACCGGCGCGCCGGTCGTCTCGATATACACGTCGCAGCCGTAGCCGTCGGTCAGCGCGCGGACGATCTCGCGCGCGTCGTCGCGCTGCGGGTTGATCGTCACGTCGGCGCCATACTGTCGCGCGAGTTCGAGGCGTTCGTCGATCAGGTCGATCACGACGAGTTGCTTCGGCGTCTTCAGGTGCGCGACCTGCGTCATCATCAGCCCGAGCGGGCCCGCGCCCGCGATCACGACGACGTCGTCGAGCTGGACGTCGCCGCGGTTCACCGTATGGATCGCGCACGACAGCGGCTCGATGATCGCGGCATCTTCGAGCGATACGCCGAGCGGGATCTTGTGGACGATCGCAGTCGGCGGAATACGCATGTATTCGGCCATCCCGCCGTCGGCGACCTCGCGCTGGAAGCCGAAGATGTTGTGCACCTCGCACATCCAGTACTGGCCCGACCTGCAATAGCGGCACTTGCCGCACGGCACGATCTGCTCGGCGATCACGCGATCGCCCAACGCCACGCCGAAATGCCCGGCCGCACCGTCGCCGAGCGCTTCGACATGGCCGAAGAATTCATGGCCGGGAATCACGGGCGCCTTCACCCACGGGTTCGGGCCGCCCCAGAACATCTTCGCGCCCGTATAGCACTTGCAGTCGCTCGCGCAGATCCCGCATGCGGCGATGCGGATCACGAGTTCGTTCGTGCCGGGGCGCGGCTTCGCGACCTGTTCGACACGATAGTCCTCCGGGCCGTGGCAGACGACCGCGGTCATCCGCGGCTGGGCTTCGGGTGTCGTCATGAGTTGTCTCTTTCGTTGATGATTCGGATATCTGATCGATCGCACGTTACCGCGACCGTTCGCGGCTGATATAAATCGCGAGCAGGATGATGCCGCCCTTGATCACGTTCTGCACATACGGGTTCACGCCGATCATGTTCAGCCCGTTGTTGAGCACGCCGAGCAGCAGCGCGCCGACCAGCGTGCCGAGGATCGCGCCGCGCCCGCCGGAGATCGACGTGCCGCCCATCACGACGGCCGCGATCGCGTCGAGCTCGAAGCCCACGCCCGCGTTCGGCTGCCCGCTCATCAGCCGCCCGGTCAGCACGATCGCGGCGAGCGCCGACGTGAGCCCGGCCAGCGTGTAGACGATCAGTTTCACGCGCGCGACGCGCACGCCGGTGAGCCGCGTCGCCTGCTCGTTGCCGCCGATCGCATACACGTAGCGGCCGAACGGCATGCGCTCGAGCAGCAGCCACGCGATCGCGTAGACCACCAGCATGATCAGCACGGGCGCCTGGACGCCGAGCACCTTGCCGCTGCCGAAGAACGCGACCCAGTCGGGCAGCCCGTCGATCGGATAACCGCCCGTGTAGATCTGCGCGAGGCCGCGCGCGATGCCCATCGTCGCGAGCGTGACGATGATCGGCGGCATCCCCGCGAACGCGACGAACACGCCGTTCAGGAAGCCGAACCCGAAGCCGACCGCGATGCCGATCGCGAGCGCGGCGACCGCGTTGACGCCCGCGACCATCAGCCCGGCCGCAAGCGTGCCCGACAGCGCCATCACCGAACCGACCGACAGGTCGATCCCGCCCGTCAGGATCACGCAGGTCATGCCGACCGCGATGATCGCGTTGATCGACACCTGGCGCAGCACGTTCTCGAGGTTCGCGGCGGACAGGAAGCTCGGGCTCGCGATCATCATCGCGATACACACGACGACGAGGCCGACGAGCGGATAGAACAGCGTCGAGCGCCGCAACTGCGCCCACATCGCGCGTGGCGGCGGCGCATCGCCGGCGGCAGCCGCGAGCGTCGTGGAAGGCGTGGAAGGCGTGGAAGAAGAATCAGGCAGGTTCATGGGTCGCTCCTCGCGTGCCGGCCGTGGCATGGGTCATGACCGTGTCGGGATCGATCTCGTCGCCTTCGAGCGTCGCCTCGATGCGGCCCTGCCGGAACACGGCGACGCGATCGCACATGCCGACGATTTCCGGCAGCTCGGACGAGATCATGATGATGGCGTAGCCGCGCGCGGTGAGTTCGCGCATCAGCCCGTAGATTTCGGCTTTCGCGCCGACGTCGATGCCGCGCGTCGGCTCGTCGAAGATCAGCACGGACGTGTGATGGTTCAGCCAGCGCGCGATCACGACCTTCTGCTGGTTGCCGCCGGACAGCGTCGCGACTTCGGTATGGATCGACGGCGCCTTCACGCCGACGCGCCGCATCACGTCGTGCGTCGTGCGCGCCTCGGCGCGGCGGTCGATCAGCCAGCGCATCGACCGGTACTTGCCGAGGTTGTTCAGCGAGATGTTGTCGCGGATCGAGAACGACGTGACGAGCCCTTCCGTCTTGCGGCTTTCCGGCAGGATGCCGATGCCCGCGCGCAGCGCGTCGGCCGGGTCGCCGAGCTTCGCCGCCGCACCGCGCACGCGCACGTCCTTGCGGTGCGCGCGCGTCGCGCCGATCACCGCGAGCACGGTTTCCGTGCGGCCCGAGCCGACGAGCCCGGCGAAGCCGAGGATCTCGCCGGCCCGCAGCGCGAAGCGGTTCACCGGGCCGCCGCGCTCGATCTGCAGCGCATCGACTTCGAGCACGGCCGGCGCGTCGGCCGGCAGTGCGGGCTTCGGCGGAAAGCTGTTCTCGATGCGGCGGCCGACCATCATCCGCACGAGCTGTTCGACGTCCGTGCGCGCGACGTCGGTCGTCGCGACGTACTGGCCGTCGCGCAGCACCGTGATGCGGTCGCACACCGCGAAGATCTCGTCGAGGTGATGCGAGATGAAGATCATCGCGACGCCCTGCCGCTTCAGCTCGCGCATGATCGCGAACAGGTGTTCGGCCTCGGCCGGCGTGAGCGTGGCGGTCGGTTCGTCGAGGATCAGGATGCGCGCGTCGAGCGACAGCGCCTTGCCGATCTCGACGAACTGCTGCTGCGCGACCGACAGCGTACGGATCGGCGCATCGAGATCGATCGACACGCCGAGCCGCGCGAAGATCGCGGCCGCCGCGCGACGCATCCGCGTCCGGTCGCGCGCGCCCCAGCGGTTGCGCAGCTCGCGGCCGAGGAACAGGTTGTCGACGGCGTCCAGGTGCGGGATCAGGCTGAACTCCTGGAACACGATGCCGACGCCCGCCGCGACCGCCTCGTGATAGGTCGCGAAACGGCGCGCGGTGCCGTCGATCTCGATCGTGCCGGCATCCGGTTGATGGATGCCGCACAGAATCTTCATCAGCGTCGACTTGCCCGCGCCGTTCTCGCCGAGCAGCGCGTGGATCTCGCCGCGCGCGATTTCCAGATGAATGTCGGACAGCGCCTTCACGCCCGGAAAGCTTTTCGTGATGTGGCTGAGCCTGAGTACTGTTTCCATCGGCTTCTCCGTGCGAAGGGCACCGGCCATGCCGCCGCCCTTCGCGTCGCATCGCACGCCGTTCACCAGCTGAAGCCCTTCGCGTTGCTGCGATCGACGACCTTCACGTCGACCGGGATCGCCTTCGGCACCGTCGCGCCCCACTTGCGCGCGATCGCGATGCCGAGCGCGATGCGCACCTGGTCGGCCGGGAACTGCGCGGTCGTCTCGATGAACTTCGAGTTCGGCTTCTGGATCGCGGCGATCGCCTCGGGCGCGCCGTCGACGCTCGTCAGCCTGATGTCCTTGCCGGAACCCTCGATCGCGGCGAGCGCGCCCATCGAGCCGCCGTCGTTCACGCTGAAGATGCCCTTCAGGTTCGGATGCGCGGAGATCATGTTTTCGGTCACCGACAGCGCGGTCGCGCGCTCCTGCTTGCCGTTCTGCGTATCGACGAGTTTCACGTTCGGGAATTTCGCGAGCCCGGCCTTGCAGCCGCGCACGCGTTCGAGGATCGGCACGACCGGAATGCCGTCGAGGATCGCGACCTCGCCGCTGCCGCCGATCGCCTTCGCGAGGTATTCGCAGGACATCACGCCCGCGTCGTAATTCTTCGAGCCGACGAACGAATCGACCGGCCCGTTCGCATTCGCATCGACGGCGACGACCACCGCGCCGGCCTTCTTCGCCTGCGTGATTGCCGACTGGATCCCGGTCGAATCGGTCGGGTTCACGAGCAGGATGTCGATCTTCTTCTGCAGCATGTCCTCGACGTCGCTCACCTGCTTGCTGACGTCGTGATGCGCGTCGGTGACGACGACCTGCGCGCCGATCGTTGCGGCCGCATCGTTCAGCGCCTTCTGCATCGTCACGAAATACGGGTTGTTCAGTTCCTGGAACGTCATGCCGATCCGCAGCGGCGCGGCATGCGCGGCGGCGGGCAGCAAGGCCGCGAGCGCGGCGAGGGCTGCCATCCGGGCGGCGCGGCTGAGTGATGAAGCGGGCGATGCGTGCGTCATGACGGTGTCTCCATTTATGTGCGGCTTTTTCGTGGTTGAACGAGCCCCTCGCGACGTGAGCGACGCGATCGGCCGGGTGAAACGGTGTGGAAAAGTCAGGCGGGCGACGCCCCGGCGATCATCCGGGCTGCGGCGCGAGTTCGGGCGCGCCGGGCGTCAGCACGCGCGGCGGCATCGGGTTGCCGGTGGGCGCCGCATGCAGCGCGAGCTCGCGGCTGCGCGCGTTCAGGCGCTGCAGCGCACGGAATTCGGACGGCGCCATCCCCTTCACCGCGCGGAACTGGCGGTTGAAGTTCGATACGTTGTTGAAGCCGGCCTGGAAGCAGATGTCGGTGATGTTCGCGTCGTCGGCGAGCAGCATCTGGCATGCGGATTCGATCCGCAGCCGGTTCACGTACTGGACGAACGGCATGCCCGTCTGGCGGTGGAACGCGCGCGAGAATGCGCTGACGCTCTGCCCGGTCAGTTGCGCGAGTTCGGACTCGCGCAGCTCGGATGCGAGGTTCTTGCCGATATACGACAGCGCATGGCTGAGCCGCGTAGGCGTGACATCGGCCTGATCGTACGCGGGGCTCGCGAGCAGCGTGCGCGCGTCGGCGCCGCAAAGCCGTTCGAGGATCGTCATGAACAGCGCGATGCGGCGCATGCCGCGCGCCGCCAGCAGTTCGTCGAACAGCGGCGCGATCGCGGCGCTCGTCGCTTCGTCGAAGCCGACGCCGCGCCGCGCGTCGTCGAGCAGCGCCTGCGCATCGCGACATTCGGGAAACGCGTCCATGCAGCGGCGCACGAATGCGGGATCGAACTGGATCACGAGGTTGCGGCGCTCGACGGTTTCGCCTTCGGCCATGTCGCTGACCCAGTTGTGCGGCAGGTTCGGGCCGAGCAGCACGAGATGGCCGGGGCCGAACGAGCCGATGTGGTCGCCGACGAAATACTTGCCGCGCGTCGCGACGATCAGGTGCAGTTCGAATTCGGGATGGAAATGCCAGCGGATCGTGCGATACGGATAGCCGTGCGACCAGACCTTGAACGACTCGTCACGTCGCACTTCGACCACTTCGAGATCGGGGTGCATCATCCTGGCGTCTCCATTCCCATGTATTGTCGGCCGGCCTGTTCGGCAGTTTGCTCGTGCACCGCGTGTTTCTCACGGCGATACGACCGGTCGCATGGGAAGCAATGTAGGTCGATCGAGCGCGCGGCTCCACCAACTTTACGCCTGATTTCCGATACTTTTTTGCGCTTTCCGGCCGCAAACGGCGCCGGACGGCAAATTTGTGCAGCGCGGAACGCACCGGTGCGACCGCCCGGCGGCCAGCCGCCGGGCCCGGGCGATGCGCCGATGCCGGTGATTACGCGGCCGCGTGCTCGCGTGCGGTGCGCACTTCGTACGCCTTCAGGTGGTTGTACGCGATCCTCAGCAGCGACAGCGCATCGGCCGCCTGCGGATCGCGGCGCGCGAGCAGGTCGCCGATCACGTGATCGGCTTCGACGCGCGCATGGTTCTCGACGTCGCGCAGCATCGATGCGGTCAACGGCGACGGCGTCAGCACCATCCGCTGCATCCGCTCGATCGCCACGGGGTCGGGCCGGTAACCGTTATGTTCGGCGATCGCGCTGCATTCGCCGAGCATCGTCTCCAGCAGGCGGCGGCCGTCCGGCGCGGCGAGAATGTCGCCGACCGAGCCGCGGAACAGCGACGTGCTCGCGGCGAGCGTCGCGAGAAATACCCACTTCTCCCACATCCGCGCGGCGATGTCGTCGCTGAGCGTCGCGTCGAAGCCCGCGCCGCCGAGCACGTCGGCCACCGCGCGCACGCGCGGCGATTCGCCGCCGGCGAGTTCGCCGAACGACACGCCGTGCGTGTCGTTCAGGTGCACGATGCGCTGCTCGCGATCGAGCGTCGCCGCGATCACGCACAGGCCGCCCAGCACCTGCGCGGCGCCGAACCGGTCGCGCAGCACGTCGAGGTGACGCATCCCGTTGAGCATCGGCAGGATCAGCGTCTGCGGCCCGACGAACGGCGCGAACGATGCGATCGCGTCGTCGAGGCTGTACGCCTTGCAGCTCAGCAGCACGAGATCGAACGGCGCAACCCCGGCGCCGGCATCGACCGCGCGCACGGTCTGCACGTTCGCGAGCGTCAGGTCGCCGCGCGGGCTGCGGATCAGCAGCCCGTCGCGCGCCAGCGCGGCAGCGCGGCCGTCGCGCACCAGGAACGTCACGTCGCGCCCCGCCGCGGCCAGCCGGCCGCCGAAGTATCCGCCGACCGCGCCGGCCCCTACCACCAGAATTCGCATCGTTGCCTCCTTTCGGTTTCATTCAGCACCGTGCCGCCGCCCGCCCGGGCGCCCGGCACGCTCGCAATCGCCCCGACAGTATAGCGACCCCGTTTATGCATATGCATAGATACCCGTATCGGCATCGAAGGCATGGGCGCCAGAGTCGGCGTCAAGTCGACTCTTAGGGATTACCCGCCTACGGCGACGCGCGTTGCACGCCGTCAAGAGACTTATCCCGTCACGCCGTTCCGGCGAGCATCCTCGACCGACCGACCACATACCATGCGAAACCTTTCCCTGAATCAGAAACTCGCCTCGATGATCGTCATCCTGTGGCTCGGCCTGCTCGTGATCGCCGGGCTCGGCGCGTGGCAGACGCGCGCATCGATGATCGAAGACCGCCGCGATCAGCTTGCCGCGCTGGTCGCGCAGGCCGCGAGCGTGACCGACCATTACTACAAGCTGTCGCAGCAGAACGCGATGCCGGAAGCCGACGCGAAGCAGAAGGCGCTCGAGGCGATCGCCGCGATGCGCCACGGCGCCGACGGCTATATCTCCGTCAACGATTCGAAGCCGGTGATCGTGATGCATCCGATCAAGAGCGAGCTCAACGGCAAGGACGTGTCGAATTTCACCGATCCGAACGGCAAGCACCTGTTCGTCGAGATCGTGAAGGCCGGCAACCTGGAAGGCGGCAAGGGCTTCGTCGAGTATCTGTGGCCGAAACCGGGCGCCGACAAGCCGCAGGAGAAAACCAGCGCCGTGCAGCGCTTCGCGCCGTGGGACTGGTATCTGGTGACGGGCATGTACATGAACGACGTGCACTCGGCCGTGCTCGCGAGCATCGGCCGCTGGCTCGCGATGACGGCCGTGCTCGGCGCGATCGCGACCGCCGTGATGGTGCTGGTGCTGAAAAGCGTGCGCGCGAGCCTCGGCGGCGAGCTCGAGGTCGCGCTCGATGCCGCGCAGCGCATCGCGCAGGGCGACCTGACCGCGCGCGTCGACGTGAAGCACGACGATCGCGGCAGCCTGCTGCATGCGTTGCACACGATGCAGGGCGGGCTGATCGACATGGTGTCGCGCGTGCGGATGGGCACCGAGAACATCAACGTCGGCGCGAGCGAGATCGCGTCCGGCAACACGGACCTGTCGCAGCGCACCGAGGAACAGGCGGCCGCGCTCGTGCAGACCGCATCGAGCATGGACCAGATGACCGCGAACGTGAAACAGAACGCGGACAGCGCCGCGCAGGCCGCGTCGCTCGCCGGCCAGGCCGCGCAGGTCGCGACGCGCGGCAGCGCGGTGGTCGACGACGTCGTGCGCACGATGAACGAGATCACCGGCCGTTCGCACAAGATCGGCGACATCATCGGCGTGATCGACGGCATCGCGTTCCAGACCAACATCCTCGCGCTGAACGCGGCCGTCGAAGCGGCCCGCGCGGGCGAACAGGGCCGCGGCTTCGCGGTGGTCGCGGCCGAGGTGCGCTCGCTCGCGCAACGCTCGGCGACGGCCGCCAAGGAGATCAAGTCGCTGATCGTGTCGTCGAACGAGACCGTCGAACACGGCGCGACGCTCGTCACGCACGCGGGCGAGACGATGGCCGAGCTCGTGCAGTCGGTGCGGCGCGTGAACGAAATCCTCGACGAAATCAGCCATGCGTCGCGCGAGCAGAGCGCCGGGATCGAGCAGGTCAATCGCGCGGTGGGCGAGATGGACCAGGTCACGCAGCAGAACGCGGCGCTCGTCGAACAGGCCGCGGCCGCCGCGCATTCGCTGCGCGATCAGGCCGAAGCGCTGCGCGACGCCGTCACGCGGTTCGCGTTGCCGGCCTGATCTTGGGGAGCGTGCGTGCGCGGCTTGCCGTTGCCAGGCCCGCACGCCCTCGGCTTCGTCACATGCCCTCATGCCTGTGCCCACCGGCAGCGCGTCGAGCGCATCCACCTGCTCGCCGCGCAGCGCCGGCCAGCATTCGGAAGCGAATGGGGCGCTGTTTTGAACGATGCTTGCGCGGTGGGTCGCGCGTCATGTTACTTCCCGGTGCAGCACTTGTTAGGGCAATCGGGCAGGAAGGAAATTTCCACGCGCCGCCCGTTGTCCACGTCGCCATGCGAATAGACACGTGCGCTTGCTCGAATGGTCCCGCGTAGAAAGCCCAATTGCTCTAGCAGCGCACGCCCGACTTGCAGTCGTGATTGTGCAAGTGCCGGTGCCCCGCGTTCGTCTTCTTCAGCGTGACCACTAACTAAAGTTGTCTCTTTGGCTGTGTGATTGGCGTAAGTAATCTTTTGGTCGACCACCCAATTTGCGATGCGCACGATTTCCGAGTTCGATATGACCGCATCATTCCTATTAAAATATATATCGAAATTCTCGCTTGCAATGCATGCAAATGCCGAATTAGAAGCGGCAAGCAATATACCAAGTATTAATTTATGCATTATAAATTACGTATCCCGCAATACTGTCAGCGTTATTGATGGCTTGATCTGGGCTCTCCGATCCGAAGGTCAGGCATTCCTCGATAAAGTAGCGATGATCCTTGGTAGCCATCGTGTCATCAAAGTGACTGACCTCATGAATCAGTGTGGAAACCACGGAATCCTTCTCCCACGAAAAATGACGCATGGAACAAAAATCAGGATGTATGGCGATTGTATGAGTTGCCGTATCCGGCGCACAAACAGATGCAGCGACGCCGGATTTACTTGGATTCGGAACACATCCGAGCGTGAAGGCGCGCCGCAATCTCGGCACTGGCCACGTGTTGTCGTCGGTGCCCGTCTGCAAGTGCATCCACCTCGATCCAATTCGGTGAACTTCGGCGAGCTATCTCGTGTTGAGATTCACGGTCAATGTGCGCTCGTTATGGACGCGGCCGCAAGCCGCCTCCACGGCATCGAGCTATACGCGGCCTACGCGCGCTTCACGCAGACCGAATGGCCTGACCGGCGCGGTGCGGGTGCGCGGCGTGCCAAGTACACCCGCCCCGCCCGCGCGTTCACCCTGCGTCGCCGAACGCGCCCGCCCGGCACGCGCCAACTCACGCCGCGCCGCCGGCCCGCGGCGCGGCCGCACCGATGCCGAGCCCCAGCCCGGCCGCCCGCTGGATCAGCTCGACGTCGTTGTTCGCGCCGAGCTTCTTCATCGCGCTGATCTTCTGCGCGCTGACCGTCTGCTTGCCCTTGCTCAGGCGCTGCGCGATCGTCTTGATCGGCACGCCCGACAGATACAGGCGAATCACCTCGATCTCGCGCGCCGACAGCTTCACGGGTGCCTCGCCACGCTCGCCGATCGCATCGACCGCGCGCCTGACGCACGGCGACAGGTAGCGCCCGCCGCTGTAGCTCGAATGGATCGCCGTGACGATATGGCCGACTTCATCGAACTTGCTGACGACGCTCACGCCGCCGATCGCGAGGATCGACCGGAAGATCAGCGGGTTCTCGTTCCCGACCAGCGCGACGATCCCGGCGTTCGGGCGCGTGCGCCGCAGCCAGTCGAGCAGCGCGAGGCCGTCCATCTGCTCGTCGCCGCGGATCGAATAATCGACCAGGACGATGTCGCAGTCGACGCCGCCGAGCGACGCGACCAGCTCGGCCGCGCTCCGGTAGACCGCGACGAGCTCGATTGCGCAGGCGCTGCCGGCGACCTGCTCGATGCCGGCCAGCGTCAACGGCCAGTCGTACGCGAAGACGATGCGAACATTGAATTTCCTCATGCGCAGTTCCAGGTGGTTCACCGGCCGCGCGGCGCGGAACGCGCGCGGCCGGTTTGGCGTTGAAAGGATATTCGGGATATTTTTAGCCCGAAGATCGATTGTATGAAGCTGCGCGCGGTCGGGATATCGGACGGAATCGGGATCGGCCGTCGGGGACGTAATACGAGTTTGATATTTGCGCCGGTTCAGGCGCCCGGCATCGGCCGGACGGCCAGTATTGCGCGGCGTGCGGGCCGTGCGGCCGGCCAGCAGGTAAAATTACCGCCTTTGCATGCCACTCCGGGCACCCGGCGGCGAGCGATGCGCCGATGACGGCCGCGCGCCACCGCCCTTTTGCCGGATGCCCGTACGCCCTACTGCCCTACTGCCCTCATGACCGAATCCGACCTGCAATCCGACGACACCTCCATCCACGAAGACGGCCTCTGGCGCGACAACGGCTGGACCGCCCGCATCATCAAGAACGAAGACGACGACGGCTGGGCCGTCGAGATGATCAAGGACGGCGAGTCCGAACCCGCGCTCGTCGGGCCGTGGACCATGGGCCGCGACAAGAAGAACCCGAAGCCGATGGACGCGAACGCGTTCCGCACGCTCGTGAAGACCGCGACCGAGGTGCTGATGCGGCACGAGCAGCAGCGGCGCGCGATGCTGCACAAGGAAGTGACGGTCCAGGACGAAGCCGGGCAGGATGTGTCGGTGACGCTCGACGTCGTGCCGGACGAGTTCGAGCCGTACGCGCAGCTCAAGGCGTTCGATCCGTACGGCGAGCTGCTGGCCGACGCGAAGGTATCGGCCGGATTCAAGCTCAACAAGGCCAGCGCCGAGCGTTGGGTCGCATCGGGCTTCGAGCGGCCGGCCTGACCGGGCGGCGGCGCACGATCAGGCGCCGGCGCCCTGCCGCGCGCGCTGCAGCCGGCGCGCCGCCAGCTTGCGCCGCACGAACTGCTCGAACTGCTGCGTCGCGACCTCCGGATCGCGCGCGGCCAGCCCGAGCGCGTTGCGCGCGAGCTGGATCGGCGTCAGCACGATGCCCCACGGCAGCCCCCACCAGCCGAGCGTGGCCGATGCAAGCAGCGCGACCGCCTGCTTCTTGCGGCCGCAGCGGCGGCAGCACACGTGGCGCCGCGTCGCCCAGCGCGTGACGAACAGCAGCGATACGACGCGATGCGACGCGTGGACATCGACCGGATGCCCTTCGCGCAGGCAGATCGGGCACGGCCCGTACCGCCAGTCGTCGACGTACTGCCGGACCTTCGCGTCGGGCACCCGTTCGGCCTCGACGACGATCGGATGCGCGTGCGCGCACGCCGGATTGCAATAGCGGCGGCCGTCGATCGACTGCCCGCCGACCAGGAACGTCCTGCCGCAGTGACTGCACTCTGCCACGATAACCCCGGATAAACGTGATGCGCCGCGTGCCGGCCGCGCGCGCATCGATGCGCGGGCGGTCCGGACGGGCTATTTCATGTCTTAACGGCCGCCATCGCACGGTCTTGAGCTCACGCGCGCCGCCGCGCGTCAGCCGGTCAGCCGTGCAGCCCGTGCGCGGTCATCAGGCGGTACAGCGTCGCACGCGAAATGCCCAGTTCCGCTGCAACATCCGTGTGCTGGTTACGGTGACGCAACAGCGTTTCCTCGATCGCGTGCCGCTCGGCCTGCCGGCGCGCTTCGGCGAGCGTCGGCGGCTGTCGCGACGTGTACTGGTGCAGTTCGAGATCGGCGGCCGAGATCATCGGGCCGTTCGTCATCACGACCGCGAACCGGATCCGGTTGATCAGCTCGCGCACGTTGCCGGGCCACGCATAGTTGTGGATCGCCTCGATCGCGCACGGCATGAAGCCGCGGATCCGGTGCGAACTGTCGCCGCGATAGCGCCGCAGCACGTCATCGGCGAGCAGCATGATGTCGCGGCCGCGCATGCGCAGCGGCGGCTCGTCGATGCGCAGCACGCACAGGCGGTAGTAAAGGTCGGCGCGAAATCGCCCCGTCCGCATCGCGGCCTCGAGATCGACGTGGGTCGCCGACACGATCCGCACGTCCACCGGAAGCGACGCGTGCCCGCCGAGGCGTTCGATCTTGCCTTCCTGCAGGAACCGCAGCAGGCTCGCCTGGCTCTCGAACGGCATGTCGCCGATTTCGTCGAGAAACAGCGTGCCGCCATGCGCGGCTTCGATGCGGCCGATCTTGCGCTGGTGCGCGCCCGTGAACGCGCCGCGCTCGTGGCCGAACAGTTCGGCCTGCAGCAGCGTCGACGGGATGGCCGCGCAGTTCACGGCGACGAACGGCGCATCGGCGCGCGCCGACTGCTGGTGAATCGCCGCCGCCGTCAGTTCCTTGCCGGTGCCCGATTCGCCGGCGATGAACACGGTAGCATCCGTATTCGCGACCTTGCGGATCGTCGCGAACAGCCGGCGCATCGCGTCGCATGACCCGATCATCGTGCCGCCCGGCGGCATCGCATCCGCTGCCGGGTCGCCGTCCGCGAGCGTCAGCATCCCGTACGCATGGCCGACGAGATAGCCGATCGCCGTGTAGGCCGTCGCATGGCGTACGTAGTCGAAACAGCAGTGGCGAATCAGGCGTGCGATGGAAATATCGCGCAGCCGCTCGCCGTCGGCGAGTGCGACCCAGCCGACGCGCGGGTCGCGCAGCAGCACCTCGAACGACGCGACGTCGGGCGCCGCGAAGCTGCCGAAATCGACGATGCCCGCATGCGGGCGGTTCGCCTTGACGAGATTCAGTGCGTCCGCAACGGTTTTTGCGCGCCACACGTCCCAGCCGCGCAACGCGAGACAGTCGACGAGCGCGGCGTCGTGCTGCTGCGACAGGTAGACGAGCGGCCGCGACGGTGCGACATGGTTGTGCCGGACGGCGAGCAACGGCATCGTGCCGGCCTCCCGTTCGACATCCTGCGGGCTTGACACCCTGATCTGGCAGCAATAGTTCACGATGGCCTCGCCGCGTAGGGTTGGTTGTCGGATCGGCCGTTGCCGGATCGCGTGTGACGGGGTCTCGTGGTCCCGCGGCGCGGCGCCGGCCTGTCCTCGAATTGATGTTTCGTTATCGGCAGAAAACGACGCGCCGGGTGTAGATCTGCGGCTCGATGACCGGCTTCGCCGATCGGTCGAGATCGTCGCGATAGGCGCGGTAGGTCTTGCCGTTCACCGTCACATCCGTCGCGCGGGCCGTCTCGATCCTGTTGATCCCGTTGCGCTGCCACTCGCTCACCCGGTCCGCCGCCGACACCCTCGACTCGCCGGCGATCTTCTGCGTAATCGCGCTGCCGTCGCTCCACGGCTGCGTCTGCATGTCCTCGGCGTGCTGCATCGCGCCGACCGTCTTGCCCGTCGGCGTCGGCCCGTTCTGCGCGTTGAACGGCGCGCCGCGGCCGTACACCGGCGACTGCCACGACGGCGCGTGACCTTCCTCGGGCATCATGTAAATCATCTGCGGGTCGCCGATCATCATCATCGGCGCGCATCCCGTGTTGTCGGGCCGGCTGAGCGTCGTCAGCGCCTGCTGGACGCTCGCGGCGTTCGCGAGGGTCTGCTCGCTCAGGATGACAAAGACCGCGGGATTCTGAAAAACCAACTGCGCAGCGGCTTGCACGCTGACCAGCAGCAAAGCGACCAGAAAGATCCTCATGATTGAGGCCTCCTTGCATCCTCGTCAGGCAAAAAGAGGTGTTGACCTCGGGGATGGGACCAACACCCGTCAAACCGGCACGACCGTCGCGCATCGGGGCCGAGCGGCTGGCGTGCGACCGGTGTTCCGGTCGCACGGCTTCCCGGCCCGCGTGCTTACGACGACGTGCTCGTCGAAATGACAGCCGGCGTCGGCGCGACCGGTGCAGCCGGTGCGGCCTGCTGGTCGACCGAAGCCGGCGGCAATGCCAGCGCCGGATCGGTCAACGCCGGCATGTCGGCGGCCGGCGCAGGCGCGGCAGCGGATTCGGCCGCGTCCGGCACCTTTGCGTCGGCTGCCGGCATGTCGGCCGCAGGCGCGGCAGCGACAGGCTGCGCGGCTTCCGGTGCGGGCGCTTCGGCGGCGGCTTGCGCTGCGTTGTCGGTCGCGGCCGGCATCGGCTCCGGCGCCTTGTCGGCAACTATCAGTGCAGGCTCGGGCGCCTTGTCGGCGACGGCCGGAGCGGGCTCGGGTGCCTTGTCGGCAACTACCGGTGCGGGCTCGGGTGCCTTGTCGGCAACTACCGGTGCGGGCTCGGGTGCCTTGTCGGCAACAACCGGAGCGGGCTCGGGAGCCTTGTCGGCAACTACCGGTGCAGGCTCGGGCGCCTTGTCGGCGACAGCCGGTGCAGCGATGAAGGCTGCAGCCGGCACGGCTGCCATCGCGGCTGCCGGCGCGACCGCGGCAGCGGGTGCGGCTGCAACTGCCGGTGCGGCTGCGGCAACCGCCGGCGCCGCGACTGCCGGTGCTGCGGCAACCGGCGCGATCGCCGGCACGGGCACGGGCACCGGCACCGGGATAGGCGCCGCCTGTCCCGCCGTCGTCGCAACCGGGCGGGGCTGCGCCGGCGCGGCTGCGTCGAGCGGCGGCAGGCCCATGCGGTTGCGCACGATCGGATCGTGATACTTCACGTCGTCGGCGACGGTCGCTTCGGCGCTGGGCGCGACATTCGAACGCGCGAGCGGTGCGGTCGTGCCCGGGCACAGATGCCCGGTGGCTTCCACCGCGCGCCGGTTCGCGTCGCTCTGGCAGAGCAGCGCGAGCGCCACGTCGGTCAGGCCCATCGCGCGGAATTCACGCGCATCGAGACGACGCACGCAAGCCTGGTCGACCAGCGTCGTGCCGCCCGTCGCGCCGAACCCCGGGAACGACACGCCGACGCTCACCGACCCCATGCAGGTGTCGGACAGCGTGGTCGTGAGGCCGGGCGCCTGGATGGCCGGGTTCGTCTTGATCGTCTGCGTACCCGAGTAGTTGACGTTTTCCGACGCCTGGGTGTTGAACGGGTTGGTACCGGGCGAACCGGGCGACTGGAGCGCGCTCACGCTCTGCGGCGTCACGTTCGAGCCGCCGCTCGTGCCGGAGGGCATCGTCACGTTCACATTCACGCTCGAATTGCCGCTACCGCGAACCCCGCTGCTGCTGGTGGCATTGCCGCCGCGCGAGCTCGTGGTGTTCGTGTTCATGCTCGAGCCGCCGCCCTGGCTGATCGCCGTCGACGACGTCGAGGACTGCGCGCTCGAAGTCGAGTCGGCGGTTTGTGCCTGGGCACCGATCGTGGTCATCGCGAACATTGCCGCGCACGCCACCTTGATCCTGTTGCTGTTCATTTCACTCTCCGGACGAGGTTTGACCTCCCACCCAGGCAACCGTACTAATTCCCCTGAATGACTTCAGTTTTTGCTGCTTCCCCGAACTGCTTCCAGCCGCTGCCCAGCTGGGACCACGAGCCGGCCGACATGCCCTGCCATTGCTTAGCGTCCGGCTCGCCGATGGCACTGCCCGACGAAAGCGTTTGTTGTACTGACGGTTTGATTGTCTGGTCAGGGTTGTTTGACGTCTGCATATTCGATTGCACACCATCGGCGGCACGGTCAGCGCCATACGCCGTCAGAGACGCGAGCATCAGAGCGGCAGCAATCAGTTTCCGCTTCATGCCAACTCCTTACGTGACAACACTGCGGTAAAAGAGACCAGCGTCGCTGGGAAACTGGCCCCCCACATCTGACTAATGACTGCTTCCGGTCGCGCTCGAACTGCCCTGGCTTCCGCCTGCTGCGGACGGCCAGCCGGCCGGACCGGTACTCCACACGGTCGACGAGTTGAAATGATCCGAACCCGCGATCGCGCCTGAACCGCCACTGCCCGTGAGCCCGGCAGCACCCGCGTTGGCGATGCCCTGGTCGTTCGCACCCGTGGCCGTGTAGTGGTTCGCGCCGAGTACGATCGTGGCGGTCACCCCTCCCGACAGCGCATTCGCGTTCTCGTTCGTGCTGCCGTTTCCGCCGAACGAGCCTGCGGCACCGATACCGCCGCCTGCCGCGAACGCGCCACCGTTCGTGCCCGAACCGCTGGCCGTCGAGGTCGAATTGTGAAAAGCGGATGCCGTGCCGGCGGAACCAGCGGGTGTCACGGTACTTCCTGCATTCGCACCCGCCGTCGAAGTCGAATTGCTGGTATAGCTGCCGGAGCCGACCAGTACCGAACCGGAAACACCCGCTGCAACGGATTGCGTCTGGTTGATCGTGGACGAACCGGCTGCCAATGCAGCCGACGATATGACGGTGAGCGCTGTCGCTAATATGACGTTGGCTTTCATAGCAATCCCTTGCTGTGAGGAAGTTCGGCGGTGGCGGAACCGGGCCTGCCCGCGTGGGGTGAAACCCGGCATCCGTACCGCCAGCCAATGACGAACGCTACGCGCGCGGCTTAGTGGTGAAACGTCCAGCCGATCGAACCGGCATTCGCGCCGCTCGTGCCACCCGCCTGTGCGCCGCCGAAGCCGAAGCCGCCGACCGTCGACGTTTGCGTGTGGTCCGTGTACGAGATCGAACCGCTGCTGCCGCCACCAGCCGTTGCGCCGGCTGCGCCGAGTGCCGAGCCGGAATCGGTCGCGGTGAAGTGGCCGAACCCGGCAACCCCGGCCATCGTCTGGCCGCCGCTCGTCGAATTGCTGCTCGACACCGTGCCGCTACCTGCGAACGCTGCACCCGAAACCGCCAGAACTGCTGCTGCAATCAGAAGCTTCTTCATGGTCGACTCCATTACGGCGTGGACAGAATGAGCAAGGAAGATCGCACGCCATCAATCTTCCCGCCGCGAGCAATCCTCAGAAAATTAAGGATTACTATCAAATCAAGAAATTATTGCTGGACGTGAAACTGATATTTTTGATATTTTTGACAGACGAATCTTATTTTTAAGTTATCCAAAATTTGGAAATAGCTGTTTTCGATTAATTTTATGAATATTCAATATTTTTTCGAAAACACATTGATTCGCCAAACCGGAATGACGCGCACATCTTTCCGGCCCGCGATTTTCGATACCCCGCCGGAAACGGATGCCAGCACCGGCATCCGTTTCTGGAATCAAAAATGCGAGAATATATTTATCGCCGCAAAATGCAGTGCCGTAAAGATGCGCTCTTTAATCGAGCGATAGCGGGCCTGCATTGCGGCCTGATGGCATGTCTGCTCCCTGAGCTAGCGACGAAAGGTTTCCGGATAATCCGTCCGACGGGCGTTCGATCTAATCCAGCCGGCGCCGGTATTGGCCCGGTGCGATCGAAACGGCCTTGCACGGTCGAAGACGAATCGGCGTCACCTGTCCGGCACGAACAGGCTGATCGATCCGGGTGAGCTGAACGAGGGCGAGCACCGCTGTCGCCTGGTTGTCGCGCGGAGCAACAACCGCTCCAGCGTGCGGAGTGCGGGAAATCGGCAAAGAACGACCCGCGACGCTGGCACTGCGTCGCAAGCACTCCCCCGATCTTTCCGACTACCCCTATGGTGCGCAAAGAACGCGCGGATCAAGCTACTGCTTATGGTCTTCATCGCCGTTTCCCCGACTGGCTTATTGACGAGCTGGCCGCCCCCACATCGTTGTTGCATCGTGTCGACCGCTCGCCGGTGCGTCCAATGTCGCAAGCAGCATGCCACGCGTTATTCCACCGTTCATTGCGCGCGCCGAACGGCCGCCGCGCCGGCACGAATCGCCGGAAACGTCACTTTTTGTTTCAGGAATGTATCGCGGCAACGGTCGCGCACACGCGGCGATCGTTTAGCGTCGCGAAGCAATACCGGGATTAGACGGACGAATCCGGCCCATGGACCCTCGCCGAATGGCCAGATGAACGGGTGTTTCATACTTGAGAAGCGTGCCGCCGCGCAGGACGGGCGGCCCCCGTCTTTTCGCTTGTGAACCGTGCGTCGCAGCGCGTGCGGCCGCCCGCCAATGGTCGGACAAACGGGAATCGAAGCGTGCGGCGCACCGTCCTGCCAGCACGGTTCGGCCGCCGCCGAACCGTCGGCGACACGCATTCGTCCCGACAGTCGAAACGAATTTGATTCATCCGTGAAAATACCGACGCGATCGCATGACGATGATGTCGTCATTTCGACCGTTACCGCTGCAATAACCAAAACGAATGAAAACGTGCAATCCCGACCGAAACAGGTTCATCAGTTTGTCATTTTCGCTCGATTCTCCTTTCACACTTGGAGCCACCCGACTGGCGATAAATTGGAGAAACGTTTTCAAGCAGTTATCCGCTTGATTCTCATTGTTGAAACATGCCGATTCAACACCGATTTTTCGTTAACGATTCCGCAAAAGCCTGATTTATCGCGAGTTTCGTCGACATCAGCACAGGCGAACCGGCGCTTGCCGAAACGATGCCCTTGCAGCGGAATGGAACGTGTGCGCGCCGCCGTCGAGCAAATCGACGTGGAGTTCCTGGAGATGCTCGACGAAGGGGAAAGCCATGAATGACAGGGTCGCGCGTGTTCCAGGCTTCGAACAGCGAGATCCACGGCGACCCGTCGCGCATCCGCAGAGGGAAACCAATCGCAGCAACGCAAACACGATCGACCCGCGCGCTTGCCGCAACGAAGGCAAGCACGCAGCCGAGACGCCCTGCTGCAACCACTAACGCACGCACGGCATCGACGTGCGTGTCGCGCGCATCTTCAATACCCGAGATTCCAGCGGTCGCTGTGGCGCTATCCGCTGCTGAAGGTGGTGGTCTATTTCAACGCGGTCGATACGACGGGCGCGTGGCCGGCGCACTATGTGCCGGACTGGCGGATCGCGCCGACGTTCCTGCAGACGGCAGTCGTCGCGAAGTAATCGATAACCGCTGAGCGACGACCGCTGAGCGACGACCGGCGCCACGGCCCGGCTGCGCGTTCGGCCCTACGCCGCCGCGTCAGCCGAGCAGTTCCTTCTTCCTCAGGTGCACGACGTCGCGCATCGGCGGCGCGCCGAACAGCCGGCTGTATTCGCGGCTGAACTGCGACGCGCTCTCGTAACCGACGACGGCGGCCACCGACCCGACATCGCCGCCCTGCCGCAGCAACAGCCGCCGCGCCTCGTGCAGCCGCAACTGCTTCTGGTACTGCAGCGGGCTCAGCGTCGTCACGTGCTTGAAATGGTGGTGCAGCGACGACACGCTCATGTTGACCGCCTGCGCGAGCGACTCGACGCGCATCGGCTCCGCGTAATGATCGCGGATCCACTCGATCGCGCGTGCGATCCGGTGCGTCTGGCTGCCCGCGATCGCCATATGCCGCAACCGCGTGCCCTGCCCGCTCGTCATCAGCCGGTACAGCAGTTCCTTTTCGATCAGCGGCGCGACGACCGGAATGTCGGCCGGCGTATCGAGCAGCCGCACCAGCCGCAGCGCGGCGTCGAGCAGCGGCGGCGTCAGCTCGGCGAGCGCGATCCCTTCGCCTTCGGGGCCCGCGTCGGGCTCGGGCAGCCGCATCTCGGCCGCGAGCTCGACGATCCGCTGCGGATCGAGCGTCAGCGACAGGCACAGGTACGGCGCATCGGGCGACGCGTGCGTCACGCGCGACAGGATCGGCAAGTCGATCGACGTAATCAGGCAATTCTGCGTGTCGTATTCGTAAGCCTGGCCGGCCACGATCACGCGCTTCGCGCCCTGCGCGGCGATCACGAGCGCGGCGCGCGACACGCCGCAGCCGAGATCGACCGGACGCGTGTGCCGGTGCAGCATCAGGCCCGGCACGGCGGTCGAATGGGAACCGTCCGCGGGCGCGAAACGGCCGATCAGCGACGCCAGTTCGCGCCGCCCGGATTCGCGCGACGCCACGATATCGGTCAGGTCCATGACGAATCCTCGATTGATTTCCCCATGTCGCGGGAGCATAGCGAAACGGCTCACGGCGTGCCCGGGATTTGCAGGATTGTTCAATAAATTTGCAGGATTGGGTAGACGCAAATTCCGCGCGCTCGCGCACACTGCCCGCTAACCGGGCGCATGCCGGGTTTTCCCCATGGAGACAACCAAAATGCCTACCTCGTTTGTCCTCAACGGCAAGAACGTCACGCTCGACGCCGATCCGTCGATGCCCGTCCTCTGGGCGATTCGCGAACACGCAGGACTGACCGGCACGAAGTTCGGCTGCGGCATGGCGCAGTGCGGCGCGTGCACGGTGCATCTCGAAGGCCAGGCCGTCCGCTCGTGCGTGCTGCCGCTCGCCGGCATCGCGGGCAAGCACATCACGACGATCGAAGGCCTGCAGAGCAAGCCCGCGCATGCCGTGCAGGCCGCATGGGTCAAGCTGCAGGTTCCGCAATGCGGCTATTGCCAGTCCGGCCAGATCATGTCGGCCACCGCGTTGCTCGAACAAAATCCGAAGCCGACCGACGCGGACATCGACGCCGCGATGAACGGCAACCTGTGCCGCTGTGCGACCTACGCCCGCATCCGGGCCGCGATCCACGACGCGGCCGCGACGCTGGGAGCCTGACCATGACCATCGAACTCGACAACCGCGGTGCGGTGCGCCCGTCGCGCCGCACGTTCCTGAAGGCCGCGGGCGCCGCGGCCGCCGTCAGCCTGACCATCGGCTTCGAATGGGCCGGCGTCGGCCGCCGCGCGCTCGCCGCGACCGCGCCCGCGCCCGCCGCCGGCTTCGCGCCGAACGCGTTCCTGCGCATCACGCCCGACGGTGCCGTCACGGTCATCGCGAAGCACGTCGAACTCGGCCAGGGTGCGTATACAGGTATCGCGACGATCGTCGCCGAGGAGCTCGACGCCGACTGGTCGAGCGTGCGCGTCGAAAGCGCACCGGCCGATGCGAAGCGCTATGCGAACCTCGCGTTCGGCACGATGCAGGGCACGGGCGGCAGCTCGGCGATGGCGAACTCGTGGCAGCAGTTGCGCGAAGCGGGCGGCAAGGCCCGCGCGATGCTGGTGTCGGCTGCCGCGGCACGCTGGAAGGTGCCGGCCGGCGAGCTGACGACGGCCAATGGCGTCGTCACGCACGCGAAGAGCGGCAAGACGGCCGCCTACGGCACGCTCGTCGCCGACGCGTCGAAGCTGCCCGTGCCTGACAAGGTCACGCTGAAGCAGCCGGCCGATTTCAAGCTGATCGGCCAGCGGATTCCGCGCGTCGATGCATCGGCGAAATCGAACGGCACCGCGCATTTCACGCTCGACACGACGTTCCCCGGCATGCGCGTCGCGCTGCTGCAGCGCCCGCCGCGCTTCGGCGCGACCGTGAAGTCGTTCGACGCGACGGCCGCGAAGGCCGTGCCGGGCATCGTGTCGGTCGTGCAGGTGCCGGGTGGCGTCGCGGTCGTCGCGAACGGCTTCTGGGCCGCGAAACAGGGCCGCGACGCGCTGAAGGTCGTATGGGACGAAACGAACGCCGAGAAGCGCGGCTCGGACGAGATCATGCGCGAATACCGGCAGCTCGCCGACAAGCCGGGCACGTCGGCGCGCAAGGACGGCGATGCCGACGCGGCGATCGCGGGCGCGGCGCGCAAGATCAGCGCGACGTACGAATTCCCGTATCTCGCGCACGCGCCGATGGAGCCGCTCGACGCGGTCGTCAAGCTGTCGGCCGACCGTTGCGAGATCTGGGCCGGCGACCAGTTCCAGACGGTCGACCAGGCCAACGCGGCCAGGGTCGCGGGCCTGAAGCCCGAGCAGGTGCAGATCCACACGCTGTATGCGGGCGGCAGCTTCGGCCGGCGCGCGAACGCGTGGTCGGACTATGTGGTCGAGGCCGTGTCGATCGCGAAGGCGCTCGGCGCGGACGGCAAGCCCGTCAAGCTGCTGTGGACGCGCGAGGACGACATCCAGGGCGGCTTCTACCGGCCGATGTACTTCCACAAGCTCGACGCGGGCCTGACCGCGGACGGCCGGCTGGTCGGCTGGCGCCACCGGATCGTCGGCCAGTCGATCCTTGCCGGCACGCCGTTCGAGGCGTTCATGGTCAAGAACGGCGTCGACGCAACGTCGGTCGAGGGTGCGGCGAACCTGCCGTACGCAGTGCCGAACGTGTCGGTCGAGCTCACCACCGCGAAGACGGGCGTACCCGTGCTGTGGTGGCGCGTGGTCGGCAGTTCGCACACGGCCTACGCGGTCGAGGCATTCATCGACGAAGCCGCGCACACCGCCGGCAAGGATCCGTACGCGTTCCGCCGCGACCTGCTCGCGAAGGAGCCGCGCATGCGCGCGGTGCTGGAGCTGGCCGCGCAGAAGGCCGGCTGGGATCCGGCCAAGCCGCTGCCGAAGGGCCGCGGGCGCGGGATCGCGGTCGCCGAGGCGTTCAAGAGCTATGTCGCGCAGGTGGCCGAGGTGTCGGTCGACGCGGACGGCAAGGTGAAGGTCGAGCGCGTGGTGTGCGTGGTGGATTGCGGGATCGCGATCAACCCCGACATCGTTGCAGCACAGATGGAAGGCGGTATCGGCTTCGGGCTCGGCGCGGTACTGCACAGCGCGATCACGCTGAAGGACGGCCAGGTCGAACAGCGCAACTTCGACGGCTACCACGTGCTGCGGATGGCCGAGATGCCGAAGGTCGAAGTGCATATCGTGCCGTCGGCCGAAGCGCCGACCGGGGTCGGCGAGCCGGGCGTCGCGCCGATCGGGCCGGCGGTCGCGAACGCGATCTTCGCGGCGACGGGCAAGCGGCATTACGTGCTGCCGTTCGATTCGGCGGATAGCGCGAAGGCGTGATGGGGCGGAACGCCGGCCGCGGGGCGAGAGTTGCCCTGCGGCCGGTGCTTTTCAACGCCTCGCCGAATACATCATGCTCATCCGAGCCGAAGCCTCATGGCATGCCCCGCCAGCCGCGCTTACTCCTGCTCGACTTCGGGCCAAAGCCTCGGAAAGAGAAACCGGAGGCTACTCAGCGGCAATCCAAAGGAAAGTTCGCCTCGATGCGAAGGCGAAGTCAGCAGCCCGCAATCCAGCAGCGACCGAACGATTCGGCGCGCCAGGACGTCGCTTACGCCCAGCATCTGAGCAAATTCCGCCCGCGTTACCGTACGGCGCAGTGCCACAAACTCCATGGCCAGTGCCGCGGCTTCCGGTTTGATGACCGATTTTTCCGAACGGATGGTCCACGGATTGGCCTCCAGGTATCGCAGCAAATCCAGCAAACGCCCCGTCACCCCCTCGAACTCCGTCATATGCACCATGAAACCGACCTGGTCCTGGCAGCAGTCGAGAAAGAACCGCGCGAACTTGACCAGCCCTTCCTGGGACAGATTGCCCCGACCATCCAGATCGTTACGCCGTGTCTGGTCGGCCTCGCTCAGCCGGGCGTAATACTGCTCATGCTCTCGCGCCAGCCCTCGAAGCGGCGACCAGAGACCATGGGTCAGATCGGCAGCGCGTAATCCGAGATGCGAATGCAGACGTGCCACCCGGCCGTTACCGTCCATGAACGGGTGCACCCAGGTCAGACGATGATGCGAACACGCGATACCGATCAGTTGATATTCCTTGGCGCGAATGCGGGCATAACGTGCGGCCCAAGCCTGAAGCAACGGCTCGATCATCTCCGGCTCCGGTGCCAGATGACGCCCAACCGTCACATCCGACTGACGAAATTCGCCTGGAACGATGGCATCCTTCTCACCGGTGAGTCGTTCATCGCCGGGCAAGCAGGAAAAGAAGCGATCGTGAATAGTCGAAATTCGTGCCGGTTCGAATAGCGCGGCAACCGGAAGCGCACGCCACTCTTCCTCGAGCGCCGCTTCCGTTGCGATATGCGCAACCGCGAAGCGTTGCTTCTTGCGTTCGACGATATCGGTTGAATAATCCCGATGCAGCGCAGCCTCGATCTTTGCGGGCGTCGTGTGCTGGCCTTCGATCTTGTTCGTGTAGTACGAATTCATGGCGCGCAACTGCGGCACGAGCGCGCTGGCCAGCGGGGTATCGCATACGGCCAGCAACCGCTGCGAAGAGTCGACGAGCTCGGCGGCCTGCTCAAGCAGCGGATCGAGTACGCGATCCTCGGGAAACAACGGTTCGAAAGTAGCGACGGTCGTCATGCTTCCCTGTCGGGTTCCATGTAGGGTTTGATGTCGGCAATTATAGCCACTTATCTAACTGATTTATATAGACTTTCACTCGAATCATGTAGGGCTCCATGTAGGGTTCCATGTAGAGTTTGTCTTGCCCGCCCCTTATCCAGACTTCGGGTACGTTCCCCCACCATTTCCCGTCTCCCCCGCACGTTACGTCAGACGTAACGCCCGTAACGTCACGCCCTGGATGCTACGTAACAATCCTTCACTATTGCTCCGCCCCCTTCCACACCCATCTCGCGCCCCGCGTTAAAAATTCTTTTAAATTCAAGGCTGCCACGCCGCCTGCCCCGGTATCTTCGCCCGTTGACGCCTGACAATCGTTCCCCTGGCCCGGAAGTTGCAGCACATGACCCGCAAACACTCCTTTATGGACATGCGAGGGCCACCATGGATTGCAAATACCTGTACATCGACAACATAAAAATCAACTTCGTGCGTCGCACGATCGAAATCGACAACAAGGTCATTGACGTTACGCCGCGCGAATTCGACGTCGTCGAATTCCTGCTCGACAACATGAACAAGATCGTGCCGCGGCAGGCAATCCAGGAAGCCGTGTGGGGCCGTGAACTCGGCGTGTCGTCGCGCACGCTCGACACGCATATCTCGCGGATCCGTTCGAAGCTGCAGCTCGAACACGACAAGAATCTGCGGATCATCCCGATCTATGCGGTCGGCTATCGCCTCGTGCTGTTCGGCGCAGCAATGACGCACGTCGAGCGCCACGAAGCGGCGCCGATCCTGCGTGCCGCGCCGCAGGCCGTGATGGCCGCCGACTACGCATAACGATTCACCCGCGCGCGGCCCGCTCGCGGCGTGCCGGCAACACTCCCCCCACCGCGCCGCGCAGGTTCGCGGCGCTTCGCGGCCTGCCAGCCGGATCCGGCCTGCGCGCCGCCCGGCCCGCCAGCCAGTCGCGACCCGACCGCCGCTTCCGGGCGGCGGTTGCTTTTGGCCGCCCGCCGCCGCGCACCACGCTTCAAGGCATTTCATCGCGCTGCCGCACGCTTCGTAGCGCCCCGCGCTCCCCGCCGCCGCGCGATGCGCGCGACTACGGATTCCGGCGCGGCACGCGGCCATGGCCGTCCCTACAATCGACGCAGCAGCCGCGTGCCCCTCTGCGCCACCGGCCCCATCACAACCCGTCGAACCAACGCCGAATCCGCCCCGATCCCGCCGTGCCTGCGCAGTTCCTGACGAATGCCGACGCCGGCGACGCCGCGAACCGGGCCATGCCCGCCGTTTCCGCGCCGCCCGCCGCTGCGCCGGCCGCGGTCGCGCTCGACGCGTCGCCCTACCTGCCGCGCCTGTCCGCCGCCGCCGCGCGCGGGCTGTCGCACGCGTACTGCGCGACCGGCGCCGTACCGGTCACGCTCGGCGAGCAGGCGTACGAGGTGCACTGGTGCGTCGATGCCGAGCCGGCCGCCGACGCGCACGCGTACCGCTTCGTCGTCGGCCCGGCCACCGGCACGCTGTGGATCGATCCGGTCGCGGAAACGGAATGGCTCGGCGACGCGGCCGACCCGGCCGTGCCGGCCGTGATCCGCGCGGCACTGCTCGCCGACCTGTGCGCGCCGCTCACGGCCGTGCTGCAGGCCGCGACGCGGCAGCGCGTGGAATTGCTGCCGCCGCCCGCGAGCACGCCTGCCTGGCGTGCGTCGCCGGCCGCGCTGCGCTTCGAGCTGAGGCGCGCCGACGCCGCATGGCGCTGCCAAGGCGCGCTGCTGTTCGACGTGCCCGATGCGCTGGCCGTGTTCTTCGCGGCCGCGCCGGCCGCGCTCGCCGACGCGCGCGCGGTCTACGCGAACCTGCCCGTGCCGCTCGTGTTCGAGATCGGGCGCACCGAGCTGACGACCGCCGAACTGGCCGACGTCGTCGGCGGCGACATCATCGCGATCGAGCGCTGGCAGGCGCACGAGCAGAACCTGCTGTGCGTCGCGCGGCTGCCGGCCGCGCCGGCGTGGGAGATCACCGGACGGCCGTCGGGCAACCGGCTGACCGTCGAACGAATCAGGGAGATGCCTTTGGAACCGACCCGCACCGACACCGCCACCGCGACGACACACGACGTGCCGCCCGCCGATGCGCCGCGCACGCTCGACGGCCTCGCGGTCGACCTGCGCTTCGAGCTGCCGCCCACGTCGATGCCGCTCGGCGAGTTGAGCGCGCTGCAGCCGGGCGCCGTGATCGAGCTGCAGCAAGGGATCAACCAGAGCGTGATCCATCTGGTCGCGAACGGGATGCTGATCGGCACCGGCCACCTGATCGCGGTCGGCCAGAAACTCGGCGTGCGTGTCGTCACGCTGACGCAACCCGCGCCGCGCGAGCGCTGAGCGATGGGCAACCTGCCGAATCCGGTCGCGCTGATCGCGGTGATCGCCGCGCTCGGCATCGCGCCGTTCGCGGCGCTGATGGTAACGAGCTACACGAAGCTCGTGGTCGTGCTCGGCCTCTTGCGCTCCGCGCTCGGGATCCAGCAGGTGCCGCCGAACCTCGTGCTGAACGGCATCGCACTGATCCTGTCGCTGTTCATCATGGCACCCGTCGGGATGTCGATCCGCGACGCGCTGCAGGCGCGCCACTTCGATGCGTCGGGGCAACTGTCGACCGCCGACGTCGGCGCGCTCGCCGATGCCGCGCTGCCGCCGATCAAGGATTTCCTCGTGTCGCACACGCGCCAGCGCGACCGCGAATTCTTCGTGCGCACCGCGACGTCGATCTGGCCGAAGAACCGCGCGGACGGCATCAAGGACGACGACCTGCTCGTGCTGGTGCCGAGCTTCACGCTCGCCGAGCTGACGAAGGCATTCCAGATCGGTTTCGTGATCTATATCGTGTTCATCGTCGTGGACCTGCTGGTCGCGAACATCCTGCTCGCACTCGGGATGCAGATGATCTCGCCGACCACGATCTCGGTGCCGTTCAAGCTGCTGCTGTTCGTCGCGCTCGACGGCTGGTCGCTGCTCGTGCACGGGCTCGTGCTGTCGTACCGCGTGGCAGGCGCGGGATGAACGCGCGCGACCTGCGAACCATCTCCGCGTGCCTGTGCGCGCTGGTCGCGCTCGGGTTCGCATGCATGCAACCACGCATCGCGAATGCGGCCAGCGGCGCGGGCTTCGCGCAACTCGCGCGCGCCTGTGCGCCGAACGTCGATCCCGACACGCTCGCCGCGCTCGTACGCACCGAATCGGGCTTCAATCCGTATGCGATCGGCGTGGTCGGCGGCCACCTGACGCGCCAGCCCGCGTCGCTCGACGAGGCACGCGCGACCGCGCACGAACTTGCGTCGCGCGGCTTCAGCTACAGCGTCGGCCTCGCGCAGGTGAACGAACGCAATTTCGCGAAATACGGGCTCGACGAAGCGACGATGTTCGAGCCGTGCCGCAACCTGCAGGCCGGCGGCACGATCCTGACCGAATGCTTCGCGCGCTCGTCAGGCACCGGCCGCGCCGCGCAGGCCGCATTGCGCGCGGCGCTGTCGTGCTACTACAGCGGCAACTTCACGACCGGCTTCTCGAGCGGCTACGTGAGCCGCGTCGTCGCGAGCGCGCAGCGCAACGCGCACGAAGGCGGCGTCGAACCGATTCCCGTCGTGAGCGACACGCCGCCGCCCGAGCGCCGGCGCCGCATGGACGCGGCCGCCACCACGCCGCCCGAACGCGCGCGGCGAATGGCGTCGCCCTCCGCCTCCGCCGACGCGCCTTCGTGTCATGCGCGTCCGGTGGTGATGATGTGTCGCGGGTTGCCGGCGAACCAGGCGAAGCGGCTGTGCGTGCGGTGTCTCGATCAGTAGCCGGGCGCGGTACAGGCGCGCACGCGGGCCGTCGTCGGCAAGTCGAAGCCCGGTCCCGATCGCGCGCGTCTCGTAGCCGGTGCCGACCACATGTCGCACGCCGCCCCTCACGCGATGACGCGCGGCGAGCAGGATGCCCGCACGTTGATCGGAATCCCGCAGCACAATCGATCGGCTGCGCGCGATCGCGGTCATTCGACGATCGGCGCGCCGCTGAATATCCGTTGAATGCCGGCCGGGTTTCAACCGGATGGCCGGACACCCCGGCCATCCGCAGCGCGCCGCGTCACCCCGCCCGCTGTGCCTCCAGCCACGCCTGGAACATCAGCACCGTCCACAACTGATGCTGCCAGTTCATCCGCCCCGTCTGGTGCTGCCGCCACAGGCGCTCGACCGCGGCCGCATCGAAGAAGCCCTCTTCACGCAATCGCGACGGCCGCAGCAACGCGTCGGCCCAGTCGCGCAGCGCGCCGCGCAGCCAGTGATCGACGGGCGCGCAGAAGCCCTGCTTCGGCCGGTCGATCAGCGCGGACGGCACGTACTGGTCGAGCAGCCGGCGCAGCAGCGCCTTCGACTGCCCTTCCGGCAAGCGCACCGACGCCGGCACGCGCCACGCGAATTCGACGACGTGATGGTCGAGGAACGGCATGCGCGTCTCGAGGCTCACGGCCATCGCCGCGCGGTCGACCTTCGCGAGAATGTCGGTCGGCAAATACGTGAGCGTATCGATCGCCATCGCCTGCTCGGCGAAGCTCAGGTGCGCGGGCCACGCGGACGCCGTGTCGAGCGGCGTCGGCGGCTCCTGTCCCGACAGCGCGAGACGCTCGGGATGATGCACCGACGACATCAGCAGCCGGTACAGCCCGATGCGGCTCTCGGCCGTCATCACATGGCCGAGCTTGTGCAGGCGGTCGCCGATGCGCGACGCCGATTCGCGCGCCTCCACACCGCCCCACGCGCCCTGCGCGACGGCCGCGAGCTGGTCCGCGTGATCGGGCCGCAACGCATGCAGCGCGGCGGCGATCCGCGCGCGCACAGCCGCCGGCACGCGATGCAGCTTGCGCCACAGGCGCGGCGTCAGGAAGTAGCGCGTATAGCCGCCGAACAGCTCGTCGCCGCCGTCGCCGGACAGGCTCACCTTCACGTGCCGGCGCGTCATCTCCGAGACGAGAAAGGTCGGGATCTGCGACGCATCGGAGAACGGCTCGTCGTAGATCGACGGCAGCTTCGGCACGACGCCGAGCGCATGGTCGGCCGTCACGTAAAGCTCGGTATGCCGCGTGCCGAGATGGCGCGCGACGGCCTTCGCGTAACCGGCCTCGTCGTAGCCGGCTTCATGGAAGCCGATCGTAAACGTGTCGACCGGCGTCGCCGATTGCGCCTGCATCAGCGCGACGATCGCCGACGAATCGACGCCGCCCGACAGGAACGCGCCGAGCGGCACGTCGGCTTCCATCTGTCGCGCGACGGCCTGGCGCAGGATCGCGTCGAGCTGGCCGACGGCCTCGTCGGCACTGCCCTCGAACGGCTGCTCGCGGCCGCGCTCGATCGCCTGTTCGAGCGTCCAGTACGCGCGCAGGCGCGGCGTGTCGCGCGCATGTTCGAACTGAATGTACGTACCGGGCGGCAGCTTGTGGATGCCACGATAGATCGTATACGGCGCGGGCACGCTCGACTGGCGCAGATACAGGCACAGCGCGTCGCGGTCGACCGTGCCGTCGAAGCCCGGATAGCCGCGCAGCGCCTTCAGCTCCGACGCGAACACGAGCGCGTCGCCGATCCGGCCGTAATAGAGCGGCTTCTCGCCGATCCGGTCGCGCGCGAGCGTCAGCACCCGCGACGCGCGATTCCACAGTGCGAGCGCGAACATGCCCGTCGCGCGCTGCAGCGTCGCCTCGACACCCCACGCGACGATCGCCGCGATCAGCACCTCGCTGTCGGAGTGGCCACGCCACGCCGGTGCGCGACCCGCGCGCTCGAGCTCCGCGCGCAGTTCGCGATGGTTGTAGATTTCGCCGTTGAAGACCATGACGTAGCGGCCGCACGCGGATGCCATCGGCTGTCGGCCGTGTACCGACAGGTCGACGATCGCCAGCCGCCGGTGGCCGAGCGCGATGCCGGCCTCCGGATCGACCCAGATCCCCTGCCCGTCCGGCCCGCGATGCGCGAGGCTCGCCGTCATCCGCGCGAGCGTGCCGCGCGCTGTCTCCTCATCGATGGCGACGGTATTCAGAAAGCCGTCGATTCCACACATTTGATTTGTTCGCCCCTGTTGACCTGGTCCGTCACGCGTGGCGCAACCTCGCGGCCCGCCGTCAGGCGTGACGGTCGAGCCATATTACGAAGAAATAATTCAGCAATAATTCACCGATGAATTCCGGTGACGACCGGAAAAAAAATCGCGTCAAGCGCCGCGCACGCATGAGCGCGCAAAGGGCCATATCGAATCGGAACAGTGGGCCGCACTGGCTCGCAGACCGAAAAAATGGGCAGCATACCGACACGTCTGGCGTGGCCCGCCGCGGCGCGCATCAAGTCGCGCCGGTCGCCCATTTCAGCAACTGCGCGACCTCGCGGAAATGCTGCTGCTGGATCGTGCCGTTCTCGGGTGTCGTCTCGTACAGCGCCTGCGCGAGCCCGGCGTTCGCGAGCGTCGGGCGCAGCGTGTCGCGCGCGAGCCGCACGATCCGCTCGGCCGCCTCGCCTTCGCCGCGCGCGAGCACCCACGGCAGCGTGCCGACCCCGCCGTAATAGAGCGCGACCGCGACGCGCGGCGAATAGACGACCACCGACGCGAAGCCGATCCGGTCGGGCAGCGACGCGAACTGCGCTTCGCGCGCGAGCTGCCGGCGCTTTGCCTCGATGTGCGGGTCGCCCTCGTCCTCCTTGTGCTCGCGCCGCACTTCGTCGATCGACATCTTCATCTTCTGGTTGAACGCGTGCCGCTGATGCACGATGTCGATCAGCGCCATCACGATATAGATCAGCGCGGCCCAGCCGAACAGCAGCATCAGCAGCTTCACGATCAGCGCGAGGATCGAGATCGGCCGCGTGAAGCCCGACTGCACCGACGGGTCCAGCGACTCGACGATCAGCCAGCCGAGCGTCGCGGCGAGCAGCACCGTCTTCAGCAGCATCTTCGCGAGATTGACGAGGTTGCGCAGCGACCACAGGTTCTTCAGCCCCTCGGCCGGATTGAGCCGCGACAGTTGCGGCATGAGGCGGCTCCACGCCATCACGCCGCCGACCTGCACGAAGCCCGCGAGCAGGCCCGCCAGCAGCCCGGCCGCGACGATCTGCGCGGACAGCGTCGCCCAGTCGCGCGCGGCGCCATCGATCAGCACCGCGATCCGCGCGGACGGGTCGGCCGCGCCGGCCGCGTCGAACACGAGCTGGAACAGCGCTTGCAGCCGCGCGAACAGCGAGCCGATTCCCACCGCCAGCGCGACGCACACGCCAACGAAGAACGCCGACGAAATCGTCTCCGCGCTCTTCGGCACCTCGCCTTTCTCGCGCGCTTCGCGCAGGCGTTTCGCGGTCGGCTTCTGGTCCTTTTCGGCCATGTCGGCTCCGTCGCGCGCTCAGGCGCCGCCGTGCGCGGCGAACAGCGCGCGCAGCAGCGCCATCAGCCCGCTGTCGGGGCTCAGCAGCGAATGCAGCGACGCGTATACGACCGGCAGGAACAGCACCATCATCAGCAGCGCGAGCGCGCTCTTCAGCGGCTGCGAGAACACGAAGATGTTGAGCTGCGGCACCGCGCGGCCGACGAGGCCGATGCCGAGCTCGACGAGCACCAGCACGATCGTCACCGGCGCGGCGAGCTTCACCATCCATTCGAAAATCGTATCGGTCTGGCGCACGACGAAGGTCTGCAGCATCGCCGAGAAATCGGGGCCGAGCGAGCCGATCGGCCACCACGCGTACGACTGCGCGAACAGTTGCACGAGCACCTGCAGGCCGCCCGCCGTGACGAACAGCGCGATCGCGACGAAATTGAGGAAGCCCGATGTCGGGCCGCCCTCGTGCCCGCCCATCGGATCGAAGAACGCGGCGCTGCCGCTGCCCGTCTGGAAATCGATCAGGTAACCGACGCCCTGGATCGCGAACAGCACCGCGCTGAACGCGCCCGCGAGCAGCATGCCGATCACCGCCTCCTTCGCGACCAGCAGGCACCACATCAGGAACGGCAGCGCGGCCACCTGTGCGGAATCGATCGCCGGCGCGACGAACGCGGCAATCACGACGGCGATCCCGTTGCGCACGAGGCCCGTGACGATCTGCTCGTTGAACACCGGCACGACGAACATGATCGGCAACAGGCGCGGCATCACGTAGAGCAGCGGTCGCAGCGTGCCCGCGACGTCGTTGAAACCCGCGGCCTGGTCTAGCATCGGCGCTCCGCGGCGGCGGGCGGCGGCGCGATGTTGTCGGCCGGGGCGATGTTGTCGGCCGGGGCGATGTCGTCGGTCGGGGCGGTTGCGTCGGCCGGGGCGGTTGCGTCGGTTGCGTCGGTTGCGTCGGTTGCGTCGGTTGCGTCGGTTGCGTCGGTCACATCGGCCGCGCCGGCTTCCGCATCGGCCGGCCGGGCGGCCATCTCCGCGTCGAACGCGGCGGCCGCTTCGGGGTGCGCCGCCGCGTGGCCGGAAGCGTCGCCCGCCCCGGCCGCCCATGCGCCGGGCATCGCGAAGCGCCGCACCGCGTAGCCGTCCGCGACTTCGTCGGCATCGCGCTCGACCCGCGCGGCGCGCGCGTGCAGCGCCTTCTCGCCGGCCTTGTCGAGCTTGTCCTCGGCGGCTTTCGCCTTGCGCGCGGCGCGCTGCAGGTCGGCAAGCGTCGCCTCGTGGTCGCGATGCACGTGCACGGCCTTGCTCACCGACGCGTTCGCGGTGCCGATGTGCCGGTCGAACGTGCGCGTGTCGGCCGCCGCGTTCTGCAGCACGCGCGCCTCGCGCACGTCGTCGGCGAGCCGCGTCTGGATCGCGGCCTTCGCGGCGACCTGCTGCGCGAGCTGCGCGTGCGCGGCGTCGAGCGCGCGGCGGCTTTGCGCGGCGATGCCCTGCTGGCGCGCGGCCGCGACGCGCGCGATCTGGCTGCGCATCTCGCGCACGCGCTTCAGGCGTGCGAGCGTGGCGAGCACGAGGCGGTCGTCGGCTTCAGACATGATCGTTCGCCAGCTTCGTCAGCTTCGCGAGCAGCGCGTCGAAATGCACGTCCTCGTGCGACGCCTGCGCGCAGAACGCACCGATCGCGTCGCGTGCGCGCAGCGCGAGATCGCCGAGCCGGTCGCTGCCTTCGCGGTACTCGCCGATCTGCACGAGCAGCTCGATCTCCTGGTACTTCGCGATCAGCTCGCGCACGCGCGCGGCCGCCTGCTGGTGCGCGCGGCTCGCGACGAGCGGCATCACGCGCGACAGGCTCGCGAGCACGTCGATCGCCGGATAGCGGTTCGCGAGCGCGATCTTGCGCGACAGCACGATGTGGCCATCGAGGATCGAGCGCACTTCCTCGGCGATCGGGTCCGATTCCTCGTCGCCTTCGACGAGCACCGTGTAGAGCGCGGTGATCGACCCGTTCGCGCCCTGCCCCGCGCGTTCGAGCAGGCGCGGCAGCACCGCGAACGTCGACGGCGGAAAGCTGCGCCGCGTCGGCGGCTCGCCGCTCGCGAGGCCGACCTCGCGCTGCGCGCGCGCAAAGCGCGTCAGCGAATCGACGAGCAGCAGCACGCGCTTGCCCGCATCGCGGAAATGCTCCGCAATCGCGGTGGCGACGAGCGCGGATTTCACGCGCTCCATCGCGGGGCGATCGGACGTCGACACGACGACGATCGAACGCGCGCGCACCTCGGGCGACAGGCTGTGCTCGATGAATTCGCGCACCTCGCGGCCGCGTTCGCCGACCAGCGCGATCACGTTCACGTCGGCCTGCGCGCCGCGCGCGATCATCCCGAGCAGCGTGCTCTTGCCGACGCCCGACGGCGCGAAAATGCCGACGCGCTGCCCGATGCCGAGCGTCATCAACCCGTCGATCACGCGCACGCCGGTCTGAAACGGCGTGTCGATCATCTGGCGCGCGAGCGGGTTCGGCGGGTCCTGCTGCGTCGACACCCACGCGGCGCCCGTCACCGGCCCGCGATCGTCGAGCGGCCGGCCGAGCCCGTCGAGCACGCGGCCGAACAGCCCTTCGCCCACCGGGAATACATGCTCGCGCCCGGACGGCACCACGGTCGTTTCCGGCGACAGCCCGGCCACGTCGCCGAGCGGCGTAAGCAGCGTCGTCTGCCGCGAAAACCCGACCACTTCGGCGAGCAGCGTCGGCTGGTTCGGTGTGCGAAGCTCGCAGATCTCGCCGAGCCGCGCACGGATGCCCGTCGCGTTCAGGATCTGCCCGACCGCATGATTGACGCGGCCCTGCACCGACACCGGCGAGAAAAACGCGAGCCCCGCGTCGAGCTCGCCGACGAGGCGGCCGCGATCGAACGGCGCGCCGTCGTCGTCGCCGCTGCCGAACGGTTGCGTATCGTCAAGCGGCGCGTTCATCGCGCGGCGCCCTTCAGCGCGTCGCGGCGGATCGCCTGGCGCAGCGCGTCGATCTGCAGGTCGAGGCTCGCGTCGATGCGCCCGGACGGCGTCTCGACCGTGCACGCGTGGCGTTCGAGCTGCGCGTCCTCGACGATGCGGATCTTCTGCCGGTTCGACTGGCCGGCAAACGCGCCTTCGAGCGCGTCGCGCATCTCGTCGTTGCGGCCGGGCGCGACATGCACGACCAGGAACGCCTCGTCGCGCACGAGCGGCGCGATCCGCGCCAGCGCGGCCTCGTACAGCTTCTGCGTGCTCATCTCGCCGACGATCGCGCGCACGGCCTTCACGACGATATCGGCCATCGCGTCCTTCATCGTCTCCATCGTGCGCGCGGCCGCGAGCGCCTGCGTGTACGCCTGCGCGGCCTGCTCGCGCTGCGCGCGGCGCATCCCTTCGTCGTAGCCGGCCGCCTGCCGCTTGTCGAATTCGCGCTGCGCGTCGGTGACGATGCGCGCGGCCTCGTCGTGCGCGGTCGCGATCACCGCGGACGCATCGAGCAGCGCCGCGTATTCGCGCTCCTTGAGCACCTTGCGCTCCGACAGCAGCTGCAGGTTGTCGCTCGTGATCAGAAAAGCCAGTCCCATGACGCAAGCCTCTCGGGAATCAGAAACAGGAACAGCAATTCGCCGAACTGGTCGCGCTGCGCGCGGTTCAGCCAGTAAGGCGCTTCGTCGTCGATCGCGCGGTTGAACTTCAGGCGCGCGCGCCGCGCGACCGCATCGCCCGCCACGCCGATGAAATCCGCGAGCAATCGCCCGCCGCGCGCGCGGATCACGACGGGCAGCGCGGCGGGATCGGCGCGCCACGGTTCGAGCGTGTCGGCGAGCGCGCCGAATTCCGGCGCGCGTTCGAGCGCGAGCTCCAGCGCGTCGCCGCCGAGCCGGGCCGCGACTTCCGCGCGGATGCGCCTGATGGTCAGCGCATCGCGCAGCCAGCCGCGATGCAGCAGCAGCCCCGCATACGACGCCAGTTGCTCGAGCGCCGCGCCCGGCAGCAGCGCGAGCCGCGCGCACGGGTTCGCGACGTCGAAGTCGTGCCGGTCGGCCACGCCGTTCGCATCGAGCAGGTGCCGCGCGAGCAGCTTGCGGCCGGCCGCGCCGAACGCGTCCGGCGAACGGTAGCGCGCGGGCCAGTCGGCCGGCACGCGCGTCACGTGCAGATAACGGTCGGGCCGCAGGTTGAAATCGCAGACGAGCGCATGAAACGCGGCACGGCGCGCGGCGGGCGGCGGCGCGAGCGGCTGCAGCCATGGCAGCGGCGCGGCGTCAGGCGCGTCACCCGGAGGCGCGTGCGGATCGCTCATGCGCCGTCGCGTGCGCGGTCCGGCGTGCGCAGACCGCCGCCGGCCGACTGTCCGGACGCCGGATGCCCGGACGCCGGATGGCCGGCCCCCCCGTTCCCGCCATTGGCGCCGCGCGGCGCGCCGAGCAGGCCCGCGAGCCGCGCGCCGAACATCCCGCGCCGCGCGGCCGACAGCGCGATCACCGCGCAGGTCAGCAGGATCAGCGCGAACACGAGCCAGCCGAGCGGCGAGCGCAGCCGCACGATGTCGGTCACCGCGCTGCCGATCCCGTCCACGCGCGTCGCTTGCGCCGCGGCCGGCTGCAGGAACAGCGACACGTTGTCGTACTGCAGCCCTTCGATGCTGTGCGCGACGAGATCCTTGACCATCGGCGCCATCGCACGCAGGTCGACGCCCGGGCGGTAGCGGATATACACGGCCGCCGACGACGGCTTGATCTTGTCCGCGAGCGGATCGTTCTCCGGAATCACGACCTGCACGCGCGCGACGACCACGCCCTCGATGTCCTGCAGCGTACGCGACAGGTCCTGCGACACGCCGTACAGATAGCGCACGCGCTCCTCGGCCGGCGTCGACACGAGGCCCTGCTTCTGGAACAGCTCGCCGAGGCTCGCATAGCTCGGCTTCGGCAGTCCGTTCGCCTGCAGCACCGTGAGCGCCGACTGCATGTCGCCGTCCGCGACGCTCACGAGCCATGCGTTGCGGTCCGACGTGTCGCGCGCGTCGTTGTCCTTCGACGCGCTGATGCCCGCATCGCCGAGCACCGCGACCATCTGGTTCGCGTCGCGCTCCGACAGGCCCGAGTACAGCTCCTTCTGGCACCCGGCCAGCAGCACGAGCAGCCCCGCGAGCAGCGCGCGCGCCGCCCGGCTGCGCCACGCATGTGCGCGCGGCGTCGAATCGATCGTCGTCATCGTTTGTCCGCTTCAGGGTGCGCGAGGCCGTATCCGGTCCACGCGCACGCTTTCACTCCTGCGTCTTCAGCACCGTGTGCGTGAAGCCGTTCGCCGCCTGCGCGACCGACAGGCTCAACTGGTATTCCGAAATCGTGGTGGTCGCCGTCCACTGGAAATCCATCGCCTTCACCATCGTCATCATCGGATCGCTGCGGCTGTCCGCCATCGACGTCAGCATCTCGCTGCGATGCTTGTCGATGTTCGCGTACCGCGTGTCGAGATCGTTGCCGTAGGTGCGCAAGCGCTCGACGAGCGACGACTGGTTCGCCTGCGCGGGCGTCATCTGCACGGCCGGCGCCGCATCCGCCGGCGCGCGCGACATCGCGACGCCCGACGAAGACGATGCAGCCGGCGATGCACCCGGCTGCATCAGCGCATCGAACTGGCGCACCTGCGCCGGATCGGACGCCGAGCCCGTTTGCTGCACGGCACCCGCGAGCGCGGCCGCGCCCGGCGGCGCCGCGCCTACGCCTGTCACTGACATATCCATGCCCTCCTTGGCTGGCAGGCGCCGGACCGGCTCGGTCGGGCCCGCCCGGAACAGGCCGGCCGGCACGCGCGCATCCGCGGCCGGGCGCCCTTCGCGGGCAGGCCCGGCGCGCATCGGCGCGCGGCGCGGCCGGCGACCGGCGTCATGCGCGGCCGGCGGAACTCAGGTGTTGCGCAACCTGGGCGTTCGCCGTCCCCTCCTGCGCGGTCACTGCGTTGCTGGTTTCGAACGTCGCGGTCGACTGCTGGACCTGGAAGTTGATCTTCGTCAGTTCGAGCTGCGTCTTGGTCAGGTCGTCGGCCTGCTGCTGGACCTGGTTCGTATTGGTTGCGCCACCTGCTGCCTGGGTACCCATGTTTCGCTCCTTGACGTGAACTTCATCCACCTTCCGGCGGCGGCCCCATGCCCCGCCGGCGACGTGAGCCGCCGCACCGATGCGACGCCCCGCGTAATGCGCGCACCGCCTGTTACGCGATGCGCATGACCCGTCGCGGCGCTAGTGCGCCGCGTCCTTCGTCGATGCACCGGCCGCCGCGGCGCCGGCCGCCGGAGCGTCCGGCACCAGCGTCGGCCCCGGTACCGGCTGCGCGACCCCGGCCGCCGCGCCGCTCGCGAGCGGCGCCACGGGCGGCGCTGGCGCCTGCTCGGGCACGTTCGCCGACGCGCCGCCGAGCGGCATCGTGATGCGCTGGCCGTTGCGTTCGAACACGACTTCATCCGGGCCGATCGACACGACGGTCGGCCCGTCCTTCAGCCGCGCGCCTTCGAAATAGCGGCTGCCGTCGGCCGTCTCGATGTAGCGCTGGTCGCCGTCGCCGGCGAACACGGTCGTGATCTCCGGAATGCCGGCCATCCCGCCGAGCGTTGTCGTCGTGCGCGGCGCGGCCGGATCGGCGTCGCGCACGTGATCGACCACTTCGAGCGCCGGGCGCGCGTCCTTCATGTAGTTGCGGATGCGCGGCTCGATCTGCGCGCGCGCGGCCGCACCGGTCAGCTCGATCCGGCCGCGGCCGAGATACGCGACCGTCAGCGCCGTATCGCTGAAATAGGTCTGCGCGGTCGCGACCAGGTCGCTGACCACGTAGATGTTGCCGAGCGCCGCGTTATCAACGCCCGCGACGATCTGCGCGACGCGTTCGCGCGCGGCCGGGTCGCTCGCATAGCCCGACACGATCACGCCGTCGTCGCGCGGCGCGACGGCCAGCTCCGGATACGCGTGCAGCAGTTGCTGCAGCCGGTGCGTGCGCGCGAGCACCGATTCGTGCTGCCACGGCAGGCGCCCCGACCACGTGACGAAGCCGTAGCCGAGCGCGCCGAGCAGCACGCCGATCCACAGCGCGACCAGCGCGATCACGAGCCGCCGGCTGCCGAGGCGGCGCAATCCGCCCGTGAGCCAGCCGAGCCACGCCGCCTCGCGCGCGGCATCCGGCGCATCGGCTTCGTCGGGCACCGCGACGCTCGCCTGCGCGTGCCGCGCGATGCCGAGCCGGATCGAGCCGACCGTCACGACGTCGTTCGGCGTCATCGAGCGGCGGCCGGTGCCGAGCGGTTCGTCGTTGAACAGCACCGGCGCACCGGCGTCGCCGCCGTGGTTCTGCACGGTCACCGCGAGCGCGCCGACCTGCAGGCACACCTGTTTCGCGCCGATCTCGCGATCGGGCAGGATCACTTCGCAATCGGCAGCCGTGCCGACCCAGTTCGCGCCGCGCGCGAGCGACATCGTGCGGCCGTACATCGGCCCGCTCAGGAAGCACAGGTTCCACGGCGACGCGAGCGCGGCCGAACCGGCCCCCGCGCCGACCGCGCCGCCGGGCAATGCGCCGTCGCCGTGCGGGTCAATGATGGTCGTCGACATGGGGGGTGACTCCTGCGGTCGTCGCCGCCGGCTGCGACGCCGTATCCTTCGGAGGCGGCAGCGCCGGCGGGCCAAACTTCGTGCCGGGCAGCGGCTTCGGCGTCAGCGGCACCGCGACGTCATTGTCCGGCGGCCGATACATCGACATGCCTTCCTGGTTCGCCGGCCCGTCGGCGCCCGGGTTCACGGGCGAGCCGTCCGGCGCGTACATCGACGCGCTCGTCACCACGCGCGGCGTCAGCAGGTAGAACCGCTCCATGTGGTTGCCCGACTTGTCGGTGTACTTGAACAGGTTGCCGATCAGCGGGATGTCGGACAGCCAGGGCACGCCGCTCTTGTTCAGCCTCACCTCGTCGTCGTTGAAACCGGCGATCAGCAGGCTCCTGCCTTCGTCGATCATCGTCTTGGTGACGATGTTGCGCTGCTGGATCACCGGCACGTTCGACACGGCCTGCCCCGGCACGATGTTGCCGTCCTGGATGTCGATCGACATCATCACGCTCTGCGGGTTGCCTGACACGGCTGCCGCATTCCGGATCGCCTCGTCGACGATCATCGGCGTCACCTTGATGCTCGTGCCGGTCGTCACGCTGTACAGCGACGAATCCTGGTAGCCCGGCACCTGCACGTAGAACTGCGTGAGGTTCTCGAGGATCGCCTCGGTATTGTCGAGCGCGAGCACCTTCGGCTTCGAACGCAGTTGTGCCTGCCCCTTCTGCGCGAGCGCGTTCACGCGCGTCAGCAGGTAGTTGCGCAGCGAGCCGCCGATCGACGCGGTCAGCGCGATGCCGGTCGGCATGAAGGTGCCCGTCTGCCCGGTTTCCGACGTGCCGATGCCGAACGTCAGCGGCGGATTGCCCACGCCGTTGTATTGCGTGTTGCCGTTCAGCGGGTTCTGGCCGTTGCCGATCTGCACGTCGCCGTGCGTCGTGTGCAGGCGCCAGTCGATCCCGAGGCTGTCGAGCGAATCCTCGTTGATGTCGATGATCGTCACGTTGATCTCGACGATGCGCGGCCGCTCGTCGAGCTGGCCGATCAGCGACTGGTAGCGATACATGTTCTCCGGCAGGTCGCGCACGATCACCGCGTTGATCGCCGGGTCGGCGACGATCTGCGGCAGCGTGTCGCCACCGCCGCCGGCCGGGAACGGCGAGAACCCGCCGTCGGCGCTGCCGTCGCCGGAATAGCCGCCCGAACGCGGGCCGCCGGAGATATCGGGAAAGTCGAGGCGCGGCACCGAGATCGTCAGCCCCGAGCCGAGCTTCACCTGGCGCGCGGCCTGCCCGAGCGGCGTGCTCGACGGCAGCGCACTCGTGCCGCCGCCCTTGCCGAACAGCTTGCGCAGGATCGTCGCGACGCCCGGCACCGTCACTTCCTTGCCCGAACGGTTGATCGTGAAGTCCGACGCCCAGCCGTACTTCAACCGGAATGCGCGGATGTCCGCATGCGCGCCGTTCGCGGACGGATCGCCGACCGAGCCGACCGCCTGCCGCACGAGCTCGACGTAGCGGCGCGGGCCGGCCACGTACACGCTGTTCGCGCGGTCGTTGATCACGAGCGTGTAGCGCTTGTCGGGAATCTGCATCGCCTGCAGCGCGCGGCCGATTTCGCCGGATGCATTCGGCGGGATCGGGATCATCTGCGTCTGCGACTGGTCGGCCGGGTCGACATACAGGAACGAGCCGTCGTAGTACCACGTGAGCCCGTAGGTCGAGCAGATCGTATCGAGCGTCTGCTGCGGCGTGCCCGAGAAGCGGCCGCTGATCACGCCGTCGACCTTCGGGTCAACCACCGCCGTCACGCCCTGCGACGATGCGAGCTCGCGAATGAAGTCGCCGATCTTCTTGCCGTTCGCGACAATCGTGAACGGCTTGTTGCGCCAGCGCAGGTCCGCGGCGCGGGCCGGCTGCACGGGTGCCATGCACAGCGACGCCGTGAGCAGCGCGGTCGCGCACAGGGCAAGCGCGGCCCGTTGCAGGCTGCGCGGTTGAAACCGGATCGGGGCGACGCGTCGACGCATCAAAGGACTCCTGTGGAAGAAACGAACATGCGTTCCAGCGCCTGCTGCGCGAAGCGCAGCACTTCGCCGCCGAGCCAGCCCGACAGCAGCACGAGCGCGACCATCACGGCGATCAGCCGCACCGCGATCCCGATGTTGGCGTCCTGCACCTGCGTGACGGCCTGCAGGATCGCGACGACGAGGCCCGTGACGGTGGCGATCAGCACGATCGGCAGCGACAGCAGCAGCACGAGCATCAGTGCCTGACGCGTCAGGTCGAGGATCGTCGAGCTCGTCATTGCACGGCTCCCGGCACGCGCACGTCGGCGCCCGCGCCGACCGTGCCGTCGTCCGGCGGGTTCTTCACCCAGCCGACCGTATGCAGTTGTACGTCCTCCTCGACCTCCTGGTACGACAGCACCGCCAGCTCGGGCAGCACGGGCTGCAGGATCGTCTTCACGTAGCGGCGCGCGCCGAGCGCGACCATCACCGCGAGCCGCGCCGCGCCCTGTGCGTTGCCGTGGCCGCCGGGGCCGGCCGCCTGCGCGGCCTGCACGATCGCGCGCACCTGCTCGCCGATGTCCTGCTTGATCGCGCTCGACAGCGCGAGGAAATTGCCCTGCTTCGTGCGCATCACCGCGCTCTCGATCCGCTCCTGCAGGTTCTGCTCGAACAGCACGACCCGCAATTGGCGCGTCGTGCCCGCATGGCGGTCGGTGATCATCCGGCGCAGGTCGACGCGCACGAGTTCGACCAGCGCGATCACGTCGTCGGGTTCGTTCGGCGCCCACGTGATCAGGCTCTCGAAAATCACGCGCAGGTTGCGGATCGGCACCTGTTCGGCGAGCAGCCGGCGCAGCACTTCGGTCACGCGCTGCAGCGGCACGAGCCGCGTCAGCTCGCCCACGAGTTCGGGGTGTTCGCGGCGCACGAGATGCACGAGTGCCTGCGTCTCCTGGATTCCGAGCAATTCGTCCGCATGCTGGCGCACGATCTGCTCGACGTGCGCGGCGAGTGCGCTTTCGCTCGACAGCCACTTGCCGTCCGGCGCCGCGCCGTCGGGCTTGATCCACAGCGCGGTCGCGAACGGGCCGAACGCCTCGGCCGGCTGGCGCTCCGCGCGCTCGGGCAGCGGCGCGACGCCGTCCCACAGCAGCCAGCCCGGTTTCAGCGCGCCGTGCGCGGCGAGCACGTCCTGCAGGTAGATCCGGTACGTGCCGGCCGCGGCGCCCTCGTCGTCGTTCAGCGTGATGCGCGGGAACACCGTGCCGATGTCCGCGTCGACGCGCGCCTTCGCGCTCGACAGCGCGGCCTGCAGTTGCGCGAGATTCAGGCTCGTGCGCAGGTCGTCGGACAGCGATACCGCGATCAGCGACGTGACGCCGGCTGCGTGCGACACCTTCGCGGGCTGGCCGTCGTCGGCCGTGCCGACGCGCCCCGCGATCTGAATCAGGTTGAAGCTCGGCGCGGTCGTCTTGCGCTTGAGCTGCGAGAACGCGAACGCGCCGAGGCCGAGCGCGATCAGCGCGAACGACCACTTCGGAAAGCCGGGCACGACAAGAAAACCGGCCAGCACCAGCGCCGCGATCAGCAGCGCGCGCGGATGCGCGCCCAGTTGCTCGCCGAGCTGTTCGCCGAGCTGGCGCTGCCGCGCATCGCGTGTCGCGACGCGCGTCGTCACGATGCCCGCCGCGATCGACACGAGCAGCGACGGAATCTGCGATGCCATCCCGTCGCCGACTGTCAGGATCGCGTAGCGTTGCAGCGCCGCGCCGATATCCATCCCGTGCATCAGCGTGCCGACCGCGATCCCCGCGACGATGTTGATGAACGCGATCACGAGGCCCGCGATCGCGTCGCCCTTCACGAACTTCATCGCGCCGTCCATCGCGCCGTGCATCTGCGATTCCTGCTCGAGCTTCTCGCGGCGCTCGCGCGCTTCGTCCGCGCTGATGATGCCCGCGCGCAGGTCCGCGTCGATGCTCATCTGCTTGCCCGGCATCGCGTCGAGCGAAAAGCGCGCGCCGACTTCGGCCACCCGCTCCGACCCTTTCGCGATCACGATGAACTGCACGACGGCGATCACGAGGAACACCACGCCGCCCACCACGACGTTGTTGCCGACGACGAGCCGCCCGAACGCGTCGATCACGTGGCCGGCGTTCGCGTGCAGCAGGATCAGCTTGCACGACGCGATGTTCAGCGCGAGCCGGAACAGCGTCGTGAACAGCAGCAGCGCGGGAAACGACGAGAAGCTGACCGCCGACGGCACGTAGGTCGACACCGTCAGCAGCACGACGCTCGCGGCGAGATTCAGCGAGATCATCCCGTCGAGCGCGGCCTGCGGCAGCGGCAGGATGAACAGCGCGACGACCGCGACGATGAACGCGGCGAGGAACAGGTCGGCGCGCGGCGACGCGCCCCCGAGACGCCGTCCGGACACGCCGCGGCCAGCGGAAAACAACCGCTGCCAGTCGCGGGGGAGCGCCTTCGGTTCTGCCATCGTGCCGTTGTCCTGTCGTCGTTATCGCCGGCTGACACGGGCAACCCTGCCCCACGCTGCGCGGACCGTTGAATGGGACGAGTGTAGCGATGCGAAACGATGGAAAAAGGGATGCGCCTCGTAGCGTGAAAGCGCGTTTTCCGGCGGCGGTCGAATCGGACTACGAAACCCGGCGGCGGGTTCGGGCACGCGCCGCCGGAACCGCTTCCATCGCGCGCCGGGCCGCCGGCGCGTGCGTCAGGTCAGGGCTGCAGGCGCCGCGCGGCGAGGTACGCGAGCTGCGCGCGGTTCTGCACGTTGAAGAGTTTTTCGAGCGAGCGGATATGGTGGCCGACCTTGTGCAGCGACGTACGCAGCGCGCTCGCGATCTCCTGGTCGGACAGCCCGTGCACGAGACGGTCGAGCACCTGCTGCTGCTCGTCGCCGAGCGCGAAGCCGCGCATGCGCGCGATGCGCGCCTCGAGGAACGGCAGCGCGACGCGGTGCACGGCAAGGCTGACCGACAACGCGCCGCCGATCACGCGATCGTCGATCCATTCGGTGCCGTGCGTCTCCGACGTTACGTTCACCGCGACGCGCAGGTCGAGGCGCGGTGCCGACAGGCTGAAGATCACGCCGCTGTTCATCGCGTGCGCGCGCAGATGGCCGGCGAGCGCCAGCACCTTGCGGTCGCCGCTGCCCTGCGCGGCCGCCTCGATCTCGTCGAGCCGCCACGCGACCGGAAAGCCGCTCTGCCGCACCTGCGCGAACCGCGGGTCGCTCTCGTACAGCATCCCTTCGATAAACGGCTGCATGAACGTCGCCGGCGCGAGGTCGCGCAGCAGATGCGCGCACAGGATGCGCCGCCCGATCATTTCGTAGGCGCCGTAACCGAGCGTACTGAATCCGATTTGCCGCAATCGCGCATGACATTGCGCGAAATCGACCGGAGCAAGGTCGGTTTTACCGGGCGCGATTTGAATGCCGGTAAAAACGCCGCGCTCGATTGCCTGATATTCGTTCGAATAAGCGGCAGCGGTCGTTATATCGGCTTGTGAAAACCACTCGACGCGTGGTGCGCCGTCAGCATATGTCATGAGGAGCCCGCCCTTTCCCAATATGTGAAACTGCGCCCCGTCACGATCTGGTCTTTTCTTTATGATTTTCTGGTCGTCGTTATATGCGCGCGAATATGAACCTTTCGCCGCAATTAGTATTACGGCATATTACGCGTACACGGGCATTTTTGTACAATGCCCCCGCGTTTCGTCAGGGATGACGATCGGCGCATATCAAAAACGATGCTCGATCGCACCGCCGCGAATGCCGTACACGATACGGCCGCCGCCAGGCGATGCGCGTCGATTCCGAGGGATGGCTCATGTCCGATATTGCATTGCATGAAGAAGCGGTCGCCCCAAGCTTTGCCCGCCCGTCGCGCGGGCCGAACGCATGCGCGGATGCGCTGCGGGAGCGTGCCGTGCAGGTGGTCTGGTGCGACGACGTCAAGCGCGGCGACGTCGCGCAGCCGCACGCGCCGAAGCTCGGCGTCGCCGATACGCTCGCGCACGCGCAGAGCACGGCCGAGCGCAACCGGATCGTCACGAGCCTGCTGCACCTGACAGGCTTCTCGACGTTCGCGTACTTCGCGCTCGAATTCGCACGCGAGCGGGTCGAAAGTCTCTACCTGCACGAAGCGTTCACGCCGGCCACCTATCGCGGCGACTACGTGCGTCACAACCATCACGATGTCGATCCGCGCACGCTCGGCGCGCGCGTGTGCAACATGCCGATCGTGTGGGACCTGCAGCAGTTGCGCCGCGAACACCGCGAGCGCGACGACGGCCCGTGCGTGACGCCGGCCGCGCTCGACGGCTTCCTGCAGACGATGCAGGACGACGGGATGTGCAGCGGCATCATGTATTCGATGGCCGTGCCCGGCACGCGGCTGCATGCGTTCATGAGCTTCACCGCGCCGCGCCGCACGCGCGAATGGATCACGCCGGCGACGATCGAGCAGGCACTGTCGATCGGGCTGTCGGTGCACAAGTTCGCGTCGCCGCAACTGATCGCTACATCGCGCGAGCGCGCGGTGAACGGACTCACGCCGTTCGAGCAGGAACTGCTGCTCGGCATCGCCGAAGGCGCATCCGACAAGGAGATCGGCCGTCGTCTCGACACCAGCGCGCACAACGTCGACTACCACCTGCGCAAACTGCGCAAACGCTTCGGCGTCGCGAACCGGATCCAGCTCACGTACCTGACGTCGAAGCTCGAGCTGATCTGACGGCGACGCGGCGCTTCGCGTCACGTGAGCGAGCGCGCAAACGCACATGCCGGCCTCACGGCCGGCATGTGCGGGTTGCGGCGCGGTGCCGGGTCCGGCGCCGCTTCCTGGCAGACGACCGGCGTTACTTCAGCAGCGTCATCTGCACGACCTTGACGATCACGAGACCGACCGCGATCACCAGATAGCCGCGCAGCACGGCCATCCAGATTCGCGTCGCGAGCGTCATGTTCTGCGGCTCCAGCGCGTCGAGCGGCGGCATGCGCCACGTGTCGCGCAGCGAGCGATCGAGCGCCGGTTCGACGACGCGCTTGTGGCGGCGGACCAGCACCGTCGCGAGATAACCCGCGATCGCCAGCACGGTGCCGCCCACCAGCACGTCGACGATCGCTTCGCCGCTGATATCCGGATACATCACCGACGCGGTCAGGATGATCGACAGCAGCACGAGCACCCAGATCACCGCGCCCGTGAACACGTTGAGCTTCGTCGAGTTGACCCAGGGCCCAAGCACCTGACGGTCGTTGCACAGCACGAGCAGGAACACCGTCGCGCTCGGCAGCAGCACGCCCGCGAGCGTCTGCACGGCTTCGGTCAGCAGGCCGAGCGGGCTGCCCGGGATCAGCACGAGCGTGGCCGCGGCCGCAACGATGCCGAAGTACACGAGATAGAAGCCCTTCGCGTCGGACACGCCGCGATGCAGCGAATGGCGGATCTTGAACACATCGCCGATCGCGTACGCGGTCGACAGCGACACGGCCGCCGCGCCGATGATGCAAGCGTCGAGCAGCGCCACCGCGAACAGCGTCGCGCCCGTGCGGCCCGCATACCTCTCGAGGCCCACGATGATGCCGCCCGCGTCGGTGAAGTTGCCGGCTTCCGGATGCCCGTTGAACAGCGCGGCGCTGAAGCCGATCATCGCGACCGCGCCGACCAGCACGAACGCGATGCCGATCCACAGGTCGGCCTTCTCATACTTCATGAAGCGCGGGGTGATGCGCTTGTCGATCACGTAGCTCTGCTGGAAGAACAACTGCCAGGGCGCGACCGTCGTACCGACGATGCCGATCACGAGCAGCATCACGTCCGACAGCTTCGCGTGCGCAGGCCAGTTCGGCACGAAGAAATCGCGCGTCATCTGCGAGACGGGCGGATGGATCGACACGAGCACGGGCACCAGCAGCAGGCTCAGCACGCACAGCCCGATCGCAAACCGCTCGAAGCGCCTGAAATCGCCGGTGCTCACCGCGGCCATCGTCAGCGCGGCAGCCACGCACACGCCGGCCACCTTCGGCAGCCCGAAGAAATCCAGCACGAACGTGATGCCGATGAACTCGGTGACGATCGTCAGCGCATTGAGCAGGAACAGGTCGATCACGCTGAACGCGCCCCAGAACTTGCCGAAGCGCTCGAAGATCAGGCGAGCATGGCCGACGCCCGTGACCGCGCCGAGGCGCAGCACCATTTCCTGGTTCACGTACAGCACGGGCACGAGCAGCAGCAGCGTCCACAGCAGCGTCGTGCCGTAATTCTGGCCGGCCTGCGTGTAGGTGCCGAATGCGCCGGCGTCGTTGTCGCCGACCATCACGATAAGGCCCGGGCCGATGATCGCGAGCAGCGTGCGCAGCCGCGCCCACCATGTGCCGCGCGCGGCGGTATCGTGATGCGCGATCGTGCCGAGCGCGCCGCGGATATCGCCCAGGTGGGCTTCGTCGAGCACGGCGCTGCGTTCTGCGACGATCGGTGGAGAGACATTGGATGGCGTGGACATGATTTGTTCCGTACGGCTAATGGTTATCCAATAAGCGTGTGACCTTGGAATGCGCGCGGGGCGGCCGCTCGATGGCGGCGCGCGTGCGCATGCCGAGGCGCGCTCGGCGCTTCTTTCAGCGGATCAACGATTTCAACCGGTTCAGCAGGCGGGAGAACACCCGCGGACGGGCGTCGAGCGTCAGCATCGCGTCGTAGTGGTGACGCGATTCCGTGACGTGCGGAAGGTTCGACAGCAGAAGGCCGAAGTTCATGGTCTGGCTCCGTGCGGCGACGGCAGGCATGCCGGCCGCGTGGTGGGCGCGGGGCCAGTCCGGGGCCTGAACGACGTGTCAGGCTAGTCGGCCGGAGTGTCCCTGCGACCCGGGTTCAAAAGGGTCGGTGCGTGCAACGGGCATAAGGGACAACTGTCACTGTCGTTCATGGCGGCTCCTGTGCGGTGTTCCGGGGAACACGGTTGACCGCCGTCCGGCTTGCGGGCCGGCATTCGCGGGCCTGAACGAGGCGTGCGCGAACGCGGCCGCCTGCCAGGCGGCGGTGAAACCGGACGGCGCATGCGAAAACGCATCACGCTAACCGGCGCGAATCAGGGTGCACGTAGGGAGTTGCTGCGGAGTACTGCTGCGCGCACCGTTTGCCCGGGAGACAAACGGCGGCTTCGATGAGGCGCGGACGTCGGTCGCTCAGGCGGAGATTTCGGTCGAAGATCGACTACTGCAGGCGTCCAAGGCGGCGGCCCCAAGAGTGAAGATGCCGGATTCTATGGACCGCCCGAAAGTGAAGTCAACCCCTCGAAACCCCATTTCTCGAAATAAATTTCCTGCCTCGCGGCACTGAAAGATTTGCCCTTGAAATGGCGTGACGAAACCTTTCAGCGCGTCACGATGCGCTCACCTGCCGATGTGGATGAACAACGGCGCGGCGCCCCGCGATCCTCTCATCATGTCCATCCCGTGCCGCCGCGGCACGCACGCCGCATGCGCTGCTTTTCATGCGTTTTTCACTTGCACCGCAGCAAAATTCGCGACTACAATCCGCCCCAATTCATCAAGGGAGCCCCTCCGTGGACACATGCTCTAGTTGCAGTTCGATGCCGGTCCAGGCCGGCCAAGCCATCGCGAGATAGCAGCCAGACGCATGTCTTTCGCCGCTAGCTCGCATTCGTCGGGTTAGCGCGCTTCCTCCCGGGCCGGCCATCGCCGGTTCGTCAGTCGCACGCTCCGTTACGTTCCACCCTCCGATCGCAGGCCGCGTCGTGCGCCCGCGCTCGATCACGTCGTCCGGCATCCGCCGGACCGGACGGAGGCAGCGTCATGTTCTTTCAATCGTTCGCGGTCAGACTCAAGCGCATCGTGCACGTCGCATGCGACCGCTCGTTCGTTTCCGGCCTCTCGCCGCTCGCCCACGCATTCAGCAACCGGCTCGGCACGGTGCTCGCTCACGTACCGGCGACGCCCCGCCCGCTCGACTGCGCGCTGGTCGCCGCGATGGCGGCCGCGGTCGCGCTCGTCGCGCTGCTGTGCTCGGCCGCGCCGCGCCTCGGGTTCGCACACGTGTGGCGCGTCGGCGGCTGGCTGCCGTAAGCCCCTCGCCGCGCGGCGGTGCCACGTGCCGCCGCGCGATCGTCTCGCCACGTTTCCCGCATCACGCTTTCGTTTCTTCAGCCTAACTAATCAAACCGTCAACGGAACCCACATGAAGAACTGCCTCGAACCCGTCCCGCGCAAGCCGCGCCTCAATACGCTCGCCGCGCTGCTGCTGTCGCTCGCCGCCGCGCCCGCGTTCGCGCAATCGGCGTCGCCGGCCACGGCCGAACCGGCGGCCGGCGCGAGCGACGCCGCCGCCCCCGCACAACAGGCCGCCGATGCTGCCGCGCCCGCGCCCACCGGCTTCCGGGAGCGCTCGAACCTGCTCGGCAACATGGGCGGCCTGCGCGACCTGCTCGGCGATCACGGCGTCACGCTGAGCCTGCAGGAAACCAGCGAGTACCTGTACAACACGTCCGGCGGCACGAATCGCGGCGGCGCCTACCAGGGGCTCACGCAATTCGGCTTCAACATCGACACGGGCAAGGCGATCGGGCTGACGGGCGGCACGTTCAACGTGTCGGCGCTGCAGATCCACGGCACCAACCTCACTCAGCGCTACCTGCAGACGCTGCAGACCGCGACCGGCATCGAAGCGAATTCGACCACGCGCCTGTGGGAGCTCTGGTATCAGCAGTCGTTGCTCGACGGCAAGGTCGACGTAAAGGTCGGCCAGCAGAGCGTCGACCAGGAGTTCATGGTGAGCCAGAACGCGGCGACGTTCATGAACGCCACGTTCGGCTGGCCCGTGCTGCCGTCCACCGACCTGCCGGCCGGCGGCCCCGCGTATCCGCTGTCGTCGCTCGGCGTGCGGCTGCGCGTGAAGCCGGCCGACGCATGGACCGCGATGGTCGGCGTATTCGACGGCAATCCGGCCGGCCGCACCGACGGCGACGCGCAGGTGCTGAACGCACACGGCACCAACTTCAACCTGCGCAGCGGCGCGTTCGTGATCGGCGAAGTGCAGTACGCGCTGAACGCGCCGCCGGCGGACCCGAAGGCGCCGCAACCGGCCGGGCTGCCTGGCACCTACAAGCTCGGCTTCTGGTATCAGTCGCAGCATGCGAACGATCCGCGCTACGGCACCGACGGCCTGTCGCTCGCGAATCCGGCGAGCAACGGCATTCCGGCTACGCATCGCGGCAACTACGGGTTCTACGCGGTCGCGGACCAGATGGTATGGCGGCCGTCGGCCGACAGCCCGCGCTCGGTCGGCGTATTCGCACGCGTGATGGGCGCGCCCGGCGATCGCAATATCGTCGATTTCGCCGCCAATGCAGGCGTGACGCTGAAGGCGCCGTTCAAGGGACGCGACAACGACGTCGCGGGCCTCGCGGTCGGCTACGCGAAGGTCGGCTCGCACGCGCGCGGCCTCGACGGCGATACCGGCACCTACACGACGCCCGGTTATCCGGTGCGCCGCGCGGAAGCCGTCGTCGAGGCGACCTACCAGTACCAGGTCACGCCGTGGTGGCAACTGCAGGCCGACCTGCAGCACTTCTTCCGTCCGGGCGGCGGCATCCCGAACCCGAACGCGGCGGGTGCGCGCATCGGCGACGAAACGGTGGTCGGCGTGCGCACGACGATCACGTTCTGACGCAAGCCACAAACGGAAACGGGCCGGACGGCCGCTTGCGCGACAGTCCGGCCCGTGGGTTCGCCTGCAGCGCGCTGAACACGCCGCACGCGCCGCGCGTCACTCGCCGTACAGACCGAGCAGTTTCAGCGTGACGCCGTTGGTCCAGCCGAAGCCGTCCTGCAACGGATATTCGCCGCCACCGCCGCCACCCGTACCCGCGCCTTCGACCACGTATTTCTCGACGAGCTTGCCTTCGGTCGCATACACATGCTTCACGTCGGACAGGAAACGCGTGCCGATGTCCTTCGCGAGCGCCGGTTCGCCATAACGGCGCAGCCCGTCGACCGCGATCCACTGCAGCGGCGCCCAGCCGTTCGGCGCGTCCCATTGCTGACCGGTGTTCTCGGTCGTCGTCGCGAGGCCGCCCGGCTGCAGCAGCGTCTTGCGTACCTCGCGCGCGGTCGCCTTCGCGCGTTCGGGCCACGCGACGCCCGCGAACAGCGGATACAGCGCGGCCGCCGTCACGGCGTCGCGCGGCTTGCGCAGTTGCCAGTCGTAGTCGCCGTAATAACCATGGCGATTCCACAGATAGCGATTGATCGCGGCCGCGCGCCGCGCCGCGCGCCCTGAGAAATCGGTCACGCACGCGACGTCGCGCGTCACCGCGCAGCCCTTTACGATCGTCGTCTCGAGATGAAACATCAGGCTGTTCAGGTCGACCGGCACGATCGACGTCGTGCGGATCGTCGCGAGCGTCTTGCCGTCGCCGAACCAGCGCGAGCTGTAGTCCCAGCCGCTTTCGGCGCCCGCGCGCAGGTCGCGGTATACGTCGTTGGCGGGACGGCCGGGCGCCGACTTCGCGGTCGTCACGTCCTCGAGATACGACTCGTCGCGCGGCGTGTCGCTCGCATCCCAGTAGCGGTTCAGCACCGCGCCGTCGGGCATCGCGACCACGTTGCGCGCGGCCTGGCCGCGCGGCGTCGTGGTTTCGCCCTGCATCCAGTACGCATGTTCCTTGCGCAGTTGGGGCAGATATTTCTGGTAGACCTTGTCGCCTTCGACCTGCGCGGCGAGCGTGACCATGTACGCGAAGAACGGCGGCTGCGAGCGGCTCGCGTAGTACGTGCGGTTGCCGTTCGGGATGTGCCCGATCGTGTCGATCAGATGCGCGAAGTTGTCGAGCATGTCGTCGACGAGATCCTCGCGCCCCGACACCTGCAGCCCGAGCATCGTGAAATAGGTATCCCAGTAGTAGCCTTCGCGGAAACGGCCGCCCGGCACGACATACGGCTTCGGCATCGGAATCAGCGAACTGTATTGAGGCACCGTTGCGCTCGTGCGCGTGAGCTGCGGCCACAGCCAGTCGATGTGCTGGCGCAGCGTCTGGTTCGGCGGCGGCGTCACGCCGCCTTCCGGGGGCGGCGTGAAGTGCTGGCCGACGAACGCCTTCAGCGAAAAGCCCGGCTGCGATTTCTGTTGCTGATACAACTGCACGATCGTCGCGGGATCGGTATTGGGCGTCGCGTCGACGAAGGTCTTCTGGTCGGGATAGATCTGCGCGGTCTGCACCGCGACGAACAGGTCGCCGTAGAGCTGGCTCGGCGGCGGCAGCAGCGTGCCCGACGCGGGGCCGGCAACCGCGGCCGCAGTCGGCACCGCTGACGGGCTGACCGCTTGAGCGGCGGCCTGGTTCGCGTTGTCGGCCTGCGCGGCGCAGCCGGCGACCGCCAGATACGCGACGGCCAGTGCGGCGGCCCAGCGAAGACGCGGCGCGGGTGGCGCGCGGCGCGGCGCACGATGACGCGGGAAGCGAGATGCAATCGATGCGGCACGACGTGACGTCATGACGTGTCCCCTCCTTTCGATGGTGAGTGGCCCGGCACGAGGTCTCGTTCGCGCGCGCGCTCGTCTCGATGGCCCTCGATCGATGCGCGTCATGTGTTGTGTTGCGAGTGGGTCCGACTGTCGCACGAAACGCGCATCGCACGCAAGTTTCGCGGCCGCTACGACAGGCCGATGTCATGTGTCATGTCACACGCCGCAGCCGGCGCGGCAGTCGTCTCTTCTTCCGCGCACGCCAACAGGAACGACTGTTGCAACATGCGGAACAAGTGTTGTCGCGCGTGACGCATCGGCAACAATGTGGGCATAATGGCGTCTTTACCGCGCGCCCAGCCCATGTCGCCCGTCTTTCTAGCACCGCTCATCGTTGCCTGTGCGTTGTTCATGGAAAGCGTCGACGCGAACATCATCGTCACCGCGCTGCCCGCGATGGCGAGGGACTTCGGGCACAACCCCGTCACGCTGAACATTGCGATCACGGCCTATGTGGTCGGGCTCGGCGTATTCATCCCGATCTGCGGCTGGCTTGCCGACCGCTTCGGCGCACGCTCCGTTTTCCGCACCGCGATCGGCATCTTCGTCGTCGGCTCGCTGATGTGCGCGGCCTCCAATTCCCTCGGCGTACTCACGTTCGCGCGCTTCATTCAGGGCGTCGGCGGCGCGATGATGGTGCCCGTCGGCCGCATCATCATCTTCCGCGCGGTGCCGCGCTCGGATCTCGTGCGCGCGATGAACTACCTCGCGATTCCCGCGCTGTTCGGGCCCACGGTCGGGCCGCTCGTCGGCGGCTTCATCACGACCTACCTGCACTGGCGGATGATCTTCTTCATCAACGTGCCGATCGGTATCTACGGAATCTATCTCGCGAGCAAGCACATCGCGAACACGCACGAGCCCGATCCGGGCCCGCTCGACTGGTTCGGCTTCCTGTTGTCGGCGAGCGGCGCCGCGTTGCTGCTGATGGGCCTCACGCTGCTCGACGGCTCGCTCACGTCGCGCTCGAACGCCGTCGCCATGTGCGTGGCCGGCGCCGTGCTGCTCGCACTTTACGTCCCGTACGCGCGCCGCAAGGAACGCCCGGTGCTCGACCTCAGCTTCCTGAAGATCCCGACCTACCACGCGAGCGTCGTCGGCGGGTCGCTGTTCCGCATCGGCCTCGGCGCGGTGCCGTTCCTGCTGCCGCTCGCGCTGCAGGAAGGGCTCGGCATGAGCGCGTTCCATTCGGGGCTCATCACGTGCGCGTCCGCACTCGGCGGCGCGGTCAGCCGCTCGACGGCCACGCATACGCTGCGCCGCTTCGGCTTTCGGACGGTGCTGATCTACAACGCGGCGTTCGCGGGGCTCGCGATCGCCGCGTACGGCGTGTTCCATCCCGGTATGGCGACCTGGGCGATCTGGCTGATCGTGCTCGTCGGCGGCATCTTCCCCGCGCTGCAGTTCACGAGCCTGAACTCGATGATCTACGCGGACATCTCGCCGCGCGACGCGGGCCGCGCGACCAGCCTCGGCAGCGTCGTACAGCAGATGTCGCTCGGGCTCGGCGTGACGGTCGCCGGCATCGTGCTGCACGTGTCGCATTGGCTGCAGGGCCACCAGACGATGGTGTGGTCGGATTTCTGGCCCGCGTTCGTCGTGGTCGGGCTGTGCTCGTTCGCGTCGATTCCGATCACGCGGCGGCTGCCGCCCGGCGCCGGCGATGAAGTCGCGCGCGGCAAGCGGCAATAAGCGGCAAGCAGTTCGCCGCGTGACGGCGCGGCAATAACACTGCGACCTGTCCCGTGCGCTGCGCCTTGGGGAAACGCGTGCCGCAACATGACGCGCCGCGGCAGGCGACAAACCGGAAAAACAAAAAAATCAGCGGACATCCACACGGGGCCGGTGCACAGCCGCATGGATGTCCGCTCAGGGCTCCGGGTCTCCCGATGGGGGTTGAGAATCCCGGATTCGCTTCCTGCGTGCCATTGACATATGTGCGTCGGAAGCGGAATCGTTGCGCGCACTTATCGTCGCGCCATGCTCTGCACTATAGGGAAACTTGCGAAATGCATCTGTCAAGCATTGTCAGACGCGTTGCATGGGCGCGTCGCACGCGCGTGCCGCTTTCGCGCTAAAGTGGTCGCCGATCGTCATCCTCGACCGCCATTCCGATGCTTACGCTCTCGCCCGCCGCCGCCCGCGCGCTGCATCTCGCCGCACAGGGCCTGCTGACGCCGCCCCGCCGCAAGGCAACCAAGGCCGACGTGCTCGACTCGATCCGCCGGATGGCGCAGTTGCAGATCGACACCATTCACGTCGTCGCGCGCAGCCCGTATCTCGTGCTGTTCAGCCGTCTCGGCGATTTCTCGCCGCAGTGGCTCGACGAACATCTCGCCGAGGCGCGCCTGTTCGAATACTGGTCGCACGAAGCGTGTTTCCTGCCGGTCGAGCAGTTCGGCCTGATGCGCTACAAGATGCTCGATCCGTCGGGGATGGGCTGGAAATACGCGGCCGAGTGGCACGCGCAGAATCGCGACGAGATCGAGCGGCTGCTCGCGCGGATTCGCGACGACGGCCCGGTGCGGTCTGCGGACTTCGTCCGCGAGGACGGCGCGAAAGGCAACGGATGGTGGGATCGCAAGCCCGAGAAGCGTCACCTGGAAGTGCTGTTCACGACGGGCGACCTGATGGTGTCGGAACGCCGCAATTTCCAGCGTGTGTACGACGTGCGCGAGCGCGTGCTGCCCGCCTGGGACGACGCGCGCGACCTGCCGCCGCGCGACGCCGTACTGCCCGCGCTGCTCGACTACACGTGTCGCGCGCTCGGGGTGGTCCGCGCGGACTGGGTCGCCGACTACTACCGGCTGCCGCGCCGTTCGTATCGCGCGGAACTCGAGCGGCTCGCGGAAGCGGGCGACCTGATCCCGGTGGAGATCGGCGACTGGAAGGAGCCGGCCTACGTGCATCGCTCGCTCGACGCGCTGCTGCCGGCGGCCGCTGCCGATACGCTGCGCTCGACGGTCACGACGCTGCTGTCGCCGTTCGACCCGGTCGTGTGGGATCGCCGGCGCGCATCGACGCTGTTCGGTTTCGATTACACGATCGAGTGCTATACGCCCGAGCACAAGCGGCGCTACGGCTATTTCTGCCTGCCCGTGCTGCATCGCGGCCGGCTGGTCGGCCGCGTCGACGCGAAAGCGCATCGCACGCTCGGCACGTTCGAGTTGAAGGCCGTGCATGTCGAGCCGGGCGTGCGGTTCGGCACGGGGCTCGCGGCCGACGTCGCGAAGGCGGTGAAGAAACTCGCGGCGTGGCACGGCACGCCGGAGGTCACGGTCGCGCACGCGCCGCCCGAGCTGGCGAAGGCGCTGGCCGGCGCATGACGTTCACGCAGCCGGCTCGCACAGCAGCGCGCACGCCGCCGGATGCGGATCAATCGCGCAGCTTGCGAAAACGCGGCGTGCCGTCCTCGAGATTGCCGTTGAACATCGCTTCCGGCCGCACCCATAGCCCGCGCGCATGCGGCCACAGATGCTCGTACACGACCACCGATTCCTCGGTTTCGGAATGGCGGGCGACGCCGATGTAGCGGTACAGCCCGCCCTTGTAGTGGCGATGCGTCGCGAGCTGTTCGGCTTCCTGTTCGGTCATGATGGGCTTCTCTTCGGCAAAAACGGAAAGCGCGTATTGTATGCGCTGCGCCGCGCGTCAGCGTTTCGCGTAGATGTCGGGGCGGCGGATCTCCATCAGCCGCTCGGGATTCGCGGACGGCTCGAAGCCGACCGGCCGGTACAGCGCGTGCGCGTCGGTCGTCACGAGCATGATGCGGCGCAGGCGCTGCACCATCTCCTGCGCGAACACGTGATCGATCAGCGCGCGGCCGTAGCCGTTGCCGCGTTCGGCCGGCAGCACGAACACGTCGCACAGGTACGCAAACGTCGCGTGATCGGTGACGAGCCGCGCGAACCCGACGAGCCGGTCGCCGACATACGCACCGAAGCACAGCGAACCATCGATCGCACGCTCGACCACATCGCGCGGAATACCCTGCGACCAGTATGCGTCGCGATGCAGGAAGTCGAAGATCGCGTCGATGTCGAGTTCGCGCTTGTCGGTGGAAAATCTCAGCGTGGCGGGGGTGGCTGCGGGCACGTCTGTTCTCCGGTTAGAGGGCGGAAGGCGGAGCATCGACGATACCGCGCTGCGCGGCGGGCTACAAGCGGCACCTGCCGGCTGCGGCCCGACGGACGGGATCCTCCCCTCTCCGCGTCACGGCGCCGGCAACGCCCGGTCGGCCTTGCAACGCTTCAGCGGAAGCGGCCTGGCAGCCACGATCCGCGTCACCTCGCGCGTGTGCGGGTCGATTTCCAGATCGAGGCATGCGCAACCGTAGCCGTGCATCCCGGCGTTGGTAACGACCCAGCCCTTTGTCGACATGTCGGGCATCTCGTCGAGGCCCGGCACCGGCGGGTTGCCCATGGTCGACAGCGTCCAGCTATCGTCCTTGTCGACCAGCCACCAGTTGGCCGGCGTCGGATTCTCGAGCCATCCGCAGCGTTTTTCCGGAGCGGCGGCGGCCTCCGTCGCGGCCGTCAATGTGAAGGCCGCGCCAAGAACCCACATCGCAATACGAGCACGAGCGATTTTCATTTGATTGATTCGAACAGGAAGACGCATCGGAAAACCGCTACCGCGGACGGCAAACAGCATACCGAGCTTTCTTTCGCTCGTCGCGCGCCAGCGGGCAACGCGGGCGCAGCGAGCAACACGCGCGTGCTTGCCACCGGATATCCGCACACCGGAAACGCTCGCTGCACTCGCCCGCTTACCCGCACACGCATTTCGGTGGATGATGTAGCCCGTGCCGGCCTTTTGCAACCGCGCACGCTGCCAACGACAGACAGGAAGGAAGGAGACACCTCGATGCGCAACCGTGCTGCACTCACCGCCTCTGCCACCCGTCGTACCTTCCCCCGCCACGCCGCGTTCTGGCTCGCCGCCGTCGCGCTTCGGCCGCCGCGCTGCCGGCCGAAGCGACCGAGCTGCGCGTGATGATCTCCGGCGGCTTCACGGCCGCGTACAAGCAGCTCGGCCCCGGCTTCACGGCCGCGTCCGGCGACACGCTCGACACGATCTCCGGCCCGTCGATGGGTCAGTCGAAGGAAGCGATTCCGAACCGCCTCGCGCACGGCGAGAAAGCCGACGTGCTGATCATGGTCGGCTACGCGCTCGACCGGCTGATCAAGGAAGGCAAGGTGATTCCCGCATCGCGCGTCGAGCTCGCCGATTCTCGGATCGGCATGGTCGTGCGCGCCGGCGCGCCGAAGCCCGACATCGGCACCGTCGACCGGTTGAAGGACGTGCTGCTGCATGCGAAATCGGTCGCGCATTCGGACAGCGCGAGCGGCATCTACATCGAAAAGGCAATGTTCCGGAAGCTCGGCGTCGAGGATCAGGTGAAGCCGAAGGCGACGATGGTGCCGCGCATCCCGGTCGCATCGGTCGTCGCGAACGGCGACTACGAAATCGGCTTCCAGCAGGTCAGCGAATTGCTGCCGGTGCCGGGCGTCACGTATGCAGGCAAGGTGCCCGAGTCCGTGCAGTCGGTCACGCGCTTCGCGAGCGGCATTCCGGTCGGCGCCGCTCATCCGGACGACGCGAAGAAGCTGCTCGACTATCTCGCGTCGCCGCAGGCGCAGCCGGTCGTGCAGGCAACGGGCCTCGATTCGGTGACAATGTCGCCCGGCCAATAAACCTGCCACCTCGCTTCATGCCCTATCGCCTCATCGCATTCGACTTCGACGGCACGCTCGCCGATTCGCTCGACAGTTTTCTCGCGGCGCTGTCGGAAGCGTCGCGCCTGCACGGCTTTCGCGACGCCACGCCGGAGTTGCGCCCGGCGCTGCGCGGCATGTCGGCGCGCGACATCATCCGTGCGCTCGACGTGCCGATGTGGAAAGTGCCGCGCGTAACGATCGACATGCGCCGCCTGATGCGGCCGCGCGTCGCGCAAGTGACGCTGTTCCCCGGCGTCGACGCAACGTTCGACGCGCTCGCCGCGCGCGGCATCCGCATCGCGATCGCGACATCGAATACCGAGGACATCGTGCGCGACCGGCTCGGCCCGCGTGCCAGCGGCCGCGTCGACACCTTCGCGTGCGGCATTCCGCTGTTCGGCAAGGCACGTCGCCTGCGCGCGCTCGTTCGCGAGGCCGGTGTGCGCGCCGATGAAGTGCTGTATGTCGGCGACGAAATCCGCGACGCCGACGCGGCACGACGCGCGCATATCGCCTTCCAGGGTGTCGCGTGGGGCTACACCGCACCTGACGCATTGCAGGCGCATTGCGCGACGCCGCTGCTGCCGCGCCTCGATGCGCTGCTCGATCGCGTGTGACGCTTTCAAGCGCATTGCACGCTCGAGTCCGCACGTCGTTCGACGCGCACGACACAGCAACAGCAACAGCAACAGCAACAGCAACACGACGATGAAATGCGGATGACACGCACGTGCATCTCTCACACCTCGCGCGCGCAAAAATTGCCGCCGCCGCGCGTGCACCCGGTACGCAATACCGGCACACGTACCCGCTCATCGATTCGTCTTACCAACCGTTACACAAACCACAGCACGGTTGCACCTGCTACCCGACCGCTCTCCTAGAATCAGTCGGGCCGGGACACACTTCGACCGGCGCCGCGGCAGAGCGGTGGTCGAATCCGGCCCGGGCGCGCCCGGTCTCTCGCACAGCTACGGATCACGTCATCCGTTTTTTAACCAGAGCCCCGATCGAAAGGAGGTCCCATGAACCGCTTTCCCCACATCTCGCGCCTTGCCTTGTCTGCCGCTGGCCTGCTTCTCGTCGCCGTGACGGCGACCGCACAAACCGCGCAACCTGCACCCGCCGCGCCGGCCGCTGCCGCGACGCGCATTCACGAAGCCGACCAGGCCTTCATCACGGACGGCACGAAAACCGTGTCGACGCAGCACGACGCGGCACGCATCGCCGATTCGCGCACGTCGGACAGCCAGGTAAAGGCCTTCGCGCAACGCGTGTCGACCGACGATGAAAAGATCATCCAGGCGATGCGCGCGGCAAGCCCGCGTGGCGTCGACGTGCCGGCCAACGACCCCGATACGAGCGTGCTGAACGGCATCAAGAGCCTGCGCGGCGCCGAGTTCGACAAGGCGTATATCGAGCAGGTCGCGCTCGCCGGCGAGCAGAAGGCGATCTCGGCCTTCCAGGCAGAAATCGCAGCCGGCCGCGACACGAAGCTGAAGGAAGTCGCACGCCAGGCGCTGCCGATCCTGCAGAAGCACTACGCGGACGCGCAAAAACTCGCGGAGCGTCACCACCTCGCATCGGCGCAATAACGCGATGCAGCGCCGCGCCTCGTGCGCGGCGCACCGCTTCCCCGGTCGTCGCGCTACCGCCTCCCCCTGTCGGCTGCGCGACGCACGTCCGACGGTCGGATCCGCAAACACGCGCACACGCGCGCCGCACGTCACGCGTGACACGTTACGTCGCGAGCTTCGCCATCAGCCGCGCACGCACGTCCGGCCATTCTTCGTCGATGATGCTGAAGCGCACCGAATTGCGCTTGCGACCATCCGGCATGATCCGTTCGTGACGCACGATCCCTTCCTGTTTCGCGCCGAGCCGCAGAATCGCCGCGCGCGATTTCTCGTTCAGCTCGTCGGTCGTGAACTGCACGCGCACGCAATGCAGCGCGTCGAACGCGTACGCCAGCAACAGCCACTTCGCTTCGGTATTCGCACGCGTGCGCTGCGCCGATTCGCCCAGCCACGTATGGCCGATCTCGAGCTTGCGATTCTTGCGATCGATCTTCCAGAAACGCGTGCTGCCGATCACGCGGCCCAATGCGCGATCGACGATCACGAACGGCATCACGGTACCGGCCGCGCGCCCCTGCAATGCCGTGTCGATATACGCGTCGATCGTGTCCGCACCCGGCACGACCGTGACCTTCAGGCTCCACAACTGGCCGTCCGCGGCGGCATCGAGCAGCGCCTGCCGGTCGGATGCTTCGAGCGGCCGCAGTTCGACGCGCTCGCCGGTGAGGATCGGTTGTTCGACGGAAGATGAAGCGTCGGTCATGACGAGGTTCCGGAAAGTAAGGACGATGGCGGCGAAACGGCCATCATACGGCCACGTTAGCCGAGGTGCGCGGCCAGCCGGCGGCGGATCGCCTTCGCCTCGCCGCGCAGCGCATCGGCGAACGCATCGACGAGCAGGTTCTTCGGCCGGTGCTCGGGCACGATCATGCTGACCCGGTACGGGAACGAGCGCGTGAGCGGCCGCACGTGCAGGTCGCGCCCGACGAAATCGAGCGCCGTCAGCGGATTGACGATCGCGGCGCCGAGCCCCTGCCGCACGAACGCGCACACCGACACGGCCGACGGCGTGTCTACCACCGAGCGCGGCGCGACACCGAGCTGCGCAAACGCCTCGTCGATCAGGATGCGGTACGGATCGTTCAGCGACAGGCTCACGAACGGGCGATCGGCGAGATCCAGCAGGTCGATCGCGTCCTGCGCGAGCAGCGGATGGCCGTCGGGCAGCACGCACACTTCGTCGACTTCGAGCAGCGGCGTGAGCACGGTGCCGGCCGGCGCTACGTCGTGCTCGGTCAGCCCGAGGTCGTAACGCTGCGCGGTCAGCCACTCCTCGAGCACCGGCGACTCCTGCGTCGCGATCGACACGCTGACGCCCGCGTGGGCCGCGTGAAAACGCCGGCACGCACCGGGCAGGATCGCGTGCGAGAACGCCGGCAGCGCGATCACCGACAACTGGCCGTCGCGAAACTCGCGCAAGCGCGCGGCCGTCGCCGCAACGCGCTCGAGCCCCACATAGGCGAGCCGCACGTCGTCGAATAACGTGAGCGCGGCCATCGTCGGCCGCAGCCGGCCGTGCGTGCGCTCGAACAGCGCGAAGCCGACGACCTGCTCCATCCGCGCGAGCTCGCGGCTGATCGTCGGCTGCGACGTGTAGAGCATCTCGGCCGCGCGCGTCGTGCTGCCGGTCACCATCAGCGCACGAAAGACCTCGATATGACGGTGCGTGAGCATGGTCTTCTATATCAGGAATGAATCGAATGTCGATAAACAGGCATTTTACTGTATAGCCGATCAGGCGCATCATCCACGCTATCCGTTCATTCGACCCGATTCATCCGCCATGTCCCTCGATTCCCGCCAGCTCGCGACGCTCGCGCAGCAATACGGCACCCCGCTGTGGGTGTACGACGCCGACGTCATCCGCGACCGCATCGCCCAACTGCGCCAGTTCGACGTGATCCGCTACGCGCAGAAGGCGAACTCGAACGTCCATATCCTGAAGCTGATGCGCGAAGAAGGCGCGTGCGTCGATGCCGTGTCGCTCGGCGAGATCGAGCGCAGCCTCGCGGCCGGGTTCAGTCCGGCAGGCGAGCCGGAGGGTGTCGTGTTCACGGCCGACCTGATCGACCGCCCGACGCTCGCGGCCGTGCTGAAGCATGGCGTGACCGTGAACGCGGGTTCGCTCGACATGCTCGCGCGCATCGGCGAGCACGCACCGGGCCACCGCGTGTGGCTGCGCGTCAACCCCGGTTTCGGCCACGGCCACAGCAACAAGACCAACACCGGCGGCCCGCAAAGCAAGCACGGCATCTGGATCGACGACGTGCCGCGCGCGATCGAGATCGTGCGCCAGTACGGGCTCAAGCTCGTCGGCATCCACATGCACATCGGTTCGGGCGTCGATTACGGCCACCTGTCGCAGGTGTGCGATGCGATGGTCGACCTCGTCACGTCGCTCGGCCACGACATCGACGCGATCTCGGCCGGCGGCGGCCTGTCGATCCCGTATCGCGACAGCGAGCCGCGCGTCGACGTCGGCCACTACTTCAGCCAGTGGGACGCCGCACGCAAGCGGATCGAACGGCATCTCGGCCATCCGGTGCGCATCGAGATCGAACCGGGCCGCTTCCTCGTCGCCGAAGCCGGCACGCTCGTCACCGAAGTGCAGGCCGTCAACCGCCGGCCGAAGCACGATTTCGTGCTGATCGACGCGGGCTTCAACGACCTGATGCGCCCGTCGATGTACGGCAGCTACCACGCGGTGTCCGTGCACACGCACGGCGGCGAATTGCCCGCTGGCCGGCCACTCGTCGATCTCGCGATCGCGGGGCCGCTGTGCGAATCGGGCGACGTGTTCACGCAGGACGCGGGCGGTGTGGTCACGCACCGCAAGCTCGCGCAGCCGCAGATCGGCGACCTGCTGTTCCTGCACGACGCGGGCGCGTACGGTGCGTCGATGTCCTCGAACTACAACAGCCGGCCGCTCGCGCCGGAAGTGCTCGTCGATCGCGGCACGCCGCGCTTGATCCGCCGCCGGCAGACGATCGACGAATTGCTCGCGCTCGAAACGTTCGAGTAACGCGCTTTCGGCGTGACGATGGCCAACGGCCAGGCTTGCCGCTACCGGCAAGCCTGGCCGTTTTGCTTTTCGGCGCGCCGCCGGTTCACCCGGTCGCGATTCGGAGCAACCGCCCGGCCGCACCGTAGCACCTGATGCCTCACATCGCGCGCAACCGCAACAGATTGTTTGCGCAACCTTCCGCCCGCAGAGAAAAACATTCCACGGCGCGTGGAAAGTGCGCGCATCTTTGGAAACACTTTCCTTTTTGATAAACCTAAGATTGCCCTCAGTCGCTCAGCATTCGTGTCGCCGGATGCGTATCGACGATGCACCCGGTCCACCACTCTCGCAAAGCCGCACGGGCAATCATGAACCACATGCTTGAACTCTTCGCCGCACACCGGAACACGTTAGACACGTATGCCGTGCGGCCCGCTCACGCGTCACGCTGCGACCGCTCGCGCTTCTCACGCCTTCATCCGCACGCGCGCCGATCCACCATCGCGCGCGAACGCATGCGGTAACGCACCGCATCACGCACGGCGGCGATCGACTCGCGCCGCCACCCGCCGCACCGACTTCCCGCCCACGGCGACGCCGCCCGTCGCCGCGGCTTCGCACACCCTGAATTTTCGACAACAACCACGGAGACAACCATGAAGCACTTCACCCCGACGCTCAAGCAAGGCATCGCCGCCGCGCTCCTCTGCATCGCGGCCGCCACGTCGCACGCGGCGGACCTGCTCGACACCGTCAAGCAGGCCGGCGTGTTGAAGATCGCACTGGAAGGTACCTATCCGCCGTTCGACTACCGCAATGCCGACGGCCAGCTCGAAGGCTTCGACGTCGACGTCGCGAAGGCGGTCGCCGCGCGCCTCGGCGTGAAGCCGCAGTTCGTCACGACCGAATGGAGCGGGATCCTCGCCGGCCTGCAGGCTGGCAAATTCGACGTGATCGTCAACCAGGTCGCGATCACGCCGTCGCGCCAGCAGGCGCTCGACTTCAGTGCACCGTATGTGTATTCGTCCGCGCAACTGCTGCAACGACAGAACGACACGCGCGCGTTCAAGTCGCTCGACGAACTGAAGGGCAAGAAGGTCGGCGTGACGATGGGCAGCAACTACGTCGATCTCGTCAAGACCGTGCCCGCGGTCGACCTGCAGGTCTACCCGGGCACGCCGGAAAACCTGCGCGACCTCGCGGCGGGCCGCATCGACGCGGCGGTCAACGATCGCCTGATGCTCAACTACCTGATCAAGAACTCGCACCTGCCGCTGCGCCCCGGTTCCGTGCTGCCGGGCGGCGAGGACCGGATGGGCATCCCGTTCCGCAAGGGCAACCCGAAGTTCGCGAAGGCGATCGACGATGCGGTCGCATCGCTGCAGCAGGACGGCACGCTGAAGAAGATCTCGATGCAGTGGTTCGGCACGGACACGACCAAGCCGGTGACGCAATAACGCAGCCCGCCCCGAGCCCGCGCGCACGAACGCGCGGGCCGTCCGGCACACAATCAGGAGACACGTGATGGAAGCACTCGAACTGGTCGTTCATACCCTGCCCGTGATGGTCAAAGGCGCGGTGCTCACGCTGAAGTTCGCGGTGGCGTCGATGGCGCTCGGCCTCGTCGTCGGGCTCGTGATCGCGATCATGCGCATCGGCAGCAACCGGCTCGCGGCCGGGCTTGCGCAGGGCTACGTCAGCCTGATGCGCGGCACGCCGCTGCTCGTGCAGATGTTCGTCGTCTACTACGGGCTGCCCGATCTCGGCATCACGCTCGATCCGACGACGGCCGGCATCTTCACGCTGACGCTCAACGCCGGCGCCTATCTGTCGGAGAGCATGCGCGGCGCGATCCTCGGCATCGGCCGCGGGCAATGGGCGGCCGCGCACAGCCTCGGCCTCACGCACGTGCAGACGCTGCGCTATATCGTCTGCCCGCAAGCGCTGCGCCTCGCGGTGCCGAGCCTCGGCAACACACTGATCAGCCTGATCAAGGACACGTCGCTGGTCTCGGTGATCACCGTCACCGAATTGCTGCGCTCGACGCAGGAAGTGATCGCCGCGACGTTCCAGCCGCTGCCGCTCTATCTCTCCGCCGCCGCGATCTACTGGGTGCTGAGCACGCTGCTCACGCGGCTTCAGGGCCGCGTCGAGACGCGCCTTGCGCTGCCGTCCACGCATTGAGCGCGTGCCGCCCACTCAACCCGACCTCAACGACGGACAGAACATGATTACGCTCGACAACGTATCGAAATGGTATGGCAAGCATCAGGTCCTCTCGGCATGCAGCGCGGCGGTCTCGAAAGGCGAAGTGGTCGTCGTGTGCGGGCCGTCGGGCTCCGGAAAGTCGACACTGATCAAGACGATCAACGGTCTCGAGCCGTTCCAGAAAGGCAGCATCACCGTCGACGGCACGCGGCTCGGCGACCCCGCCGCGAAACTCGCGCAATTGCGCGCCCGCGTCGGCATGGTGTTCCAGCACTTCGAGCTGTTTCCGCACCTGTCGATCACCGAGAACCTGACGCTCGCGCAGATCAAGGTGCTCGGCCGCCGCAAGGACGAGGCCGTCGAGAACGGCATGAAGCTGCTCGATCGTGTCGGCCTGAAGGCGCATGCGCACAAGTATCCGGGGCAGTTGTCCGGCGGACAGCAGCAGCGCGTCGCGATCGCGCGCGCGCTGTCGATGAACCCGGTCGCGATGCTGTTCGACGAGCCGACCTCGGCGCTCGACCCCGAGATGATCAACGAAGTGCTCGACGTGATGGTCGAGCTCGCGCGCGACGGGATGACGATGGTATGCGTCACGCATGAAATGGGCTTCGCGCGGAAGGTCGCGCATCGCGTGATCTTCATGGACCAGGGCGCGGTGGTCGAGGACGCAGCCAGCGACAGGTTCTTCGCCGCGCCGCGCTCCGAACGCGCACGCGACTTCCTCGACAAGATCCTGCACTGACCGCTCGGCGGCCGCCTCGCCTCGCTTCGATTGACTGATTGCCCCTCAAAGGACGACATCTTGAACCACCTGCATTCGACCGACACCATTCTCGCCCACGAAGGCCGCTCGCACGGCCAGCCCGGTTCGCCCGTGAACCCGCCCGTGTACCGCCAGTCGACACTGCTCTTTCACGGCACCGACGCGCTCGACGCGGTGCGCGGCACGCCGCTCGCGTACGGGCGCCACGGCAGCCCGACCACCCGCGCGCTCGAGCAAGCGCTCGCGCGTCTCGAAGGCGCGCACGCCGCGCTGCTGACGCCGAGCGGCCTCAGCGCGATCACGACCGCGCTGCTCGCGGTGCTGAATCCCGGCGACCATCTGCTGATGGCCGATTCCGTGTACGACCCGACCCGCTCGTTCTGCGGCGAGACGCTCGCGCGCCTCGGCATCGAGACGACGTACTACGATCCGTCGATCGGCGCAGGCATCGCGTCGCTGATGCGGCCGAACACGCGTGCGGTATTTGCCGAATCGCCGGGCTCGCTGACCTTCGAAGTGCAGGACATCCCGGCCATCAGCCGCGTCGCGCACCGGCACGGCGCGGTCGTGCTGCTCGACAACACGTGGGGCACGCCGCTGAATTTCCGCTCGTTCGCCCATGGCGTCGACGTGTCGATCCATGCCGCCACCAAATACATCGCCGGACACTCCGACGTGCTGATGGGTGCGATCCTGACGACCGAGGCGCTCGCGCCGAAGATCACGCGCTTCTACCGGCAACTCGGGATGACCGTCAGCGGCGACGACGCGTATCTCGCGCTGCGCGGCCTGCGCACGCTGTCGGTCCGCCTCGAGCGGCACCAGCGCAACGCGCACGCGCTGACAGAATGGCTCGCGAAACAGCCGGAAGTCGCGCAGATCCTGTATCCGGCGCGGCCCGGCGACCCCGGCCATGCGCTGTGGCAACGCGATTTCACCGGCGCGTGCGGGCTGTTCGGCGTGGTGCTGCATCCGCAGCCCGACGATGCGGTGCGCGCGCTGCTCGACGGTATGACGTGCTTCGGCATGGGATATAGCTGGGGCGGCTTCGAAAGCCTGATCATCCCGTCCAATCCGTCGCGCCAACGTACCGCGACGCAATGGGCGGCGGCCGGCCCGCTGCTGCGGATTCATGCGGGGCTCGAGCATCCCGACGACATGATCGCCGACCTCTCCGCCGGTTTCGCAAGAATGCGCACCGCTGCACTCGCGGAAGCATGAATTTCCGCGACGTAGTACACGCCGCCCGGCGTCACGTTTTCTTCAACGTTCGTCCCACTCTCATAGCGAGACAATCATGAAAGATACCCTGTTCATTCTTCGCCCCGGCTTTTTCAAGGACTCCGAAGGTCCGTTCTACTGTGGCGATTCCGTTTCCGTCGAAGGGTTGCTGAGCTTCTACCCGCAGCTTCGCGACGCGGTCGACGTCGAATACATCGACGCGCCTCGGCCGCGCCAGCCGATCGTCGCACTGATCGGCGCAGACAACCAGTCGGCGCCCGTGCTCGTACTCGGCGACGGACGCGCGCCGAACGACAGCGCACTCGCGATTCGGGAACACAACGGCCGGCGCTTCATCGATTCACCGGCCGATATCCGGCGGTATCTGTCTTCGCAATACGACGTGGCGCACGTCGCGTAAGCACACCGTTCCGTGCCGTCGAGCGACGGCACGGAACGCGCGTCACCCCGCACGCTGCACGGGCGCCATTTTCGAGAAGTACTTCGCGCCCGCCACGCAGCCGACCACGATGACCGTCACGACGACCATCGACGGCGGCACCGTCTCGTGCAGTAGCCCGGCCGCCAGCAGGAAACCGAAGAACGGCTGCAGCAACTGCAACTGGCCGACGCCCGCGATCCCGCCGAGCGCGAGCCCGCGATACCAGAACACGAAGCCGATCAGCATGCTGAACAGCGACACGTACGCGAGCCCCCACAGCGCGGCGGCATCGACCCCGTCGAACGACGCGGGCCACGTGAGCCACGTAAGCGGCAGCATCAGCGGCAGCGACAGCACGAGCGCCCACGAGATCACCTGCCAGCCGCCGAGATCGCGCGACAGGCGCGCGCCTTCCGCGTAGCCGAGCCCGCATGCGACGATCGCGGCCAGCATCAGCGCATCGCCGACCACCGATGCCTGGCCGCCGTTGCGCAACGCAAACGCGGCGACCGCGCAACTGCCGACGATCGAGAAGATCCAGAACGGCAGCCGCGGCCGTTCGCCGCCGCGCCACACGCCGAACAGCGCGGTCGCGAGCGGCAACAGCCCGACGAACACGATCGCGTGCGCGGACGTCACGTGCTTCAGCGCAAGCGCCGTCAGCAACGGGAAACCGACCACCACCCCGAGCGCGACGATCGCCAGCGACACGGCCTCGGCCCGCGTCGGCCGCTTCTGCTTCAGTACGACCAGCAGCAGCAGGCCGAGCGCGCCGGCGATCGTCGCACGCGCGAACGTGAGGAACAGCGGGTCGAGCCCCTGCACCGCGACACGCGTCGCAGGCAGCGAGCCACTGAAGATGATCACGCCCAGCAGGCCGCTGAGCCATCCGTCGGTCGTCTTTTGCACGGGAAATCCTGAACGGGGAAAGTGGATGACCGATGATCCGCCGCCCGCGGAAAGCGCGTAAGCTACAGCCCAATACAATCTGGACAAACTGTACTGGACAACTGGCCGTACAGTTCATTCTTCACCATGAGCCATTCCGCCCCGATTCCCGTTCCGCCCGCCCCGTCACGCACGCGCGTGGAAACCGTGATGGATACCTTGCGCGCGCGGATCGCGAGCCGCGCGCTGATGCCCGGCGCGCGTGTACCGTCGATCCGGATGATGGCCGACGGGCTGGGCGTGTCGAAATCGACGGTCGTCGATGCGTACGAGCGGCTTGCGAGCGAAGGCGTGCTCGTCGCGCGGCGCGGTTCGGGCTTCTATGTGTCGGGGCACGCGCCGCCGCTCGCGCTCGCCGATCTCGGCCCGCGCCTCGATCGCGAGCTCGATCCGCTGTGGCTGTCGCGCCAGTCGCTCGAGGCCGCGCCGACGACCGTGAAGCCCGGCTGCGGATGGCTGCCGTCGTCGTGGCTGCCGGACGAGAGCCTGCGCCGCGCGCTGCGCGCCGTGTCGCGCGACGAATCCGACGCGCTGACCGACTACGCGACGCCGCTCGGCCTGCCCGCGCTGCGCCAGCAGCTCGCATGGCGGCTCGCGCAGCACGGCATCCACGCGGAACCCGCGCAGATCATGCTGACCGACGGCGGCACGCATGCGCTCGACCTCGTGTGTCGCCTGCTGCTGGAGCCGGGCGACACGGTCGTGCTCGACGATCCGTGCTACTTCAACTTCCAGGCGCTGCTGCGCGCGCACCGCGCGCGGATCGTCAGCGTCCCGTACACGCCGAACGGGCCCGATCTCGCACGGTTCGAACAGGTGCTTGCCGAACACCGGCCGCGCCTGTACATCACCAACGCGGCGCTGCACAATCCGACCGGCGCGACGCTCGCGCCGCCCGTCGCGCACCGGTTGCTGACGCTCGCGGCCGAGCACGGCCTGCTGATCGTCGAGGACGACATCTTTGCGGATTTCGAAAGCACGCCCGCGCCGCGCCTCGCGGCATTCGACGGGCTGTCGCGCGTCATATCGATCGGCAGCTTCTCGAAGACGCTGTCGGCCGCGATCCGCTGCGGCTACGTCGCCGCGCGCCCGGAATGGATCGACGCGCTCGTCGACCTGAAGCTCGCGACGTCGTTCGGCAATGCGCAGATCGGCGCGAACGTCGTGCACCGGCTACTCGTCGACGGCACGTACCGGCGCCATCTCGACAGCCTGCGCGCGCGTCTCGCGGATGCAATGGGCGAGACGATCCGGCGCCTCGCACGCGCGGGGCTCGGAATCTGGACGGAGCCGCGCGGCGGCCTGTTCGTGTGGGCGCAACTGCCCGACGGGCTCGATGCCGCGCGCGTCGCACGCCATGCGCTGGACCGCGACGTCGTGCTCGCGCCCGGCAACGTGTTCAGCGCGTCGCGCAGCGCGACGTCGTACCTGCGCTTCAACGTGTCGCGCTGCAAGGGGCCGGCGGTGTTCGATGCGCTTGCGCGGGCGATGGAGGCGACGCGGACGGCGAAGCGCACGGGCGCGCAGGACGATGCGGAGGGGCGCGTGCTGGCCGGAGAGCCGTGAGAACGGGCGAAGGCACAAACAGTTATCGGATGGTTCCGTAATCCGTTTTTTCCTTCACCCGCGGCGTCATCTTTCGCGCTCGTGGTCGATGGGTCGCAAAATCGTACTCATCCCATAGACGAGCGCGCTCCCGACAACCGATAGTTTCCCGACTTTTTTACCGGGATCTATCGAGCCAATGAACGGGATTTCGAATTCACACGACGCTGCAGAAGACGAAGACGACGAATGGGTTTTCGTCGGCACCGCCTACACGAACACGACGCCAGGATCCGTTCATGTTATCGACCTCGACCTGACACCGATCTGCGAGAACATGTCGAACAAGGCATTCCGGAAACTGATCGTGCGGTTGCGTGACGCGGCGATTTCGTTGATTCAGGATCGGATTCACGGTATTGCACATTGGGAGCAAGGAGAACAGGAACGCGTTCAGACCTGGTTCGGACGATCCGATGACGCAATTCGACACCACCCACGGACCGGGTTACCGAAGCTTCTGCGCGTTATGCAGGAATTGAAACCGGAAAATGTCATCCGGTGGGACGCGCAGAAACAGCGAAACATCACGTGTACCGTATTTCCCGACAACGGAATCACCGATGCCGCCGTATGTAAACCCGATTCGGACAAGCGAGTCATTGCAATCTATCCACACTTCTGCACGCTTCCCGACGCTCGACTCTCTTCCAATTGCAAGTTGAAGGTCCTGATTCACGAGTGTACGCACTACGTCGATACCTTCGACTCGAATGACGAAATCTACGGATTCGGGACCGGCCTGAAATACTGGGCGCGAGATCATCGGGATCTGGCGATCAATAACGCCGACAGCCTCGCTTGCTATATTTCATTCTTTGACGACAGGGTTCTGTGGTGAGATCTCTCGCGCATCTGACGAGCATCGCGCTCGGGTTATGCCTGGCGTTTTCGCCGCCGCTCGCGGCATGTACCGTTTCCGAAGACATGCTGGACAGTGTCCCGCTCAACTCTTCCGACATCCCGAATGAGGATCGAGTCAAGATCGCGGACATGGTTATCCGTGCCCGTCAGTGGCCTGATGCGGACATTCGCGGCATCATCTCTGCCGGTGCGTATATCGGTGAAAAGGACCCACAAGTGCTTGCGCTGCGTCGAGCGGCCAGTCTGAGGGAATACCTCGTCCAGCTCGGTATCAAGGACGAGAACATATGGTCGGACACGCACATGATCTCGAAACCGTATCCGAAAGACAGCGCCGGCTACGAGGGTTATCTTCAGATCGGACTGACCCTGGTTCCGCTGTGCACGGACGGATGCCGGCATCTTTGCGACGATCCTCGCATCACACCGACATCCAGAGCCATCCGTTGACAGCGATCTCCTTTCGACGAAGCCGCCATCGAACATCGCTGGCGGCGGGGTGACGCGAACACCGCGCGTCACTCCGCCCCCTACCTCAAACCTCCCCCGCGTGCGCCCTCGCCCGCACTTCGGCAAACGACGTATCGACCAGCAGCCGCCCCGTATCGAACACCGTCTCGAGCGCCTCGCCCCACTCGCCTTCCAGCGCACGATCGTCCCACGCAACGGGCAGCGTCGTCGTCCGATACTCGCCGGTGCGGCGATTGCGCAGCAGCGTGAGCCGCCCCTTCTTCGAGCGCTTGCCCTGATCGGTGACCGGATCCTTGCGGACGTCGTGCCACACGCCGCCGCGCCGGATCGCCGAGCACTTCATCGCGAAGCGCTGCGTATCGCGGTTCACCTGCTGCAGCAACGCGCCGCCCATGCCGAACACGACATTGCCGGCCGCATAACCCGCGTCGTCGAGTTCGGAAAGAATCGCGTCGATCGACAGCTCGTCGACTCCATCGCCCTGGATCACGCGCACGCGGTTCAACACGCGCCGCCCCTTGCCGTTCACGGTCGAGCCGAACGACGCGTCGAGTGCGCGCACGGTCTGCATCACGATCGTCACGGGGTCGCCCGAATCGGGACGCACGACGAGCGTCGCGCCCGAATCGATCACGGCCTGCCGCAGTTCGCCGCCCCACAGATCGAGCGCGGCGAACAGATCGTAGGAGTCCGACACGACCGATACGATCGCACCTGGCAGCCCGAAACGCTCGATCATGTTCCGGTATGCATCGACCTCTCGCTCGCGCCCCCACGACGTGATCGTGCTGTGTTCGGCCGCCGGCACCGAGTATGCGGCCATCGGCTCGCGATAAAAGCGGTTCGCGGCCAGCACGCCGAGCACCGTGTCCGAACCCATGAAGTTCACGAGGTGCGCCGCGCCGCCGATCGCGGCCGACTCCGCGCTCGACACACCGCGCGCGCCGAAATCGTGCAGCTTGAACGGCAGTTGCGCGAGATCGTCGTCGGTCTTTTCGAGGAAGCGGCGGATCGTCTGCCGCAGGTGCCAGCTTCGCGTCGCGACCGTCACCGGATACCAGACGCGCAGCAGCATCGTCTCGAGATACGACGCGAGCCAGAACACCTTCGGATCGTCGCATTCGACGGTCATCAGCACGTTGTGCACCGGCACGACCGAACCCTCCGGCACCGCGCGGATCTTCACCGGCAGATAGCCGTCGTAGCGTTCGACGATATGGCGCCACCCCGATTCGTTGAACGGCTCGCCGTGCACCGTGAAGAAATCGCGCGCGTCGTCGATCATCGCGTGCGTGACCGGCTTGCACAGATATTCCTTCAGCAGCATCTGCAGGCCGAAGAACAACGTGCGGTCGTAGCGGCCGCCGCGCGATTCGACGTACGAGAACATCGCCGACGCGTCGGGCGGATATTGCAGGAAGTGGGAAGCCTTGTACGAATCCGTGTTGAGGATCGGATTGGCGAGAACCGCGGCAAAGCCGCCGGGATCGTTTTGCATGGCTAGAGCTCCTCTAGGCCGTTGAAGTGCCGCCGCGTCTGTCGCAGCGGACCGGAATGCGGGGAATCAGCGGATCACAGCTTCCCCAGGAAGTGATACGCGATGTCGAAGTGATCCTCGAACATCACGTTGCGCATCTGCGCGAATTCGTTGAGCGGCACCCAGCGCGCCTTGTCGGCGTCGTCGCTGCCCTTCACGCGCGGCAGCTCGCCGGTCGGGAAGTTGAACAGGCACGCGTGCGTGATCGTGCGGCCGCGCAGCGAGCGGGACGGGTGATCGAACACCTGGCGATCCTTGATCGAGCCGCGCAGCACGGGCTCCGGCAGCTTCAGGCCGGTTTCCTCGCGCAGCTCGCGGATGCAGGCCACGTCGAGCCGCTCGTCCTGGTTCACGAACCCGCCCGGCAGCGCCCACAGGCCGCGGCCCGGTTCGCTGCGGCGGCGCACGAGCAGGATATGGCCCGAGTGCACGACCACCGCGTCGACGGTCACGAACGTGACGGGATACGGCGCGGCCGCCCACGCCTTGCGATATGCGGCGATGAATTCGGCTTCCGACTTCAGTTGCGCGAATTCCGGCTGCGTGCGGAAACGCTCGAGCCAGCCGAACACGGGTTCCGGCACGGCCCACTGCACGAAGCTGTTGGTGCGTTCGGCGAAATACTGGTCGCGAATCTCGGTGGCGGAAATGTCTTCGGTCGCATCGACGTCGACGAGCTCCCATTGCGGGAACATCCGCAGGTAATACGACGTGGCGTCCTTCTCGTGACCGATCAGCCCGACCTTGCGCTGCGCGACATCGCCGAGCGTGGACGCGACGGCCTCCTGCACCCAGCGCACCCAGTCGCCGTCGTTGTACGTCGAATCCTGCAACGGCGCGATCGTCACGCGGTCGCGCTCGGACGCGTCGAGCAGCGAAGCCAGCATCTGGCGGCGCTCGTCGAACGAGAACGGATCCTTGATGGTGCGGGGCTTGTCGGTCGACCCGACCAGCACGCACACGCGTTCGGCCCGGCTCAGTGCCGACTTCAGCACGTTCAGGTGACCACGATGCGGAGGCTGGAAACGACCAATGAAAACGAGCGCGTCGAAGCGCCGGTTCTGTTGCGTACTCATGAGGCTCCCTCAAGAGATTGAAACGCTTCGGGTCTTTCCCGAAGGGTTGGATTGAATCCTAGGGGAAATCCCGGGGTGCGTCAATCGAGCACACGCTCGACTTGACCAAGTCTGACGAAATGCGCGGCATTGGCGGGTTACACTCGATTTCATCCCAATCCGCGCCATGGCGCCCGCCATCATGAGGATCTCAGTCAGCCGGACCGTCGGCGTCGATCGCAGACGCCTCTTCACGTGGTCGCAGGACTACGCGCGGCGGCTCGTGTGGGACAGCTTCCTCATCGACGCCTATCTGCTCGACGAGACGACGGCCGACGTCGGCGTCGACGCGTTCTGCCGCAGCCAGTCGGGCGCGACGATGGTGTCGCGCTACATCTCGTATCGCCCGCCGCAAGTCGCCGCCGTCGAAATGGTCGAAGGGCCGAAGGTGCTCGAACGCTTCAGCGGCAGCTGGAACTTCACCGAACACACGCCGGGTTCGACCGAAGTGAAGTTCACGTACAACTTCCGCGTCCAGCCGTCCTGGCTGCGCTGGCTGCTCGAACCGCTGATCGGCGCGTTCTATCTCGTGCAGACGCGCCGGCGTCTCGATTCCTTCAAGCGCTGGGCCGAAGCCGAAGCGCTGCCGCGCTGACACGCACCCGCGTGGCCCGGCGTGTCAGCGCCATCTCCATCCGGATGCATTCGAACGCGCCACGGCCGCACCCTCGGGTATTTGCCAGATTCGCCGAACCCGGGGAAACTACGGGCGGCCGTCACCCTGACGGCCAGCCCTGACCGAGAGAACAGGGCACTCCTCCCTGAAACGGCGTCGACACAAATAATCCGATGAGCCTGATATCCCGATTCTTTGGCCGCAAAGAAGCACCCGAAAGCCCTGCCGCACTGGTCGCGGCGTCCGACGTCGAGCATCCGCTGAGCGTGACGGTCGTCTTCGACGGCCCGCTGCAGGTCGATATCGCGGCGCTGACGGCCGCGCTGCGCGCCTACCATCCGAGCATGAAGCAGGCGCGCGTCGAAACCGAGCCGACGCTGGAGCAGGTATTCGGGCTCGCCGGCTGGGGCAACCACGTCGTCCGGCTGGTCGGCTTCGATGCGCCCTATCCGTCCGAATCGCTGGAAGCATGCGTCGCGCCCGCCCACTATGGGCAGGACCTGAAGCAGCAGGTACGCGCGAGCCGCAGCCACGTGATCCTCTACTACGCCGGACACGAAGCGGATCCGCTCGACCAGTATGTCGCGCTGGCGGCCGTCGCCGGCGCGCTGGCCGAGCAGAACGGCCTCGCGGTGCTGAACGAACACGCGCACACGTCGCTGCCGGCCAGCGTCTTCGATGCGAAGAAACTCGGCAAGGAAAGCCTCGACGTGCTGCGCGAGATCCCGCTGAACCTGTTCTTCTGCGGCTTCGTGAAATACGAGGTCGAAGGCGTCGAAGGCGTGTGGATGCGCACCTATGGCGCCGACGTGTTCGGCCTGCCCGATTTCGCCGCGCTCGCGGAAGGCCATCACGAAGGCGAACGCTATTCGGGCATCTTCAACAACGTGATGCACTACTTGCTGGAAAGCGGTGCGCGCATGCATGCGGGCGAGACGATGCAGGTCGGTTCGGATACCTTCATGAAGCTGCGGGAACCGCTCGAGCACGAGTATTACCTGCAGGGGCCCGCGCAGGTGCTGGTGGCCGAGCTGATCTCGGCGGACGAAATCAATCGCTGATTGCGCCGTATCGCACCCGGATGCACGGCGCGCAGGTTCGAAGCTTTGCAAACCGCGCGCGCCGCGGTGGCGCATGACGGCTACGTAAATGACAGCAGCGCACGTTCCGCCCCGATCCACGACGCCCGGCGCATGAAGGCGTCGCACCGGCCGCCCGCCGCACGCCCTGCGGCGTTCGGACGGCCCTCACGCTAACGTGCTTCGCCCCGGCCCATCGAGAACGTTTCCGCACCGGAATCGCGGCGCAACGTGACTTCCGTACCGGTCAGCCATCCTGACGATTTCAGGATCGGGCGTGCCACTACGTACAGCCGATCGGCGCTGCTGCCATACAGGTACAGATAGCCGTCGTTGCCGTCGCGATGCAATTCGGTCTCGCCGAGCTCGCCCGCCCCTGCCTGCCTCACTGCGCGATCCAGCCGGCGTTCCAGTGCATGAAGCCGTGCCCGGTCCTTCTCGTCGTAGTCGAAGTGGATCATCACGACGGGCCCGGGCGGCTTCGGCGGCAACTCCGCAGCAACGTTGCCGGCGAAGAACGCAAAGCCGAGCAATGCGGTGATTCCTGCTCTTTTACGCATATCGGTAACAGGTCCGCAACGCTCGCTCAGGTCAATGCGCCGCCACGCGCCACTTGCTGCCGGACCTGCGCCTGCGTGCCGAACGCAGCGGCGATCGCATCGACCGCATCGGCCGCACGCGCCGCGCCGCACATGAACGCGTCGACGGCCGCGAAGCGATGCTCCGGCCACGTATGGATCGTGATGTGCGATTCGGCGAGCAGCACGACGCCCGTCACGCCATGCTCGCCGCCGAAATGATGGAAGTGCGCGCCGATCACGCGCGCGCCAGCCTGTTGCGCCGCTTCGGTGAGGATCGCCTCGAGCCGCGCGGCGTCGCGCAGCAGCGCCGCATCGATGCCGGCCAGGTCGGCCAGCACGTGCGAGCCGAGCGTCGCGCGCGGCGGCGCGATCCCGTCGCGTGCGGTCACTTGTGCGACCCGTACGACGAGTAGCCGCTGCGTGCCGACGAACTGCCCCAGCCGCCGCCGCCCGAACCGCTGCCGCCGATCGATGCGCAACTGAACAGCGTAACGACGATCAGGCCGTAGAGGCCGTAGAGGATGAACCGGATCACGCGTTGCCCCCGTCCGATGCGAAGCCCTTCCACAACCATTCAGGCAGCCACAGCACCAGCAGGCCGACCAGCACGTAGACGGAGCGGCCGCTGAACGAGAACAGCGAGCCCATGTTGAAGATCACGAGCAGCGCGCTGAACACCCACGGCAGCGGCCCGAAACTGTGCGGATGTTTGCCGCCGAACAGGCCCGTCGACGTGGTGGCACCCGTTGCGGCGGCCGCCGCGAGCGCCGGCGTGCCGAAGCGTTCGGCGAGCGCGCTGCCCGACAGCGGCCGCGCGCGCGACCACACGATCTCCGCGGCGCTGCGCTCGCGCGTCAGCTTGTCCTTCTGCCAGCCGTAGTCGATGATCGACGTGCGATCGCCCACCTGTACGCGCCAGTTGAACGCACCGACCACATAGACGACCTCCGATTCGTATTCCTCGCGCAGGCGGTAGGTCTTGCCGCCGTCGGTCACATCGGATTCGCTGCCGATCGTCGGCCAATGGTCGAGCACCTGCACGCGTTCCCACCGCCCTTCGCTCTGCACGAGCCACAGGAAGCCACGCTTCGGGTTCAGCAGCAGGTATTCGTCCCACGTCTCGTCGTCGCCCGGTACGCGGCATCGCATCATGCCGATCACCGTGTACTTCACGCCGTCGAACGTGCCGATCGCGCCGAGTTCCAGCGCGCCCTTCACCGCTTCGAGCTTGCGCTGCGCCGCGAACACGGTCTGCTGCTCGGCCGTGCACCGCACGCCCGCGTGACAACTGCCGCACACGACGTAGTCGGCCACGTTCGGCGCATACGACAGCGGCGCGCCGCAGCTCGGGCACGCGAACGGCACCATCTCCGCGCCGCGCTTCTCGCGCGTATCGGCTTGCGTATCGCGCAGCCCCGTGAATGCGAGCGCGTCGAATTCCAGCGCCTCGCCCGAATAGATGGCCGGGCTCCCGCCGTTCGAAGCGGCGTCGGAATAGTCGTAGGTCGCGAACGCGTTGCCGGTCCGCAGGTCGACGACGCGCGCCTCCCAGCCGGCATCGACGCGGAACGGCAGTTCGCCGTCGCCGCCCGTGCAGCGCGCGGTACGCACGTCGGACACGAGATACGCGCGGCCGCCGTGGTCGATCCGCATGCCCGGTTCGAGCGTGCCGAACGCGGGCCACGCGCCGCCCGATACATCGTCGGGCTCGCGCACCGTGACCGCGTACTGGCCCGACGCATCCGACAGCCAGCCGAACGCGCCGTCGTCGAACACGACATACCACTCGCTCCACGCGCCGGCGTCGTAGGTCATCTGGATGCGGCCGAGCACCGTGAACGTGCGCTTGCCGTAGCGGCCGGCCGTGCCGATCTGGATCGGCGACGCATCGTCGAGCACCGTGGCCAGCTCGCCGATGCGCTCGACGTCGGTGCCGCGCTTGAGCAGCGTGCTGCGGCAGAACGCGCAGACGGCCATCACCGCCGCCGCCGAGCGAAACTCGACCGGCGCGCCGCACTGGGGGCACGAAGTGCTGAACATGCGCGACGCTTACCGCGTGAGCTTCGCGAGGATCTCGGCCTTCGCGCGCGAATATTCGTCTTCGGTCACGAGGCCCTTGTCGAACAGCGCCTTCAACTGTTCGAGCCGCTGCACGTAATCGGTGCCGTCGGCCGGCGCGGCCGACTGGGCGGCAGCCACCGGCGCTGCAGGCTGCGCGGCCGGCGCCGGTTGCGCGGCGCCCGCGATCTGGCCGGCCATCGCCTGCCCGATCGCCGCGCCCGCGGCGAGCCCCGCGCCGATACCGGCGATGCCGCCCGGGTTCTGCGCGGCCAGCGGAATCGCCTGCGCGGTCTGGTATTGCGTGGCGCGCGCGAGATCGCCGGCCATCCCCGCGCCGATCCGCAGGTCGAGCGCCTTCTGCAACTCGGCCGGCAGCGACACGCTCTCGACCGCGAACGCGTCGAGCGCGAGGCCGTAGCGCGTGAACACCGGCACCAGCGCGTCGGCGACGCGCTGCGACAGCAGCGACTGGTTCGCGGCCATGTCGACGAACGGCACGTCGGCCGAGCCGAACGTCGTGCTCAGCGCGGTGACGACCAGGTTGCGCAGTTGCTGTTCGAGATCGTCGACCGTGTATTCCGCCCGTGTGCCGCTGACCTCGCGGTGGAACGCGGCCGCGTCGACGATCCGGTACGAGTAGATGCCGAACGCGCGCACCTGCACGAAGCCGAATTCGCGGTCGCGGATCGTCACCGGCTGCGCGGTGCCCCAGCGCCGGCCGAGCTGCAGCCGCGTGCTGAAGAAATAGACGTCCGACTTGAAAGGCGACTGAAAGAGTTTGTCCCAGTTCTGCAGGTACGTGAGCACCGGCAGCGTGTTCGTTTCCAGCGTATACAGCCCCGGCTGGAACACGTCGGCGACCTTGCCTTCGTTGACGAAGATCGCGACCTGCGTTTCGCGCACGGTCAGCTTGCCGCCGTACTGGATCTCCTGGTCTTCCATCGGATAGCGCCAGGCCAGCACGCCGTCGGTGTCTTCCGTCCATTGCAGGACGTCGATGAACTGCTTGCGAATGAATGAACCCAGACTCATGTCGGTCTCCTCGGACGCGTGGCGCGTCAGGTCAGGCAGGCGGCATTGATGATGCCGACGACGAGCGACGCGGTGCCCATCAGGCCGCCCATCGCGACGTTGCGATCCTCGATCGCATGATTCATGCCGGGTATCAGGCGCGTCAGCGCCGCATAGGTGATCAGTTGCACGATCATCGCGCCGACGGCCCAGATCACGACTTCGCCGAGCGTCGAGTTGTGCGCAATGCTGGACGCGAGCGTCAGGCAGAAACCGATCAGCGCGCCGCCGAACGACAGCGTCGCGGCCGCATTGCCGTCGCGGATCAGCGCCAGTTCGTCGAACGGAGTGACCTTCAGGTACACTGCCGCGAACACAAGAAGCAGCACGAACGCCGACAGTAAATGAACCGCATAAAGATAGGCACTATTCATTCTTTCCCTCGGATTTTGTGCTCGGTTCGCCGCCCCGTCGCCGGCCGGCCCGTCAATGGCCGCCCCACGAAAATCCGCGCCAGTATATCCACATTGCCGACCGCTGCACAACGGACGTCCCATGCTGCATAAGCGTGCGCTCGTCCTGTCGATCCTCGTGCTCGCGTCGTGCGGGCTCGGCTACGAACTGATCAGCAGCGCGCTGGCGAGCTACCTGCTCGGCGATTCGATCCTGCAGTTCTCGTCGGTGATCGGCAGCTACCTGTTCGCGATGGGGATCGGCTCGTGGCTCGCGAAGTTCGTCGAGGACGACGACGTGCTCGACCGCTTCGTCGACATCGAGCTGCTCGTCGGCCTGCTCGGCGGGGTATCGGCCGCGCTGCTGTTCGCGGTGTTCGCGTGGCTCGCCGCGCCGTTCCGCGCGGCGCTCTACGCGCTGGTGCTCGCGCTCGGCCTGCTGATCGGGATGGAGATCCCGCTCGTGATGCGCGCGTTCCAGCAGCGGCGCCAGGCGTTCCGCCATACCGTCAGCGAAGTGCTGACCTTCGACTATCTCGGCTCGCTCGCCGTGTCGCTGATCTTCCCGCTCGTGCTCGCGCCGCGTCTCGGCCTGCTGCGCACGAGCTTCCTGTTCGGGCTCCTGAACGCATTCGTCGCGTTGTGGACGACCCACCTGTTCCGCGACGAGATCCGCAACGTGCGCGGCAAGCTGATGCGCGCGGCGCTCGTGATCGGGCTGCTCGTCGCCGGGTTCGCGCTGTCGGACCGCATCACGCACTGGGCCGAACATGGCGTGTACGGCGACGAGACGATCTATTCGGAAACGACGCCGTACCAGCGCATCGTGCTCACGCAATGGCACGACGACATGCGGCTGTACCTGAACGGCAACCTGCAGTTCTCGTCGCGCGACGAGCATCGTTATCACGAGGCGCTGATCCACCCGACGATCGACGCGCTGCCGTGGGCCAAGCGCGTGCTCGTGCTCGGCGGCGGCGACGGCCTCGCGGTGCGCGAGCTGCTCAAGCACCGCAACCTCGAACAGATCACGCTGGTCGATCTCGATCCCGCGATGACGAAGCTGTTCTCGACGTCCGTGCCGCTCGTCAAGCTGAACCAGGGTTCGCTGAAGGATCCGCGCGTGCACGTGATCAACGACGATGCGGTGCGCTGGCTCGAATCGAACGCGGACGTGTACGACGCGATCGTCGTCGACTTTCCCGATCCGACCAACTTCGGGCTCGGCCGCCTGTATTCGGTGCCGGTGTTCCGGCTGCTCGCGCGCCACCTGTCGGAGAACGGCTATGCGGTGATCCAGTCGACGTCGCCGTATTTCGCGCCGCACGCGTACTGGACCATCATCGCGACGCTGCACGAAGCCGGGCTCAACACGTGGCCGTACCACTGCTACGTGCCGTCGTTCGGCGACTGGGGCTTCGTGATCGCCGGCAAGCGCCGCGACTTCACGGTGCCGACGCGCTACTCGGTACCGACGCGCTGGCTCGACGCGCAGACAGCCACCGAGATGTTCCACTTCCCGGCCGACATGCCGGCGCTGCCGATGTCGCCGAACGAACTCAACGACCAGCCGCTCGTGCGCCGCTTCGACGACGACTGGAAACACGTGCTGCGCTGATGGACCGTCGCACGTTCCTCGTCGCGTCGGCGGCCGCGTCGCTGGCCGCGTGCGGCCGCACCGGCTGGATCGAGACGACGCCGCGCGTCGGTTACCCCGGCATGCGCGAAGGCCATGCGCTGCGCGACCATGCCGCGCTGCCGCCGCCTTCCGGCACGATCGAGACGGACATCGCGATCCTCGGCGCGGGCGCGGCCGGGCTGTCGTGCGCATGGCAGCTCGCACGCGCGGGCCACACGCGCTTCGCGGTGCTCGCAGGCCCCGAATTCGGCGGCAATGCGGCCGGCGGCCGCTTCGGCGATCTCGGTTATCCGAAAGGCGCGCACTACCTGCCGCTGCCGTCGCTCGAATCCGCGCATCTGCGCGACATGCTCGCCGATCTCGGCGTGATCGAATCCGCGCCGTTCTCCGCACGCCCCGTGTACGACGAGCGCGCGCTCGTCCATGCGCCCGACGAACGGCTCTTCATCGCCGGGCAGTGGCAGGACGGCATCGTGCCGACGGCCGGCGTCGGCGCCGACGAACTCGCGCAACAGGCACGCTTCTTCGCGTACACGGACGGGCTGCGCACCGCACGCGGCGCCGACGGCCGCAAGGTGTTCTGCATCCCGATCGCGGAATCGTCGCGCGACCCGCGCTGGCGCGCACTCGACCGGCGCTCGTTCCGCCAGTGGCTGCTCGACGAGGGCTACACCGCGAAAGCGCTGCACTGGTACCTGAACTATTGCTGTCGCGACGACTACGGTGCGGGATACGAGCACGTGTCCGCGTGGGCCGGCCTGCACTATTTCTCGTCGCGCGGCGGCCACGCAGGCGATGCGGGCGACGGCGCGGTATTGACCTGGCCCGACGGGCTGCACACGATGGTGACGAAGCTGACCGATTCGATCACCGCGCGCACCGGCTCGAACGCGTGGTCGCGGGACGGTTTCGCCGTGCGGGCGACCGAACGCGCGGGCGGTGTCGACGTGCTGTGTGCGCGCATCGGCGACGACGGCGTGCTGTCGACGTTCACGCTGAAGGCGCGACGCGTCGTGTGCGCGATGCCGCTGTTCGTCGCGGCGCGCGTGTTTCCGCAGCTTTCCGCATACGGCTTCGAGCCCGCGCGCGACCTGCCGCCGCGCGCGCCGTGGCTCGTGTCCAACTTCCTGCTCGACGGCATGCCGGCCGAGGAAGCCGGCGTGCCGCTCGCGTGGGACAACGTCGTCTACGACGGCGCGGGGCTCGGTTATGTCGTGTCGACCCACCAGTTGATCCGGATGTCGCCGCCAACGCGTTCGGTGTTCTCCGCATATCAGGCGTTGAGCACGCAAGCGCCGGACGACACGCGCCGCTGGCTCGCGCAGGCGAAGCCCGACGCGTTGCGAGAACAGGCGGCGATCGACCTGCAAGCTGCCTATGGACGCGAGCTGTGGAAGCACGCGACGGCGCTCGAGATCACCGTGCGCGGCCATGCGATGGCGACGCCCGACGTCGGCTTCCTCGGCCGGCCGGGGCTGCTCGCGCTGCGCGATGCCGACGGCCCCGTCGTGTTCGCGCATGCGGACCTGTCCGGGCTGTCGCTGTTCGAGGAAGCGTCGTACTGGGGCATGCTCGCGGCCCGGCGCGTGCTCGCCTGAGCGCCGGCTTCCAGCCGGCGCTGCGGCAGCCGATTCGTCATTGCGGCGTAACCGCCACCCGCTATAATCGCGCGACATTCCGACTGCATTGAGCAGGCCGACGGTGCCGCGCGATTCGACGCGCCGTATGCCCTCCTCGACAACAACAATGACGAACCGAACCATCCGAAGCCTTCGCCCGCTCGTGCGCGCCGCCGCACGCGTGCTCGCCTGCGCCCCGCTGCTCGGCGCGCCGCCGGCGCTGCATGCGGCAGACAGCACCGGCGCCGAGCCCGCATCCGGGCGCTACATCGTCGTCGACACCGGTCATACGCCGGCGCACCCGGGCTCCACCGGCGCGAGCGGCCGCGTCGAATACCTGTACAACCTGGACCTGTCCGCAGCGGTCGCCGAAAAGCTCGCCGCGCACGGCGACCGCGTGCTGCGCACGTCGGCCGACGGCCGCGAGATCGCACTCGACCAGCGCTCGACGCAGGCGCCCGACGCAAACCTGTTCGTGTCGATCCATCACGACTCGATGCAGCAACAATTCATCGACGCGGGCCGGCAACGCGAATTCCGCGGCTTCTCGGTGTTCGTGTCGGAGCGCAATCCGCACTATGCGGAAAGCCTGCGTTGCGCGAAGGCGATCGCCGAGCGGCTGGTCGCGGCCGGCGAACGGCCATCGCTGTATCACGCGCAGCCGATCCGCGGCGAGAATCGCCCGCTGATCGACCCGCAACTCGGCATCCACCGCTTCGACGATCTCGTCGTGCTGCGCACCGCGCCGATTCCGGCCGTGCTCGTCGAGGCCGGCGTGATCGTCAATCCCGACGAAGAAGCGCGGCTCGCGCGGCGCGAGACGATCCAGCGCCTGTCCACCGCGATCGCGGGCGGGATCGACGCATGCACGGCGCCGAAGTAACGGCACCGCCCATCGGGCTCAACGGTTTTCACCCAGTCAGGAGCATCACCATGAAAAAGAAGAATCTGTTCGCATCCTGCGCGCTGCTCGCGCTTGCCTTTCCGTTCGCCGCGCACGCGGCCGGCTGTGCGAAGCCGCACAGCGCGTTCGACCAGGTGTACTGCAGCAGCACGCAGTTCTCGCAAACCGACCGCGAACTCAACGACGAATACGGCCGCCTGCGCAAGCAACTGAGCGGCGACCAGCAGGCGACGCTGAAGGCCGGCCAGCTCGCGTGGCTGAAGCAGCGCGACGCGCAGTGCAGCGAAACCCGCAACAACGGCTACCTCGTGGATCTCCAGTGCGCGACCGACATGACGGCGTCGCGGCTGTCGTTCCTGCGCGAGCGCGAGCGTGAATGCACGAGCACGGGGTGCGTGGCGTCGAAGCTCGGCGAGTAAGCGCTTCGAAGGTGCCGTACCGCGAAGCGCTTCGCGGCACGGCGTGCACTTGCGATCCACCCGCTTCGGCACCGCGAAAGGAACGGCGATGCGACATGAATTCTCCGAAGTCCTCAACGAATCAAGCGGAGCACGCATGACACCGAATACGACAACGATCGACATCCGCGCTGCCACGTCCGCCGATGCCGCGGCCATCGCCAACATCCATGTCGCGTCGTGGCAAGCGACCTACACGGACATCATGCCGGCTCCGTTCCTCGCCGGTCTGTCGGTCGAAAAACGCACGGCCGCCTGGCGCTATGCGCTCGATGCCGGCCGACCGCGCGTCGCGCTCGCATTCGCGGGACACGACACGGCGGGCTGGATCGCCTATGGTCCGACGCGCGACACCGACAAGGATCGCGCGTGGGGCGAGATCGAAGCGATCTATCTGCATCCGTCGCATTGCGGGCAAGGAATCGGCGCGGCGCTGGTCGACCATGCATGCCGAGCGCTGCGCGACGCGGGCCATGCGTGGGTATCGCTCTGGGTACTGGTCGAGAACCGTCGTGCAAGGACGTTCTATGAACGCGAGGGCTTCGTCGCCGAAAACGACATCAAGACCTTCGAGATCGACGGCGCGCCAATCGAAGAAGTGCGTTATTGGCGCGCGCTTTCCTAGTTGGCTTCAACGGCACGCGCGGTAATCACAGAAACCACCGATACTCCCGCGCCCCAATCTCGTTACGAAAATCCAGCTCCTCCTGCCGCTTGTTCTCGCAATACACCATCACGAACTCGCTGCCGAGCCCTTCGCGCACGGCCGGATGATCCTGCATCGCTGCAACCGACGACAGCATCTCCTTCGGAAAATCGATCCCGCTGCCGCGATCCTCGTTGAGCGGCGCGATCGGTTCGATCCGCGCATCGAGCCCGTGCTCCATCCCGGCGAGGATCGCCGCGAGCACCAGGTACGGATTCGCGTCTGCGCTCGCGAGCCGGTGCTCGATCCGCAGGTTGCGCGCATCCGACTCGGGAATCCGGATGCACGCATCGCGATCCTCGAAACCCCAGCTTGCGCGGCTCGCCGCGTTCACCATCGACCCGTAGCGCCGGAACGCGTTGTGATTCGGCGCAAACACGGGCATGCAATGCGGCAGCAGGGCGAGACACCCAGCCACCGCGTGCCGCAGCGGCCGCTGCCCGTCGGCCGCGAGCAGGTTGCGCCCCGCGTCGTCGTACAGGCTCACGTGCACATGCATCCCGCTGCCCGGCGCATGCAGGTAAGGCTTGCCCATGAAGCTCGCGCGATAGCCGTGCTGCAGCGCGACGCCGCGCGTGCTGCGGCAGAACAGCGCCGACCAGTCGGCCGCGCGCAACCCGTCGTCGGTGTGGCCGAAATTGATCTCGAACTGGCCGGGCCCCAGCTCGGCCGTGATCACCGTCGCGTCGACGCCCTGCTCGCGCGCGGCCTCGACCATCTCGTGCAGCACGTCGGAAAAGCGCGACAGGCGCTCGATATGCATGTTCGGCTGATCGTCGCGGTCATCGCTCAGGCGGTCGCGCGGATACTGCGGCATCCCGTCCGCGAGCTGCGCGGCGAACAGGTAGAACTCGAGCTCGAACGCGACGACCGGCCGGATCCCGCGCGCCGCGAAGCGCCGCAGCACACGCGCGAGCACCTCGCGCGGCTCGAACTCGATCGGCGCATCCGTGCCGTCGGAGCTGATCAGCATTTGCGCGAGCGGCTGCCGCTCCCAGCGCACGGGCTTCAGCGTGCCGGGGATCAGGCGGCGCGGCGCGTCGGGGTCGCCGTCGTTGAAGCAGTAGTCGCCGATCTTGTACAGGCCGCCCTGCGTGCCGAGCAGCACGCAGTTCTGCGGCAGCTTCAGCAGCGAGCCCGACGCGACCTTCTCGAGCGCATCGATCGGGTAGCGCTTGCCGTAGAAATGCCCGGGCAGGTCGAGGCAGATCAGGTCGACATAACGAATCTCGGGGTGCGCCTGCCGGAATGCGCGGACTTCACCGACCAGCGCGGGAACGACGTCAGCCATGTCTCATCCTTTCCATGTCTTGTATGGCGGTGCCGCAGCGCGGCGAACCGGATTCATGCGGCACAGCGGACAACGCATGCCGCATTTAAATCAGTACTGCAAACAGGCTGCGTGGCGCGGCGGCCTGCAACGCCGCCCGCCCCGCCGACAACTCAGGTGAATACCCAGATCACGCGCGTCGGCGCGTCGGTCAGGTTGGCATATCGGAACCGCTTGTGCGCGGGCAACTGGAACGCATCGTTCGGGCCGAGCGTGACGGGCGTGTCGTCGCCGTCGATCCAGATCGTCAGTTCTCCTTCGAGCACGAAGCCGCCCTGCTCGTCGCTGTCGTCGACGGGCCGCTCGCCGCTGCTCGCGCCCGGCGCGAGATGGCTTTCGAGGACCGAGAAGCGCGAGCGCATGTTCGGCGACACGAGGATGTCGGTGATGCCGGCCGCGTAATACACGGTGCGCCGTTCGTCGGGCCGCGTGACCCACGGCACGCTGCGCGGCTTGCTCAGGCTGTAGAAATACGTGGTCGGCACGCCGAGCGCCTCGCCGATCGCGGTCAGATCCGCGACCGTCGGGCGCGACAGCCCGCGCTCGACCTGCGACAGAAAGCCGACCGAGCGGCCGATCCGCTCGGCGAGGTCGTTCAGCGTGACCTTGCGATGCTTGCGCAGGTCGCGGATCAGGATCGCCAGACTTTCTATCTCTTCCTGTTCGTTCATGATGGGTTCCGATACGGTCAGACGGTATCGCGCAAACGGTACCAAACCTTGCCGAGCGCTTCCAGCGGCGCGGCGAGCCGGTCGCCGCCGGGAAAGCGCGGGTTGCGGATGCGCTGGTACTGCGCGAGCAGGCGCTCGTCGCCGAGCACGGCGTCGGCGACCGCGCGCGCACCGGCGAGCGTCGGCAGCACGCCGTGCCCCGAGAAGCCCTGCAGCCAGAAACGCTGCCCGTGGCGCCCGACGTCCGGCGTGCGGCGCATGCTGATGTCGATATGGCCGCCCCACGCGTAATCGAGCGGCACGCCGGCCAGTTGCGGGAATGCGCGTTCGAGGCGCGGGCGCGTCGCCGCCGCGATATCGGCCGGGATACCGCCGAGATACGTGCAGCCGCCGCCGAACAGCAGCCGGTTGTCGGGGCTCAGGCGGAAGTAGTCGGGCACGAACTGGTTGTCGATCACGCAACTGTTCTGCGGCAGCAGCGCACGCACGACGTCGGGCTCGAGCGGCGCGGTCGCGACCTGGTACGTGCCGACCGGCAGCAGCCGGCGCGCGAGGTCGCGATCGAGCCGGTCGACGTACGCGTTGCACGCGAGCACCAGCACGTCCGCGCGCACTTCGCCGCGTGCCGTGCGGGCGATGTGGCCGCCGGCCGTCTCGCGGCAGTCGAGCACGCGGCTCTGTTCGAAGATGCGGCCGCCCGCGCGCTCGATCGTCTGCGCGAGGCCGAGCGCGAGTTTCAGCGGATTCAGGTGGCCGGCTTCCGGATCGTGGAGCGCCGCGAGATAGCGCGTGCCGCCGATCCATTCGGGCAGCTCATCACGCCCGATCACACGCAACCGGTCGTAGCCCCAGCGCTCGGCTGCCTCGTCGCGGGCCTGTGCGAGCAGCGCGACACGGCGCGGCCGCACCGCGGCCCACAGGCTGCCGGGCCGGTAGTCGATGTCGAAACCGTGCCGCTCCGGCAGTTCGCGCACCTCGGCCGCGGCCCAGCGCATGCTGTCCCACAGCAGGCGCGCGCCGTCGCGGCCGAGCGAATCCTCGAGCGGCTGCATGTCGCACGACCAGCCGAGCAGCGCCTGCCCGCCGTTGCGGCCCGACGCGGCCCACGCGACGCGGCTCGCCTCCAGTACGACGACGCGCTTGCCGGCGAGCGCGAGGCGCAATGCCGTATGCAGCCCGCTGAAGCCCGCGCCGACAACCAGCACGTCGGCGTCGATGCGCTCGTCCAGTTCCGGACGATGCGGGATCGGCGCCGGGTAGGTGCCGGCGTAGTAGCTTGCGACGTGACGGTCGGACTGCACGAACATGCGGACTCCCGTGAAATTTACGTCATGAATTTTCATGAAAAATTAGCACGACAATTTCACGGAGGCAAGCGTGCGGGAAAAGCGGCGCATTGACGGGCCTGACGCGGAATCTGTAGAGATTTAGTCCGGTGAACTAAAGTTGCTCCCTTTTTGGCCATCTCCGGCACAATCTTACAATTTGCAGAAGTGGCGCAACTTTTGGAGTCATTCACCCTGGCCGGCCCATCAAGCGGGCATCCCATCGCGGAGAATCGTCGGACTCAATGTAGAGCGCTCGAGACATCTCCCGAGTCAACCGACGCTCGCATTGCGTCAGCGCGAACCGCCAAATAACTGAATCACCACGCTACGCAGCCAGCGATTCCCCGCTTCGTGGTGATACCGGCCGTGCCAGTGCTGCCGGACTGCAAAGCCTTCCACCGGGATCGGGCATGAGTGAACCACCAGGTCATTGGCCCGAGCCAACGTCTCGCCGATGTGACGTGGCAGCGTCGTGATCAGATCGGTGCTCTGGATGATGGCACCCAGCCCCAAGAATCCCGGCAACTCCAGCACGACCTGACGGTCGATGCGTTCCCGCATCAGCGCCTGCTCGAGGAGTTGCGCGCCGGTGCCCGCCGTGATGACCACGTGTCCCTCCGCACAATATTGCTTCACCCCGAGTCGGGTACGGATCCTGGGGTGGCGACGGTTGGCAAGGCACACCCAGTCCTGCTCGTACAACTGCTGCTGATAAATGCTGCCGCCGAGCCACGGGACATAGCCTATCGCGAGATCGGCCTCGCCGGATTCGAGCGCGCGTTCCGTGTTGCCGTCGATCCGCGCGGCTTCCAGCCGGATGCCGGGCGCCGCCGCGTGGACATGCGCCAGCAGCTGAGGAAGCAGTGTGACGTGGCTCGCGTCGGTCATGCAGATGCGAAATCGCCGCTGCGCCGTGGCGGGATCGAATGCGATCTCCCATGCGGTGAACCGTCTCAGCGACTCGAGGATTTCCCTGCACGGCCCGATGAGCGCATCGGCCTGCGGCGTCGGCGCCATTCCGCCCGGCGTTCGAATGAACAATGGATCGTGCAGGTATTCCCGCAAGTGCCCGAGCCAGATGCTGACCGTCGGCTGGCTCTGACCGAGCTGCTCGGCCACGCGCGTGACACTTCGCACGTCGTACAGAAGATCGAAGAGCTGGAGCAGCTTCAGGTCGGGAAGGTCGGTCGACGTCATCGCATTATTGTCCATGGCAATGATGTCATTGTAGTCATTGCATTGCCAGCGTGAGCGCCGAATCCTATCGTGCAGCCATTCGTCAGCTTTGCACGGGACCGAAGTAAGTGCTGAAGCACTAGCTCCGGCCGACATGGCGTTAACTCTGGTCGACAGGAGAAAACAATGAAGATTGCGGTTCTGGGCGCCGGCGCACTGGGCTGCGCGATCGGTGCCACCCTCACCGAAGGCGGTCACGAGACCTGGCTGATCGACCGCTCTCCCGCACACGTCGAAGCGATGCGCCGCGACGGCCTGCGGGTCGACGACACTGGCGGCTCCCGGCAAGTGCGCGTCCATGCGACGACGCAGGCGGCCGAAGTCGGTGCAGCCGATCTGGTGGTCGTGCTGGTCAAGTCGTTCCATACCGAGACGGCCATGCGCGGCGCGCAAGCGCTGGTGGGGCCGGATACGCACGTGCTGTCGCTGCAGAACGGTCTCGGTCACGAGGACCTGCTGGCCGACGTCGTCGGCCGCGAGCGCGTGCTCGCCGGCAAGACCTATGTCGGCGGCGTACTGCGCGGCGCGGGTCATATCGAGTCCGGCGTGGTCGGCAAGTACACCTATATCGGTGAGCTCGACGGCCGCATCACGCCGCGTGTACAGGCGATCGCCGACGCGTTCAATACCGCCGGCCTTGCCACGACGATCAGCGACAACATTGTCGGCACCATGTGGGACAAGCTGCTGGTGAACGTCGCGACGGGCGCGCTGACCGGCGTTACCGGTCTGACCTATGGGCAGCTCTACGATGAGCCGCTGCTGAAGGCAACGTCGCTCGCGGCCGTGGCCGAGGCGATCGCGGCGGCGCAGGCAGCCGGCGTGAAGCTGTCGATGACCGATCCCGAACAGGCATGGACGCTCGCCGCCGAGGGGCTGCCCGCGACCTTCAAGACCTCGATGCTGCAAAGCCTGGAGAAGGGCTCGATCACCGAGATCGACTTCATCAATGGTTCAGTCGTTCGGTGGGGGCAGCGCTACGGCGTGCCGACCCCGGTCAATGCGACGCTCGTCGCCTGCATCAAGGGGCTCGAGCGCGCGATGGCCGATCGTCAACGCGAGGAGGTCGACGCATGAATGCCCCGAAAGCCTATCTGGAACACGTTGCGATCTGGGTGAAGGACATCCGCTGGCACATCCGCTTCTTCGAGGAAGTCCTCGGCATGAGCCTGCGCGAAGTGGACGGAACGCTCGACGCGCCCCGGCAGTATTGGACGCTCGGCGGCCTGCAGTTCATCCACGCGCCGGAACATGACGGCCCGGAAGGCCGGCTCGCCCATCTCGGCGTGATGTGCGAAGACCTGGAGGCCGCGCTGGCCGCGGCACAACGATTCGGCGTAACGGAGATGCCGCAGGGACGCAACTGGCTTCGCTTGCCCGACGGGCTCGCCGTCGAACTGATCCAGGCCAGCCCGGCTTCATGCGTCGCGCAGGCACTGGCAATCAACCCGCGCGCGGAGGCGTGACCATGACGATCGTCGAGAAATACTGGGACGACGCCCGTGAGGGCGACGAATGCGTGAGTCCGAACTATACGGTGACGAAGGAGCGCATTCTCGCCTACGCCACTCTCACCGGCGACCATACGCCCGTCCACGTGGACGAGGACTACGCGAATGCCAGCCACTTCGGCTGCCTCGTCGCGCACGGGCTATTCGGCCTGTCCATCGCCGACGGCCTGAAGACACAGAGCGATTACCGCTTTCTGCCGGGTATGTCGCTCGGCTGGACGTGGGATTTCGTGCTGCCCATCAAGGTCAACGACGTGCTGCACGTGACGTTCCGCGTCGGCGCGATGCGGGCGAGCAAGAGCCGCCCGGGCTGGGGCATCGTCGTGCTGCCGTCGGAGCTGGTCAATCAGGACGGCCAGGTCGTTCAACGCGGCGAACACCGCCTGATGGTGCCGCGCCGTCCGGGAGCGATCTGATGCAAGCCCGTCCACTCGAAGGCATTCGCGTCGTCGACTACAGTCATTTCCTCGCCGGCCCCTATGTCGGGCGGTGCCTCGCGGCACTCGGCGCGGAAGTGATCAAGGTCGAGCGTCCCGGCACCGGTGACGCCGGACGCCAGCACGCGACCGTGCTCGACGATCAGCAAAGCGGTTATTTCCTGCAGCTCAACATGGGCAAGCGCGGCGTGAGCGTCAACATGAAGGACGCACGCGGCAAGGCATTCATGCAGCGACTGTGCGACTCGGCGGACGTGTTCATCGAGAATTACCGACCGGGCGCGCTGGACAAACTCGGGCTGGGTTATGCCGAACTGTCGGCGCGCAATCCGGGCCTCGTCTACTGCTCGATTTCGGCGTACGGCCACACCGGACCGGACGCGCATCGTGCCGGTTTCGGGCTGATCGCCGAGGCCAAGAGCGGCATCATGCAGATGGTCGGCACGCCGGGCGAGCGGCCACCGCTGCTACGCATCTCGCTGGGCGACATGTACACCGGCATTCATGCGGTGGCGGCCATCAATGCCGCGCTGCTGGGGCGCGTGAAGAGCAATCGCGGGCAGCACATCGACATGGCGCTGTACGACACGCTGGTGTCGATGCACGAATACGCGGTGCAGTGCTATACGCTGCAAGGCGTGCTGCCCGAGCAGACCGGGCACGACATGCCGACCTCGACGCTCTATGGCGTGTTCCGTGCCGCGGACGGCGATCTCGTGATCGCCGCTCAAGTCGACGACGCGTGGAAACGCTTCGCTATGCTGATCGAAGCACAAGGCGGCCCGCCGGGCTTCGGTGCCGACACACGATTTCACGACAGTGTCGGGCGCAACGCGCACCGCTCGGAGATTCTTTCGGTGGTCGAGCCGTGGGTGGCCGCCCGTTCCGTCGCGTCGGTACTCGAACTGCTGGATCACATCGACGTTCCCTGCGCGAAGGTGCAGCGCATCGACGAGGTGCTGGCCGATCCGCAGATCCAGGCAAGAGGCATGGTCGTCGAGCAGCAGCATCCGCGCTATGGGACGCTGCGCCTGCCTAACCTGCCGTTCCGGTTCTCCGATTGCGATACGACGATTCGCGATACCGCACCCGATCTCGGGCAGCACAACGCCGAAGTCGCGCATTCGCTCGGATTCGATCCGGCCGAAATCGACGCGATGCAGGCCGACGGCGTCCTCTATTCAAAAGCGAGCCAGCGATGACCGACCAGTACGCAGTGATCGGCAATCCGATCGGACACACGAAATCTCCGCTGATTCACGGCCTCTTCGCGCAAGCAACGCGGCAGGACATCAGCTATGCGGCCATCGAGGGACCGGTCGAGCTGGACGGCGCCTTTGCCGGCGTGGTTCGGGCATTCGCCGCGAGCGGCGGCAAGGGCATCAACATCACTGCCCCGTTCAAGCTCGACGCTTTCGCGATGTCGGACGAACGAAGCGAGCGCGCGGAACTGGCGGGAGCGGCTAATGCGCTCAAGTTCGAAGGCGGCCGCATCCTGGCCGACAACTTCGACGGTATCGGGCTGGTCCGCGACATCGAAGTCAACCTCGGCCTCCCGATGGCCGGCAAACGCGTGCTGCTGCTCGGCGCGGGCGGCGCAGCCCGCGGTGCACTGCTGCCTTTCCTCGACGCCGTACCGGCCGAGATGGTCATCGCGAATCGCGACGTCGACAAGGCGCGCGCACTGGCCGCGCAGGTCGCCGGACGCGGTCCGGTCGTTGCCAGCAGCTACGCGAACCTGGCTCGGATGGGACGTTTCGACTTGGTGGTCAATGCAACGTCGGCCAGTCTGACCGGTGACCTGCCGCCTGTTCCGCCGAGCGTGTTCAGTCCGGACGGCACGGCCTACGAGCTCGCCTACGGCAAGCGTCTGACGCCTTTTCTCCGACTCGCAAAAAATGCGGGAGTGCACGGGATCGCGGATGGTGTCGGCATGTTGGTCGAGCAGGCAGCCGAAGCGTTCGCCTGGTGGCGTGGCGTACGTCCCGAGACCAGCTCGGTGATCGATCGGCTTGCGGTGCCTTTTGACTGAATGTGCGATGGAGACCCCGATGAAAAAGATCCTCATGCTGCACGGCATCAATCACAACATGTTCGGCAAACGCGATCCGGCGCAGTACGGGACCATCACGCTGGCGGAGATCGACGCGCAATTGCAAGGGCTCGCGACAGAGCTGGGCGCGCAGGTGGAATCGTTCCAGACGAACAGCGAAACATTGATGTGCGAGCGTATTCATCGCGCATTCGAAGAGCGTCAGGACGCCGTGCTGATCAATGCCGGCGCCTGGACCCACTACAGCTACGGCATCCGTGATGCGCTGGCCATCCTCACATGCCCCATCGTCGAAGTGCACATGTCCAACATACATGCCAGGGAACCGTTCCGGCATCACTCCGTTTTCGCCGACATCGTCAGCGGGCAGATATGCGGCTTCGGTGTTCATAGCTATCTGCTGGCCCTGCGGGCGGCCGCCTCGGCGATCGATCGAGCGTGAGTGACGCTGCACAAGAGCAGATCTGCCGAAGGCCAACATAGGCTGGGCCGCGACGGTTGCACCAGTCGTGCGAAAAGGAACTGAAGCTTCGGGCAGGAGCCGGTTCCTCGCAGGCGCGTTGCCATCTGCCCTCGATATCAATATATGGAGACAAGCATGGAAGCCACATCACAGGAGCCTCGAGGCAAGCATCAGTCGAAGAAGGCCGCCGCCAGCGGCTGGATCGGGTCGGTGCTCGAGTACTACGATTTTTTCATCTACGCCACCGCATCGGCGTTGATCTTTCCGCAGATCTTCTTCCCGAAGGGCAATGCGACTACCGCCATCATCGCGTCACTGGCCACCTACGGCGTGGGTTATGTATCGCGGCCGATCGGCGCCTTCGTGCTCGGTCATCTCGGCGACACGCATGGGCGGAAGACCGTGCTGCTCTGGTGCATGTTCCTGATGGGCTTCTCGACCATCGCGGTGGGCCTGCTGCCGACCTATGAGCAGGCCGGGCTGCTGGCGCCGGTACTGCTGGTGATCCTGCGCCTGGCACAGGGCTTTGCGGTGGCCGGCGAGATCTCGGGCGCCAGTTCCATGATCCTGGAGCACGCGCCCTTCGGACGCCGCGGCTTTTTCGCGAGTTTCACGCTGCAGGGCGTGCAGGCCGGTCAGGTACTGGCGGCTGCCGTGTTCCTGCCACTCGCACACTACTTGCCGGCCGAGCAATTCAACAGCTGGGGCTGGCGCATTCCGTTCCTGCTCAGCTTCGTGGTCATCATCGCGGCCTGGATCATCCGCCGCAAGGTGGACGAGACGCCAGCCTTCACAGCGGAAATCCGGCAGCAGTCCCGCCCTCGTTCACCGGTAATCGACGCTTTCAAGTACAGCTGGACGGACATGCTGCGTGTGGTATGCATGGCGCTGATGAACGTGATTCCGGTGGTGGCCACCATCTTCGGCGCGGCCTACGCGGTGCAGCCGGCCTACGGCATCGGCTTCGCAAAGGACGTCTACCTCTGGATTCCGGTGGTGGGCAACGTCGTCGCGGTGCTGGTGATTCCGTACGTCGGCAACCTGTCGGACAAGATCGGCCGCAAACCGCCCATCATTTTCGGTGCGCTGCTGTCGGGCCTGCTCGCGTTCGCCTACCTCTATGCGATCAGCATCAAGAGCGTACCGCTAGCTTTCGCGATGTCGCTGCTGATGTGGGGCGTTGTCTATCAGGGCTACAACGCGGTGTTCCCGAGTTTCTACCCCGAACTTTTCCCGACCCGCACCCGTGTCTCGGCCATGGCAATCGCGCAGAACCTCGGCACCGCTGCCACCGCGATGCTCCCGGCGCTCTTTACGGCTGTGGCTCCGCCCGGGGCTGCCAATGTCTGGTTGATCGTGGGTGCAATCACGTTCGGCGCCACCGTGATTGCATCGATTGCCGCGTTGAGCGCTCGAGAAACCTATCGCATTCACATGAACGATCTGGGACAGCCGAATGCGCAGCCGGTCGACAAGGCCGAATACGATCGCCTGCGTGCACAGGCAATTCAACCGGACAGCACGTCGGATGAGCGAGGATCAAGGTCCCTTCAAGGCTAGTCGCGGTTGTGTCGAACTGCTTCGGCGCCGTCGCTGTCGGCGCCGTTCATCGTCACAGGCGCGTACGCATGAAACTTGTCCGATCGGACAGGTATCATTCTGCCTGACGTCGTATCCATGCCCGGAACCATCCGGAAAACAATTGCGACCGCAATGGTCAGCCTCGACGTACCTGCGCCCTATTGCGCTGGCGGCATAGCTACCGCAAATCCATTCAGGAAAGGTTCTTTCCCGGAACTGCTCAAATGATCCGCCGCGCTCCCATTGACTTTGCACTGTTGCTACCGCTTTTGCTTGCGGCGCAGCCGGTAGCGACTGACAGTTACCTGCCGGCGCTGCCCGAAATCGCCGCAACCCTGGGCTCGGCCAGCATCAGCCTCACGGTTTTTGCGTTGGCATTCGGCATTGGACAGTTGCCGATGGGCAGTCTGTCCGATCGCTTCGGCCGTCGGCCGGTGCTGTTGACTGGCCTCGCACTTTACGCGGTCGCTGCGCTGGGTGCCGCGCTCGCTGCGACCGCTGCGATGTTGACTGTGACACGCGCGTTTCAGGGTTTTGCGATGGCCGCGATCCTGGTATGCGCGCGTGCGACGGTGCGCGATCGATATCCGGTCGACGATGGGCCACATGTGATGGCGCGCGGATTCACGGGGATGGGGATGATGGCGTGTGTCGCGCCGATCCTGGGCGCATATGTTACCCAACACGCAGGTTGGCGGTGGGTCCTTGCGGGCATGAGCCTGTATGCTTCCGTGCTGCTTGCGATGTGCTGGCGCGGTTTTGAAGAATCCCGTCAGCAGGGAGATGCGGGCCAGCGACCAGCCGGCGACGTACGTGAAATCTTCTCCAGCGCGACATTCAGGGTGTGGGCACTCGTGGCCGCCTCGACCTATACCGGCATGTTCTGCTTTCTGTTGCTCTCGCCGGCGATCTACATCGGATATCTCGGCATATCGCCTCCGCTATACGGCTGGATACCCGCCTGCGGCACCTTGGTCTACGTTGCGAGCACGTATGGATGCCGACGACTGCTAAACCGCCAGAGCATGCTTCGCACCGTGCGGCAAGGCGCGACGCTGAGCCTCTCTGGCGCCGTGATCCAGGCGCTCGGCTGCTTGCTGCTTCCCTGGAGTGCGTGGCCTCTGCTATTGGGACACGGGGTGTATTGTCTCGGCCACGGGATCCACCAACCTTGCGGACAGGCAGGCGCAGTGAGCGGTCTGCCGCACCTTGCAGGTCGTGCCGTGTCATGGTCAGGCTTCATCATGATGTTGTTCGCTTTCTGCGTTGGCCAAACGGCGGCAACCTTCGTCGACCCGCACCATCAATTAGGCGCTTGGCCGATGGTGGTGCCGATGCTTGTCGTTGGCGTTACGCTTGTGACGATCGCCTTCGTCTGGCTGCCAAAGCTCGACGATTCGACGCAACCGGCTGTAGTCGCCTCAGTGATCTCCGCCGATGCCGAATAGCTGCCCTGGATCGGCCAACCGCCTCGCGGGTGACTGGTCCTCGACGTAACGATCGGCATCGATGGTCAGCCGTTTTTCATCGCAGCTGAACCAGCCGGCATGAGCCGATGGCGTGCCGAGCCACGCGACGACGGACGCGGTGGTCATTCCGGTGAACGGATGTCGTGACATGGAGCGGCCCGGAATTGTAGCTTTTGAAGAACGCAAATGGCATACGCCATCGGCATCATCCGTCGTCTAGCCCACTTTCGGACGCACGAAACGCTGGAATCGCGCAACTTTAGTTCACTCGGCGACATTGGCGAAACTTTAGTTCCATTATTTCGGAAGTAAATTTACCTGCCCCATACCAGGGACAACTCCCAAGAATCTGTCGCGTCGGCCTCTAGCCCCAGCCCGGAATGCAGCAACTCTAGTTCATCGGACTCTGGCGGGCCATCTTTAGCGATTCCTCGCACCGCTGCCGGCAGCGAACCGGACAAAACACCTGCCGCTTGTGCCTGCTCGTTCCCGGCCCCCGACAATCCCGTGTCGTTTCGGCATGGACTTGGCGCGGCAACAGTCGTGTTTCCGCTGTTTTCGTCCGCCCGGACTCCGATGAACCGTATCGACGGATCGGCCGATACACGTGACGCCTCACGGGTGCGCTGCACAAATCCGGTGATTTCCCCCGCCATCCGCCCGGCCCAAGTTTTTACCCTAGTAAAAATTTTGAACTGAGAAAATAACGCGCTGAAACAGCGCGTCACCCATCCAAGCACGGCCCCCGTAACCCCTCTCAGACCCAACCCAATCGCTGACGGGAGACAAGATGCCCACGAACCGGGATGCAAGCCCGATGGACGAATCGGATCACGGAGAATTCCCGCTGAGCGAAGTCCCGCTCGGGAAACGCACCGGATTCCTGTCCATCACGATGGTGTTGTTGAGTTTCACGTTCTTCACGGGAACGATGTTTGCCGGCGGCAAGATCGGTGTCGCCTTCGACGTCGTCAGCATGATCCAGATCGCTGTGATCGGAAACCTGTTGCTCGCCGCCTATGCGGCGTCGCTTGCGCTGATTGCCGCCCGCAGCGGCCTGAATGCGGTGCTGATGGGGCGATTCTGCTTCGGGGAAGTCGGCAGCAAGCTGTCCGATTTCCTGCTCGGCTTCGCCGAACTCGGCTGGTACGCATGGGGAACCGCGACGGTGGCGATCGTATTGGTCAAGCTGCTGGGTTGGCCGGCCTCCGTTACCACGCCGTTGATGATCCTGTTCGGCTTCGGATTCTCCATCACGGCCATCATCGGCTATCGCGGCATGGATGTGCTGTCGCGCGTCTCCGTGCCGTTGATGTTCGTTCTCCTGATGACATCGATGTGGATCGCCACCCGCGATATCGGCGGATGGGCCGGCCTCACGCACATCGCGCCGTCTCATCCGATGCAGTTCTCGGCGGCCGTGACCATGGTCATCGGCACCTTTGCCAGCGGCGCCACCCAGGCAACCAACTGGACGCGCCTCGCACGCAGCGCGCGCAGCGCCGTCTCGGCCAGCATGATCGGATTCTTCGCGGGCAACGGCCTGATGATCATCGCGGGCGCGTACTGCGCGATCGTCTATCAGCAAGCCGACATCGTCGAGGTGATGATGCTGCAGGGCCTGTCGATCGCAGCGGTCGTGATGCTGTGCGTCAATCTCTGGACCATCCAGGGGCCGACGATGTACAACGTGGCGGCCGCCGGATGCCATCTGCTGCGCACCGAACGGCGCCGCACGCTCGTACTCGTGGGCGCGGCGATCGGCATCGTGCTCGCGGTCGGCGGGATGTACGAGTTGCTGATTCCGTTCCTGGTGCTGCTCGGCTCGATCATTCCTCCCGTCGGCGGCGTGATCATGGCGGACTACTGGTACCGCCATCGCGGGCAATACCCGTCGCTTGCCACCGCCCGCCTTCCGCGCTTCAATCTGGTCGGTCTGGCCGCGTATGCAATCGGCGCCGGACTCGCCTATACATCGCCGTGGATCGCGCCGATCGTCGGCATTGCGGCGTCCGCCGCAGCCTACATCGTGCTGCTGCAGGTTGCCCGCGCGTTCTCGCGCGAACCGTCCGTCCAGGGTGAATGATTCCGCTGCGCGCCCTCCCGCTCCCCCGAACCACAGGAATGCTCATGAAAATCATCAACGCCAGATTGCGCGGCCGTAGCGGCCTCTTCACGATAGACATCGACGCGGACATGATTCGCGGCATCGACCTCCAGCCGTCGCCGCTGACGCCACAAGGTGGCGACGTCATCGATGCAGGCAGCAATCTCGTCATCCCGCCGCTGGTCGAACCGCATATCCACCTGGATGCGACGCTGACCGCGGGCGAACCCGAATGGAACATGAGCGGCACGCTGTTCGAAGGCATCGAGCGGTGGGGCCAGCGCAAGGCCACCATTACGCATGACGATACGAAAGCCCGCGCCCACACCACGATCGGGATGTTGCGCGACAACGGCATCCAGCACGTGCGCACGCATGTGGACGTCACCGATCACTCGCTTGCCGCATTGAAGGCGATGCTCGAGGTCAGGGACGAAGCGCGCGATCTCATCGACCTGCAGATCGTCGCCTTCCCTCAGGAGGGCATCGAGTCGTTCGAGAACGGACGGGCGCTGATGGAGCGCGCGATCGAAATGGGCGCCGACGTCGTCGGCGGCATCCCGCATTTCGAGAACACGCGCGACCAGGGCGTGAGCTCCATCAAGTTCCTGATGGAGCTCGCGGAACGCAAGGGCTGCCTCGTCGATGTCCATTGCGACGAAACCGACGATCCGCATTCACGCTTCCTGGAAGTGCTCGCCGAGGAAGCGCGGGTTCGCGGGATGGGCACGCGCGTCACCGCCAGCCACACGACCGCGATGGGTTCCTACGACAACGCCTACTGTTCGAAGCTGTTCCGCTTGCTGAAGCGGTCGGAAATCCATTTTGTTTCGTGTCCGACCGAAAGCATCCACCTGCAGGGGCGTTTCGACACTTTCCCGAAACGGCGCGGCATTACGCGTGTGGCGGAACTCGATCGCGCCGGCATCAACGTGTGCTTCGGACAGGATTCGATCAAGGATCCGTGGTATCCCATCGGCAACGGAAACATCCTGCGCATCCTCGACGTCGGCCTGCACGTGTGCCACATGCTCGGCTATGAAGACCTGCAGCGATGCCTCGACTTCGTGACGGAGCACAGCGCACATGCGATGTCCCTGGGCGATCGTTATGGCATCGCCGTCGGGCGGCCGGCCAATCTGCTGATCCTCGATGCGGATTGCGACTATGAAGTGGTTCGCAAACAGGCCAAGGTGCAATTGTCGCTGCGCGCCGGGAAGGTCATCATGCAGCGCGCGCCTGAACGCATCACCTATCCTGAAGCGGGCACGCGTTGAGCGGGCGATGACGCTGGTCCGACATGCTGGAAGAAGCATGGCGATGAACCCGGCCGAGCCGACCGCGGGAACGCCCGTCCGGCCTCACGGCCGGCGCGAAGCGCTGCGCGACAATCTCGAGGCAGCCATTCTCGCCGCTGCCGAAGCATCGTTTTCCACTTACGGATTCGAGGGGAGTTCCGTTGCGACAATCGCGGCGGCCGCCGGCTTGTCGAAGCAGAACCTGATGTACTACTTCCCCACGAAGCTGGCGCTCTACCAACGCGTGCTGGACGACGTATTGCGGGACTGGCTCGGCAGGATGCGGGAGTTTGCGGCGCCCGATCGCGAGCCCGCGGAAGCCATGTCGGCCTATATCCGGGCCAAACTCGAATTCTCCAGAAATCGCCCGCATGGATCGCGGGTTTTTGCGCTGGAGATCATCGGCGGGGCCAAGACCTACGGAAAGGAAATTCGCAAACAACTGATTCCGGTGTTGCGCGACGACATCCGGGTCCTCGAACGCTGGATCGAGGCAGGCAAGGTCAGGCAGGTCGATGCGGAGCACCTGTTCTTCCTGATCTGGGCAGCCACGCAGGCGTATGCCGATTTCGCCCCGCAGATGCTGCTGGTGCTCGGCAAGCGCGCGCTGGGAAGCGACGATTTCGACGCGGCTTACCGCACCATCTCGGATCTGGTGCTCAACGCGCTGATCGTCGGAGACGGAAAGACGGATTGACCGCTTGACCGCCTCCGTCGCCATTCATGCACGGTATCCCGGCGCCATCAACACGCGCCGGGGAACCGCCGGTCAGTCGTTCTGCTTGTAGCGCTTCTTGTTCTTGTGCTTGTTGCCGCGGTAATGATCGTTGGAACGCGAGTTGTTGCGCGACACGTGGCCGCCGAGCGCCGCACCCGCGCCGCCGCCCACAGCGGCACCGACGAGGCTGCCGGTCGTGCCGCCCATCGCGTTGCCCGCAGCGGCGCCTGCGCCGCCGCCCAGCGCGCCGCCGACGACAGCGCCCGTGCGTTCGTGTTTGTTCGACGTCACCGCACCGCCCGCGCCACCGCCCACAGCACCACCGATGATGGCACCCGTGCTTCCGCCAACCGCGTTGCCGACCGCCGCGCCGGCGACGCCACCCAGCGCGCCGCCCAGTGCGTTGCTCGTGTCGCTTGCCACGGCAGGCAGCGATGCCACCGCCGTCGCACCGACCACCACTGCCATCCCGGCCAATTTCTTCAGCATCTGTCTGCCCTTTCCGCTTTATGAGATATCGATGGGCGAATTTAGCACCTTTCCGGAAAGCCCATCGTAATGAAGCGTTAAATCGGGCGTTTTCCTGGCCGGAGCCGGCCTTTTGCGAACCCATGTCCGGCACACGCCACGGCCATGCACGCACGCGCCGCACCGCCTTCCCGCGCCCGCGATCCTGCATTACCATCGTGCGTCCGCCGCGCCTGCCCGCTTCCGGCAGGCGAGCCCTGCCACCTCCCCGCTCCCGCGCCGATGCTCGCCCTCGTCATCCTCGCCGGCCTCTGGGCCGGCCTGCAGAACACCCTCGCGGGCGGCGGCTCGTTCATCACGCTGCCGGCGCTGATCGTGTCGGGCATGTCGCCGCTCGCGGCGAACATCACGTCGACGGTCGCGCTGTTTCCCGCGCAGGTCACGACCGGCTGGGCGAGCCGACACATGGTGCGCGGCGCGGGCAAGCTGTCGTTTCGCGCGCTGTTCGCGATCAGCGTCGTCGGCGGCGCGCTCGGCGGGCTGCTGTTGCTGAAGACGCCGTCGTCGATCTTCTCGCGCCTCGTACCGTGGCTCGTGCTGTTTGCGACGATCGTATTCGCGTGGGGCAGCTTTTTCCGCAAGCCGGGCGAAGGCACGGCGCACCTCGGCGCCGTGCCCGCCGCGATCTCGCAGTTCATGATCGCGATCTACGGCGGCTACTTCGGCGGCGGGCTCGGCTTCCTGATGATGGCCACGCTGACGATGGCCGGCCTGTCGCCGCGTCACGCGATGTCGACGAAGAACGCGCTTGCCGGCGTGATGAACGCGTCGGCCGTCGTGCTGTTCCTGACGTCGCCGCACCTGCACTGGGGCGCCGCGCTCGCGCTCGGCGGCGGCGCGATCGTCGGCGGGCTGCTCGGCACGTGGGCGCTGCAGCGCGTAAACGAACGCGTGCTGCGGATCGGGATCGTCTGCATCGGCGCGGTGCTGACCGTCGGGTTGTTCGTCAAGCCGATCTGATGCACGCACATCGTTGCCGCCACCGCGGCAGTCATTCCGATTCAACGCCAGCGGCCCGGCACAAAGCGATCCTGCTCGCTGCGGTCCTCGACAATTTCCTGCCGTGGCTGCCGGTCTGGGCCGGCGCGGGCGTTCAACCAAACGGCCGCACGCCGATCAGCGGGCCATGCAGGAACCCCGCGAAGACGCCCCACACGACGAGCCCGACCACGATCGCAACCGCGTCGCCCGACAGCTTGCCGGCCGGATAGCGGACGCCGTCGCGGCGATCGCGCGTACGCGACACGACGAAATCGACGAGCGACCACACGAAGAACGCGCCGAACAGCACGACCGCGTGCACCGTGCCGTTCATGAGCAGGTGCGCAACCGCCCAGACCATCACGCCGGCCAGCATCGGATGCCCGACGAGCGCCTTGATGCGGTTCGCGGGCACGTAGGCCGCGGCGATCAGCACGAACGCGACCGCGGTCAGCATGCCGGTGAGGTGGCGCACGCCGACGGGCGACACCCACAGCAGCGCCGCGCCTTCGCGCGCGATTCCGTAACCTAGAACAATCAGCACGAAGCCGACGATCGACGCGATCGCATAGCCGGCCTTCCAGCCTTTCTCGCCGATTCGCGCGATCATCGCGGAGCGCCAACCGTCGGCGACGATCCGGATCGAGTGCACACCGAGGAAGATCGCTAAACCGAGAATCAGGACGAGCATCGGCTGTCTCCGTCTGGAATGATGAGTGTGGAAGCGTTGCGCGCGGCGTACGATGCGCCGTTCGCGGAGCCGGCGGCGAGGCCGGCACCGGCCGCGCCAGGCACGGGCACGATCCGCGCCGATCATAAACGCCGGGGCCGCGGTTGTGAAGCATCCGGAATGTGCGGTGCGGCAAGCGTTGCGCTTTTGCGTGTCCGATCTGCGGCTACCCCGCTACCCTCACGTTCGCCGCCGATGCCCCTGCGGCCTCGGTATTCAACGCCGTGGCGTGGGAGCGACATGGCCGGTGCCGGCAAGCACGCCCATCGCCGGTCAACCAGATTGACTGGCTCAGGCTTGCCCCAACCATGCGTCGATGATCCGCGCGAGCGTACGGCGGCCGCTGCGCGTCGCGCGAATCGCCCGGCGACCGAGTAGTCGGAAAGAAAGGAGAACGGAAATCGCGAAGCCGTTGCTTCGCGCGATCGACACTAGGCTTTCTTACGTGTCGATGACGATTTCGAAGCCAATTTGGGTGCCGTTTCGGGAGATGGCTTTGCAGTCCGTTTCGATGCCGGCTTCGATTTTTGCCCCGCCGTCGGTTTCGGCGCAGGCTTCGACGCGGGTTTTGGCGCGGGTTTCGGCGCAGGCTTCGACGCGGGTTTCGGCGCAGGCTTCGACGCGGGTTTTGGCGCCGCCTTCGATGCCGGTTTCGGCGCGGGCTTCGACGCCGTCCCGGATGCCGTCTTCGGCGCCGCCCTCGCCTTGCGCTTCGGCGGCCCCGCCAGCAGCGCCGCACGATACGCACCGCGACACCAGTCGAACAGCGCGCCTGCATCCTCGAGCACGTCGGCCGGCGTCTCGTAGTAGCCCTCGAGCGCGACGGTACGCGTGCGCCCCGAATACGAGAACGGCCCCATCCCCGCCGCGACGAACGCCGGGCGGTTCACGTCGTCGACACGCAGGAACAGCGACCCGCGCGCCAGGAAGCCGAACATCACGCCGTCGAGCCGCATCGCGGCGCCGCTGAAGAACCGCGTGACTTCGAGATGGCCGAGGCTCGCGATCTGGTACGCGATCTCCTCGCCGTGCGCCTTGTCCGCCTGCCAGCTCATCGGCCGCCCTTGTCGGTCAAGCGGCGCCGATACAGCGCTGCGTCCACGCATCGAGCGCCGCGTCGTCGAAGCCGACGGCCGCCGCGCTGTCGCGAATCTGCCGCCACGTCGCGCGGTCGACCGGAATGCCGCCGGCGCCGCGCGCGGCGCGGCTCGTTTCCTCCGGCTCGCCGGGCACCTGCACCGGCGCGTCGCCGGCTTGCGGCGACGCCTTCGCCCACGCGACGAACGCATCGGCTTCGCGCTCGGCATCGGCCGCGTCGAACGCTTTCGGATCGATCAGCACCGACAGCATCCCGTTGACGATCGCGCTCGTCTTCTGCAGCGTATCGCCGTACGTCGTATGCCCGCCGACGAGCGCACCGCCGAAGATCTCGCACATCGCCGCCAGCGCATACCCCTTGTGCAGCCCGAACGGCAGCAGCGCGCCGAACGGCTGCTCGTGCATCACGGCCGGATCGTCGGTCGGCTGGCCGCGATGGTCGATCAACGACCCGGCCGGCACGCGCTTGCCCTGGTTGTATGCGACGCGGGTCTTGCCGTACGCGATCGCGCTCGTCGCGAAATCGAGCAGCAGCGGCGGCCGGCCCGCACGCGGATACGCGGCGCAGAACGGGTTCGTGCCGAAGCGCGGATCGGTACCGTGCAGCGGCGCGACCAGCAGGTCGCCCGGCACGTTGACGAAATGGAACGACACGAGCCCCGAGCGCGCACACTGCTCGGCCCAGTGCCCGATGCGGCCAAGGTGATGCACGTCGCGCAGCCCGATCGCGCAGATGCCCATGCGCCGCGCGCGCTCGATCCCTTCGACCATCGCCTCGAACGCGATCACCTGGCCGAAGCCGCGCCCGCCGTCGAGCGTCAGCACCGCGCCGCCGTCGCGAACGATCGACGCGTGCCCGTTCAACTGCAACTGCCCTTCCCGCCACGAAGCAACGTAGTTCGGGATCATCCCGATCCCGTGCGAATCGTGGCCCGCGAGATTCGCGCCGACCAGGTGATCGGCGACGAGCCGCGCCTCGCGCTCGCTGCTGCCGGCCCGCTCCCAGAGTGCCGCGACGAATGCATGCAGCGGTTCGGCGCGCATGCGCAACGGTTCGGTGTCGGGCGTCGGCAGTACGGGCATCGGCAAGGTTCCGTCAGGTCGGGTTGGGCAGTCGCGGCGATCAGCGCGCGGACGCGATTACGTCCGCGACCGCGGCAGTCAGCTTCTTCGCGTACGGCACGTGCAGGAACTCGTTCGGGCCGTGCGCGTTCGACTTCGGCCCGAGCACGCCGCACACCATGAACTGCGCGGACGGGAAGCCTTCCTGCAGCACGTTCATCAGCGGGATCGTGCCGCCGAGGCCCATGTACGCGCAGTCCGCGCCGAAGTGGCGGCGCGACGCGGCGTCGAGCGACGATGCGAGCCACGGCGCGAGATCGGGCGCCGCCCAGCCGGTCGCGGCGCCCGCGTCCGGCTTGAACGTGACCTTCGCGTTGTACGGCGGATCGAGTTCGAGCAGTTCCTTCAGTTGCTGCACGGCCTGCGCGGCATCGACGAGCGGCGGCAGGCGCAGCGACAGCTTGAACGCGGTGCGCGGACGCAGCACGTTGCCCGCATCGGCGAGCGCCGGCATGCCGGCCGCGCCCGTCACCGACAGCGACGGGCGCCACGTCGAATTCAGCAGCGCCTCGCGTGGATCGGTCGTGGTCGGCAGCACGGGCTTGCCGTCCGCGCCGCACGCCCACGGCAACCCCTTCCACACCGCATCGCCGAGGATCGCGGCAGCCGCGTCGGCTTCGCGCACGCGGCTCGACGGAATCTCGCAGTGGAACACGCCCGGCAGCAGGTTGCCGTTCTTCGCGTCTTCGAGACGCTCGAACAACTGGCGCATCACGCGGAAGCTCGACGGCGCGATGCCGCCGTAGACGCCCGAGTGGATGCCTTCTTCCAGCACCTCGACCTGCAGGTCGCCGGACACGAGCCCGCGCAGCGACGTGGTGAGCCACATCTGGTCGTAGTTGCCGGCGCCCGAATCGAGACACACGACGAGCGACACCTGGCCAAGCCGGTCGCGCAGCGCGTCGACGTACGGCAGCAGGTCGTAGCTGCCCGATTCCTCGCAGGTTTCGATCAGGCCGACGCAGCGCGGCCGCTCGATGCCCTGCTCGTCGAGCGCGCCGAGCGCCGCGAGGCTCGCGTAGATCGCATAGCCGTCGTCCGCGCCGCCGCGGCCGTACAGCTTGCCGTTCTCGAACTTCGGCGTCCACGGGCCGAGGTCCGCGCGCCAGCCGTCGAATTCGGGCTGCTTGTCGAGGTGGCCGTACAGCAGGATCGTGTCGGTGCTGCCGGCGCGCGTGGCCGGCGACTCGAAGAAGATCACCGGCGTGCGGCCCGGCAGACGCACGATCTCGAGCTTCAGGCCTTTCACGGGCTGGCGTTCGGCCCACTGCGCGGCATCGGTGACGACGCGCTCGAGATAGCCGCGCGTCGCCCAGTCGGGATCGAACGCGGGGCTCTTCGCGGGGATCGCGATGTAGTCGGTCAGCGCGTGGAGGATTTCATCGTTCCACTTGCGCTCGATGAAGGTAACGAGCTTGTCATGGTCGAGGACGGGGGTAGTGTCGACGGAGGTCATGGTGGGGGTGCCTGGATCGGGCTGACGAAAACCCAGATCATACGCCGATGCTCCCGCGTCGGCGCCCCCTTCCTCGGCCGTTCAGACAGCCTGCGGGAACGCGTCGCGCAGCCCCGCCGCGCACGCCAGCGCGTCGTCCCACAGGCGGCGCGTCAGTTCGCCCGCATCCTCTTCGCGCGCGAGCGCCGCGGCCTCGCCCGACCACAGCAGCGAGAAATCGTCGCGGCCCTGCCGCTCGAACGCGCCGCGCAGCGGATCGACCGCGGCCGTCGCGAGCGGGAACGCGGGCGCCAGCGCGCTCATCGGCCCCTGCTCGCGCATGAAGCGCGTCAGCAGCCCGCGCGCGGGGCGGCCCGTGTACAGGTTGGTCATGCGCGTGCCGTCGTCGCGCGCGGCGCGCACCGCCGCGCGATGCTGCGCGGAGCGGCCGGCCTGCGGCGTCAGCAGGTAGCCGGTGCCGATCTGCACCGCACGCGCGCCGAGCGCGAACGCCGCTGCAATGCCGCGCCCGTCGGCGATCGCGCCAGCCGCGATCACCGGCGCGCGCACCGCATCGACGATCTGCGGCAGCAACGCGAACAGGCCCGGTTGCGCGTGGATGTCGTCGGTCAGGAACATCCCGCGATGGCCGCCGGCCTCCGCGCCCTGCGCGACGATCGCGTCGACGCCGCGCGCATCGAGCCAGCGCGCTTCCTCGACGGTCGTTGCGGACGAAACAACCAGCGCGCCCGCGCGTCGCACGCGATCGAGCAGCGCGTCGTCCGGCAGCCCGAAATGGAAGCTCACGACGGCCGGCCGCAACTCCTCGACGACCGCGCACATCGCATCGTCGAACGGCGCGCGGCCGGGGCCGCCCTTCACGTCGGCCGGATCGAGCCCGGCTTGCGCGTAGTAGCCGGCGAGCGCCGCGCGCCAGCGCGCGTCGACCTCGGCGTCGGGCGCCGGCGGCGTGTGGCAGAAGAAGTTCACGTTGAACGGCGCGGGCGTGCGCGCCCGGATCGCCGCGATCTCGTCGCGCAGTTGCTGCGGGCCGAGCGCCGCGCACGCAAGCGAACCGAGCCCGCCGGCTTCGCAAACCGCGATCGCGAGCGGGCTCAGCGAACCGACCATCGGGGCCTGGATCAGCGGCAAACGGGAAGGCAGTGTCGTCATCGGAGTCCTTTTTCGGAATGAGCGGTCATCGCACGCGCCGGTGGCCGTTCAGGCGGCCGGTTGTCCCGGCAACTGGCCGACCCACGCGGCAAGCTGCGCTTCGCCCGCTTCGTCGAGCTTGCCGTCGAGCGCACCGTACCACGGCGCGATCGCATCGGCCGGCTGCGTAGCCTTCAGGATCTCCAGGCTCTTCTCCAGGAACGACGAAAAAAACGGAATGCCGCGCATGTAGAGGAACGTCGAATCGGTGATGCGCACCTGGCCGTACACGTCGCGCATCCACGCGATATGCGGCAGCGCCTCGTGAAGATGGCCGCTTTGCATCAGCGAGGAGATGAAGTTCACGCGTGCGGCGACATCCGACTGCTCGCGCGTTTCATGATTGATCTCGGCGGCCTTCTGCATCCACGCTTCGCCGCGCTTGACCTCACCGCACATCACCGACGTCGTCGCGAGCTGCACCGCGTTGTGCGCGCTCGGCTCCCGTTCGAACAGCGCGAGCCAGTGCGGAAATGCTTCGGCATACCGATGCATCGCCGAATACGCGAGCGCGCATAGCCGCGCCGCATCGGCGAGACGCTCGGCGTATGGCGCGGCGCCCGCGATCGCGGCCTCGTGCCGGCCGGCCTGGTAGGCCGCCAGCGCGGGCGCGAGTTCGGGCGCGATGTCGGGGCCGTTCTGCTCGTCCTGCGCATCCTGATCGCCGGTCGAAGGCACCCGAGATGCCGACGACGCTTCGTCGCGCGGTTTCTTTCCGAACAGCTTTCCCAGCAAGCCCATGATGGTTTTCCTTTTCGTTGTCGTGCACGAACGGCCCCGTTCGGCGCCCGCTATCTTCCGCCGCGATCCATCCCGCGCCGATACGCGGCCGGGCTCGTCGCCGCGACGCGCCGGAAATGCCGGCGCAGCGATTCCTCCGAACCGAACCCCGCACGCGCCGCGACCTGCGCGAGCGACAGCGCGGGTTGCGCTTCGAGGATGTCCTTCGCAACATTCACACGCTCGCGGATCAGCCACGCGAGCGGCGACATCCCCGTCGCGTCCGCGAACTGACGCTGCAGCGTGCGCGTGCTCATCGCGGCCTGCGCGGCGAGCGACGCGAGCGTGTGCGGCTCGGCCGCGTGCGCACGCATCCAGTCGATCAGCTTCGCGAGCCGGTCGCTGCCGCCCGGCGCGACCGGGCGCGGCACGAACTGCGCCTGCCCGCCGTCGCGATGCGGCGGCAGCACGAGGCGTTGCGCGACACGGTTCGCGATGGCGCCGCCGTGATCGCGGCGCACGAGATGCAGCAGCATGTCGAGCCCCGCCGCCGAACCGGCCGACGTGACGATCTGCCCTTCGTCGACGTAAAGCGCATCGGGATTCACGCGCAGCGCCGGATAACGTGCCTGCAGGCGCTCCGCGTAACGCCAGTGCGTCGTCACGGTGAGCCCGTCGAGCACGCCGGCCGCCGCCAGCACGAACACGCCCGAACAGATCGAACAGAGCCGCGCGCCGCGCCGATGCGCGGCCCGCAGCTTCTTCAGCAGCGGCTCGGGCGGCCGTTCGTCCGGATCGCGCCAGCCGGGAATCACGATGGTGTCCGCGCGATCGAGCGTCGCGAGCCGGTACGGCGCGGCGACCGTGATGCCGCCCGCCGCGCGCACGGGCCCCGGCTCGCTCGCGCATACCGCGAAGCGATACCAGTCGACCCCGAGTTCGGGGCGTTCGAGTGCGAACAGTTCGACCACGCAGCCGAATTCGAACGTGCAGAGGCGATCGTAGGCGAGCGCGACGACGAGATGATTGTGCATGGCGTAATGTTACCGGAACTTGTCGATCGCGCCACTGCCGCGAAACGCGCCGAACCGCGATACTGGCCTCCATCCCGGCGCATTCCGCGCCCGTTCATCCAGGAGAGCCTGCCCATGTCCTTCGTCACCGACGTGTCCGCCGCCGACAGCCCCGCCGCCCTCGCGCATTTCGCGGCATCGCTGCGATTCGAGACCGATTGCTGGGACGTGCATGACGCGCTCGCGTCCGGCGCACCGGATTTCGTGCTGCTCGACGTGCGCGGCCCCGACCAGTTCGCCGCCGGCCACGTGCCCGGCGCGCGCAACCTGCCGCGTCGCAAGATCGTCGCGGGCAAGCTCGCCGGCTACCCGGCCGACACGCTGTTCGTCGTCTACTGCGCGGGCCCGCACTGCAACGGCGCCGCGCGCGCGGCGATCGAACTCGCGCGCCTCGGCCGCCCCGTCAAGCTGATGATCGGCGGCGTGACGGGCTGGCTCGACGAAGGTTTCGCACTGAGCAACGATGTGCAGCCGGTGGCCGCCGAGGCCCGCTGATCGTCATTAAAAACGCAACAATCAATTGCCGGCACACGAACGGAAAAAGCGCGACAATCGGCCACATTGCAGTTCGGACGGAGCAGCACCATGAATGATGCAGTCCTGATTCAAGTGGCCGGTTCGGTCGTCGCGATCGCGCTCTATTTCCTGCCGGCCGTCATTGCCGACCGGCGCGGCCGGCACGACAAGCTGACGATCGCGATGTTCAACGCGCTGTTCGGGTGGACCGGCATCGGCTGGCTGATGACGCTGTACTGGGCGTGCCAGCCGAACCCGCGCACCGATGTCGCGCAGACGATCCTTGCGAAGCGCCGCGGCATCAGCATGCGGACCTTCTCGACCGGCCTCGTCGAACGCGTGCAGCGCCGCGTCGCCGCCCAGGAGCAATGGGCGGAGAAGCAAGGCTGCCGTTAAGTCCCTCTTTCCCCTTCACCGCGCCGCGTCGAACGTCGGCATCCTGACGTTGGTCGACGCACGGTAATTCCACGTCAGCCCGTCGCGCGGCGGCCATCCGCCCGCGCGCAACCACGCCGAGAACGCCCCCGCCGTCACCGCCCGCGCGATCCGCTCGCCCGGGCACCCATGCGGCCCCGTGCCGAAACCGAAATTCGGTCCGGCGGCGCGGCCGGGCATCAACCGGTGCGGGTCGCGGTGCACGGCCGGGTCGCGATTCGCCGCGGCGAGCACGACGAGGATCGCGTCGCCGGCTTCGACGCTCACGCCGTCGATCGTCGTGCGCGACGCGACGAAGCGGCGCGTGTTCTGCACCGGCGAATCGAAGCGCCCGACTTCGGCAACGAAGGCGTCGAGCGCGGCGGCGTCCGGCGCGACGCGCGCGGCCTCCGCTTCCCCGTTCCACGCCACCAGCGTGTTGCCGAGCCACGCGGCCGTCGCCTCGCAGGTCTGCGACAGCAACCCGACGAGATTCGCGACCAGCGCGCCGCTCGCGTGCCAGCCCGACGCACGGGCCGCCTGCTGCACCGCGGCGACGAGCGTGCCGTCGTGCGCGTGCGTCTGCGCGACGCGCTCGGTCATCCGGTCGAGCAGTTGCCGCGCGCCGTCGCTCGCGCGGGCCAGCGCCGCGGTGTCCGACAGCGGCGACAGCGCGGCGACGAAGTCGACGACGCGCGCCGCGATGTCGTCGAGCTGCGTCTCGTCGAAGCCGAGCAGATCGGCGACCGCGCAGACGGGCACCGTCATGCACCACGCATTCAGCGCGTCGGCGTCTCCCGGCGCCGGCAACCGCCGCTCGGCAAGCTGCGCGGCGCGGTCACGCAACGCGCCCGTGTCGACCGGCGCAAACGCCGTGCGCAGCGCCTGTTTCGGCACGTCGTGCCGCAACGCGCCGTCGTTCATGCGCACCAGCTCGCCGAACAGCGCGCCGGCCGTCGTGCCGCGCAACGCGGGCGGCACCGGCGCATCCAGCGGGCGCACGCGGCAGGCCGGATGGCCGAGCACGGCCGTCACGGCCGTCACGGCCGCCGCGCGGCTCGCGACCCACAGGCCGAGCGTGGCGTCGAACGCGAGCGGCGGCCCGTCGACGAGCGCCGCATAGTAGGGATAGGGATCGCGGTGCGTCACCGCGGCGATGGGATCGGTCGGGTTCGGGTTCATGCGAGCAGTATCGGCGCAGTGCGCCGCCGCATGTTTCGGGCTCGCGTGAAATGTCGTCGCGCGGGCGCTGCGTATTGCACGTCTTGCACGCATCGCAACGACAGGCGGGTGTCAGGCAGCCGACCGGTAGCGGTGCGACTGCATGCGCATCCGGACACGCCCGGCCGAAATCGCGCGCGGCTCGGGCACCACCGTGTCGTGATGGAACATTTCCTGCCGGAACTCGCCGTGTTCGTCGAACCACTGGCAGATCAGCCAGTCGCCGTCGTCGAACACGACCGGCCCGGCATAGGTAACGGTCATGCGCGGCCCGCCCGTTTTCAGCGTCACGACATCGCCGACGCGAAACCTGACACGCTGATTTTCTCGGATCGTCATCGCTCTCTCGGTTTTTATATATTGAATATATTGATATTCCCGGCGGCCCGCACAACCGGGCATTTGAATATGTCGCAGATTAACAATCAAAAAAATAACCAGCAACTCCCGCGCACGAAAATTCGCTGATTAGAAAAAATGCAACAATGCGCGGTATCGGCGCGCGCCGTGGAAGGCTGACCGCCAGATTCGGCGCGGCCTGCGCGCCGAATCCGGTCGAGCCGGCGGAATGCGGAGAATAAACGATGGTTTTCGCGTCGTCATCGGCGTTTAAACCCGACGCGGAATCGGTTGATTATTGTCAATCAATGCTTCGACTGGAAACGATCCCACGTTTTATTTGTGATCATTCCCCGAATGAAACCGGTGAATTATCGGGCGACGCAAACCAGCGATTGATATCGCGCCCCGGCACGGCCGCTTGCGAAAAAGTAAACGTGCCGTCGCGCGCCATCTCCGTCGCGGCGCGCAGGAACGCGCCGAGCGCGGCCCGCGCCAGCGCGCCGCCGACGCTGACGCGCTTCACGCCGAGCGCCGCCAACTCGTCGAGGCTCAGCAACCCGCCCTGCAACCCCATCACGACGTTCACGGGCGCGCCGACCGCCCGCGTCACCGCGGCAATCTCGTCGGCGTCGGTGATGCCCGGCGCATACAGCACGTCGGCGCCCGCGTCGCGATAGGCAACGAGCCGCGCGATCGTGTCGGCGAGGTCGCGACGGCCGTGCAGGTAGTTTTCGCAGCGCGCGGTCAGCGTGAACGGAAACGGCAGCGCGCGCGCCGCGTCGACCGCCGCCGCGATGCGCTCGACCGCCGCGTCATGCGCGTAGATCGGCGCATCGGCGCGGCCCGTCGCATCCTCGATCGAGCCGCCGACCGCGCCGGCCTCGGCCGCCAGCCGGATCGTTTCGGCCACCGTGTCGGGCGCGTCGCCGAAACCGTTCTCGAGATCGGCGCTCACCGGCAGGCCGCCCGCGGCAACGAGATCGGCGATGTGATCGAGCATCGCGTCGCGGTCGATCGCGTTGTCGGGCTGCCCTTTCGAGAATGCGTAGCCGGCACTCGTGGTGGCGAGCGCCTCGAAACCGGCCATCGCGAGCAGGCGGGCGGTGCCGGCGTCCCACGGGTTCGGGATGATGAAGGCGCCGGGGCGCGTGTGCAGCATGCGGAAAACTTCGGCGTGGCGGGCTTGCAGGTCGAAGCGGGTCATCGCGGACTCCCGGAAGGTGTTGACGGGTGAGCTTACGCCGGTCGTGCGCGCGACGTTTCAGCGATGGCCGAAATGTCGCCGCGCGACAGGAAAAAGTCGAAGGCGCGCCGGCGGCCGGCAGCGAGCGGGCAGGCACCGCCGCCCGCTGTCCGCCCGCCTTCGTTCACGTCGATGCGAACTGCCCGCCGTCGATGCCGAGCAACGCGTCGGCGACGGCCTCGGAGAACTGCATCGCGCGACCGCCGATCAGCACGCGGTCCGGATTCGACGGGTCGCGCACCGCTTGCGGCACGCCGTGCGCGATCAGCACGCGTGCGCAGGCTTCCCAGTCGGGATGGCCGACGCCTTCCGGTTCGTTGACGGACGCCCACGACAACGTGCCGAGCGCGTCGCTCCCGAACCCGTGCGTCTCGCGCCAGCTTGCGCCGTGCGCGAGCAGGAACGTCAGCAGATCGGCATCGCCGCGGAACACCGCGTGGTTCAGCGCGCTCGCGTCCCAGTCGCCGCCGCGCGCGGCCACCGGCCAGCCCAGTTCGACCATGACCTTCACCGCGTCGCCCGAGCCCCAGGCGGCGGCGTCCGGCAACAGCCGCAACCGGTCCTCGGGCAACGCACCGGGCAAGTCGGGATGCCGCGCCTGGATGCGCCGTGCGTCGTCGGCATCGGCACGCGCGCAGGCCGCCACGAACGCGTCTGCCGCGCCGAGCGCCTCTTCCGCGCCGGCCGCGCGCAACAACGCCGCGACATCGGACAACCCGGTCTGCATGGCCAGCCGGTACGCACTGACGCCCGCTACCGTCCGCGCGCCGGGATCGGCGCCGGCCGCCAGCAGCGCGGCGACATGGCTCGCCGAGCAGCGCACGGCAATCGCCCGCAACAACGGCGCGCCCCACCTGTTCGTCGGCCCCTCTCCGGCCGGTTCGTTCGGGTCGCCGCCATGCGCGAGCAGCAATTCGAGCGCGGCCGCGTCGCGCATGTCGAGCGCCCGCCGCAACGCATTCGTCCCGCCCACCCGCGCGCCGTGTTCGAGCAGCAGGCGCGTGCACGCCGGGTTCTCCAGCGAGTGATACAGCGATTCGCCGTCGTTCGGGTCGGCGCCGGCTTCCAGCAGCATGGCCGTGAGGACCGGATCGCGATTGACGCCGGCGGCACCGTACAGCGCCGACAGCGGGCCCGACTCGTCGGGCGCGGCGAGCGAGGCCGGCGGAAACCGGTTGCCGATCCGCTGGTTCGGATCGGCGCCGGCATCGAGCAGATGGCGCGCGCAGGCGCGCAGCCTCACGGCAAACTCGGGCAGCTGCCCGAGCCGCGAATGCGTGACGGCGACGAGCGGCGGCAGGTTCAGCGCGCCGCCGGCGCGCGCGATCCATCCGGGATCGGCGGCCAGGGCAGCCTTCACGGCGTCGAGATCGCCCGCCGCGCACGCGATGGTCAGATCTTCCGAAACAAGATCGGGCTGGTCGCGCAGCAGTTGCGCGGCGACACGCGGCCGGGCCGTGTCGAAACTGCCAGTCACGTCGCCGCCGTATGCGAGGCCGAGCCAGCGCCGGATCAGCAGCGACCGCTGTTGCCGCGCGAGCGCCTGCGTTTCGACGAACACGCCGAGATCGGCCCACGACGCGAAGCCGTACTCGCGCGCAATGCACGACTGCGCGTCGTGCAGGTGCAGCCCGAGCGCGATCGCTTCGTCGTGCGTGCGGTTTGCGGCGGCGGGAAGAAACCGGACAAAGCGCGCGACAGCCTGCGCGTCGCCCTGCCGGTACAGGCGCAACAATGCCTTGGCCTGCTTTTTCAGATGATCGGGATTGGCCTTGGGAGGCAGCTTGTTCATGCGGATCCTTGTGCAGTAATGGCCGAAGGTCCGCAATACCGCCAGCACAAAGGACAGAGGGAAGACTGGATTTGCTGCGACAGGTGGGTTCAACCCTTTCCGCGGACCCGGAAGCGACCTGCATCGCTGACCGGTATGCTAGGCGACAGCCGGTGGCATCGTCAACCGTGCCGCGCGGTGCCTGCATGCGGCACCGCCGCTCAACCCGCGAGCTTCTTCGTCAGGAAAATCCGCGTGTGCCCGACCGGATAATCCGGCCGCTCGCCGAAGCGGACATGGCCGCGTTTCTCGTAGAAGGGCCGCGCCTGGAAGTCGAACGTGTCGAGCCATGCGCTGCGGCAGCCGCGCGCGACGGCCTCCGCTTCGGCCAGATCCATGATGCGCGTGCCGGTGCCCTGGCCGCGCGCTTCCTCGGGTACCACGAGCAGGTCGACGTGCAGCCAGCCGAACGCCGTCCCGCCCCACAAGCCGCCGACCACCGCGCCTTGCGCATCGGTCACGAGCACGGCCAGCGGACGAAAGTCGTTCGGGCCGGCCGGGCTTTCGTTGAATCGGACGAGCGGCGCGACGATCTGCTTGCGCACGTTCGCGTCGCCCGCGTCGGTCACCTCGTAAGTGAACGTCATCGGTTGCGTCGGGTTGAATCGTGAATGAGGGACGGCCGCAGTCGCACGTGCCGCATCAGACGACGTAAGCGCCCTTCGCGTGCAGCTCCGCTTCGGTGCGCTCGAGCGCCGCGATCGCATCGCTGCCTTCGAGCGCGAGCAACTGCGCGACCAGCGCCTCGGCCATCGCATGTGCGGCCACCAGCGACGGAAAGAACGACGGGCTGTCGTGCGTGAAGATCAGCTGTGCGTCCGCATGCAGCGCGATCGGCGACACCGCACTGTCGGTGATCGCGACGATCCGGCTGCCCTGCGCCTTCGCGGCCTGCGCGACGCGCGTCGCTTCCGCCGAATACGGCGCGAAGCTGATGACCACGGTCACGCTCTGCTTCGCGATCGTCCGCAGCTCCATTTCGAGCGAACCGGCAACGCCGTTGAGCAGCGACACGGTCGGACGAAACAGCCGGTAGCCGTACACGAACCCGAACGCGACCGGATAGCACGAGCGGAACCCCGCGACATGCACGTGCGACGCCTTGCGGATCAGCCTGGCCGCGTCCGCGAGCGCGTGCTCGTTCTGCGCGGCGGTGGTCGACAGGTTGTGTTGCTGCGCGGCGAGCAGATCGTGCGCGAGCGACGCCTTCGCGTCGGGCCGCACGAGCGAGCGCGCGCGCTGCGTAAGCGGCTCGGGGCGCGTGCGAACGCGCGCGACGCACAGGTCGCGCAGCTCGTTCCAGCCGGGGAAACCGAATTGCTGCGCGAGCCGCACGAGCGATGCAGGCTGCACCTGCGCGCGCTGCGCGACCTTGCGCATCGACGAAGTGGCGACTTCGTCGGGATGATCGAGCAGGAATGCGGCGCCCGCCTGGAATTGCGGGCTCAGCTCGGAAAATTGCGCCCGGATCCGGGACGCGAGTTCGTCGAAATTGGCGGCCATCTTGGTGGGAACGGGAACCGGTCGTTCATGGTATCACCGGCCCCGCGCGCACCGGTCAGTGCAGCACTTCGACGTGGTCGGCATCGACCTTCACCTTGCCCGACCATTTGCGCTCGAATTCGCCGGTCAGCTTCACTTCGCTCTTGTCGCCGACGGGCTGGCCGGCCGCCCACAGCTTGTTGTCGATCTCGACGCGGATCGTGCCGGTCGCGTCGGCGAACTCGTAGTCCTCGCCGCCGGCATGCTTGACGATGCGCCCCTGCAATTGCACGTGCTGGTCGTCCTTGCCGTTCGCGAGCAGTTCCTTCACGGTCGTCGTGGTCAGCGTGGACGGCCCGGTATATTCCGCGTAGACGGCGGCAGGCAGCACGGCGAGCGCGACCGCCAGGATTCTCGTCAGGTGTTTCATGATCTCGTTCCTCCTTGTTTGATGGTGCGCCGCGCTCTCGTTGAACGCGACGGCCCGAGATTACGGAGCGTAAGATTAAGAAAGCCTGAAGACCGTCCGAAGCGGCACGCTGTCGCATCGGTCCGGTGCGCCAACGCACGGAGGCGTCCGTGTTTAAGCTCTCCCTAAGACACGCGCGCTTATCATTGGAACCCCGGGCGCCGCGGCGCCCTGTTGAAGAGACACGAATCCATGCGCGTACTGCTCGTCGAGGACGATCCGCTGATCGGCAGCGGGCTCGAACAGGGCCTCAAACAGGAAGGCTTCGCGGTCGACTGGGTGAAGGACGGCGACGCCGCGTCGCTCGCGCTGCGCTCGACCGGCTACGGCCTGCTGCTGCTCGATCTCGGGCTGCCGAACCGCGACGGCCTGTCGGTGCTCGCCGCGCTGCGCCGCCGCGACGAAACCCTGCCCGCGATCATCATCACCGCGCGCGACGGCGTGCCGGACCGCATCGCGGGCCTCGACAGCGGCGCGGACGACTATCTCGTCAAGCCGTTCGAACTCGACGAACTGCTCGCCCGCATCCGCGCGGTCAACCGCCGCCACGCGGGGCGCGCGCAGACGACGCTCGCGATCGGCCCGCTGCGGCTCGATCCCGTCAAGCACCTCGTCTGGCTCGACGACGACGAAGTGCCGCTGTCGCCGAAGGAGTTCGTGCTGCTGCACGAACTGATGCGCGAACCGGGCGCGGTGATTTCGCGCGAGCAGTTCGAGGAGCGGCTCTATAGCTGGGGCGAGGAAATCGAGAGCAACGCGGTGCAGGTACACATCCACAACCTGCGCAAGAAGCTCGGCCACGACATGATCCGCACGGTGCGCGGCGTCGGCTACCGGATCGGTGACGGCGCATGATGCGCGTGCAACGCGCGATCGCGCGCTGGCGCAGTGCGTCGCTACGGCGGCGCCTGCTGATGTGGCTGCTGCCGGCCGCGTGCGTGATCGGCCTGGTCGCGAGCGCGGGCACCTACTGGGGCGCGCTGCGCGAACTCGACGATCTGCTCGACGATCAGATGCGCAGCATGTCGAAGCAAATCGTCGTCGGCCCGAACGGCGAGCTGTCGTTCAGCAACCGCGCCAACGGCAAGCACGGTTTCGAGGCGAGCGATCCCGATGCCGTGCTGTTGCAAGTCTGGCGCAACGGCACGCTCGTGTATTCGACCGACCGCGATTCGACGCTGCCGCCGCCCGCGCAGAAGGGCATCGCGAGCGTCGACGTCGGCGGCCAGCCGTGGCGCACTTACGTGACCGAGCGTGGCGGCACGACGATCCGGCTCGCGCAGGCGCGGCATGCGCGGTGGGAAGCGATTGCAGGCATCGCCGTGCACCTGCTGTGGCCGGTGTTCTCGATGCTGCCGGTGCTGGCGATCGGCCTGTGGTTCGGCATCGGCGCGGGGCTGCGGCCGCTGCGCACGATCGCATCCGGCCTGAAGCGCAGGAATGCGAACAACCTTGAACCGGTCGATGTCGCATCGATGCCGAACGAAGTCCGGCCGCTCGCCGAAGCGATCAACGACCTGCTCGCGCGGCTCGACCGCTCGTTCACGCTGCAGCGGCACTTCATCGCCGATGCCGCGCACGAGTTGCGCACGCCGATCATGGGGCTGTCGATCCAGTCGCAATTGCTGCGGCGCGCGGCGACCGCCGACGAGCGCGAGCGCATCCTCGCGCAGATCCATGCGGGCACGACGCGCCTCGGCCACCTCGCCGAGCAGTTGCTGACGCTCGCGCGCCTCGAACCCGATGCGCAAGCGGCCACGTCCACTGCCGCGCCCGTCGATCTCGCCGCGCTGTGCCGGTCGGTGGTCGCGGACCGCGCGCGCGTCGCCGACGCGCACCGGATCGATCTCGGCGCGATCGTCGCGGCGCCCGTGATGGCCGCGGGCAATATCGACACGCTGCGCGTGCTGCTGAACAATCTCGTCGACAACGCGATCCGCTATGCGGGCGACGGCGCGCGCGTCGACGTGTCCGCGCGCATCGACGGCGCGACGCCCGTGCTCGAGGTCGCCGACGACGGCCCCGGGATTCCGGAAGCCGAGCGCACCGACGTGTGGGAGCGCTTCTATCGCGGCGAGGGCGCGCAGGCGGCCACGTCGTCGGGCAGCGGGCTCGGGCTGTCGATCGTCAAGCGGATCGCCGAACAGCATCGCGCGACGGTCGCGCTCGGTACCACGCACGGCGGGCGCGGGCTCACTGTCACGGTGCGCTTTCCTGCACCAGCCTGATGCGCGCGTGACAGGCGGCTTGTCCACAGATTATGTTGGCAAGCTTGTGGACAACCTTCCATTAACGGCACCAAGCCGTTGATCGGTAAGGGTTTGTCAGGCGTGCGCGGCAAATGCGCGATGCGGCCGCGAATACGCGCATGCGCGTATTCGCCATGGCCTCGACTCATTGGCCCGGATGTCGTCGGCCACCTTGTCGCGAAGTTCGTCGCCCATGTGTTGGGCGTCACCGAAATACGCGGTCTGATAGTTGGGCGGCCGACACGCATGCGCAATCGTTCCGCACGCCGTCGCCAGCAACGGCACGGCGATCATTTTCCAGATCGTTCTCACCGATTCTCTCCAGGTTCTTTTTTGTCGGTCGGCAATCTGCCGCAGCCAGTGCTGCCGATGCTATCGGTGCCGTATCGCGTCACAAGTTTACCTGCCCGGCGTCGTTCGGCGACACACGCGCATATTTGACAACCAGTTGTCGTTTACGTAAACTAGTTGTCGATTCATGATGCGTATCAAATATGACGAAATCCGAGAAGTTGACCACCGTCGCGCTGTCCGTATTCCGGTTGAACGGCCTGCTGATCGAATGGGGCAACACCTTTGCCGGGCCGCACGGCTTGACCAGTGCGCGCTGGCAAGTGCTGGGCGCCATCTCGATGGCACCGGCAGCCCCGAACATCCCGCAGATCGCCGACGCGATGGGCATCACGCGGCAGGCCGTGCTGAAACAGATCAACGTGCTGGTCGACGAAGGGCTGGTCCGGTCGCTGCCCAATCCGGCGCACAAGCGGTCGCCGCTGTATGCGCTGACACCGCGCGGCGACGCGGCCTATCAGGCGGTGGTCGAGCAATGGCAACAGCATGTCCGCGACATCGCCGGCGAGTTCAGTTCGGCCGACCTGGATGCGGCGATTCGCGTTCTGTCGGCAATGTCGAGCGCGCATGGCCAGGATGGCCACGCGTGATCACTCAATCGACCCACGACCCACCGAGGTTCCCATGTCCCAGTTCAAACCGATGGATCCGAACTTTCCGATCCAGCAACAGCTCGCCATCGACGCCGAGCCGGTCGTTCTCGTCAACGTGTTCACGCTGGATCCCGCAGACGAAGTGGACTTTCTGGCGGTGTGGAAGGACGACGCCGAATTCATGAAACGGCAGCCGGGATTCATCTCGACGCAGCTTCATCGCGCGCTCGGCGACAGTCCGACTTACCTGAACTACGCGACCTGGGAATCGACGCACGCGTTTCGCGCGGCTTTCACGCATCCCGAGTTCGTCGCGAAACTGTCGGCCTATCCGTCGTCCGCCGTCGCCAGCCCGCACCTGTTCCGGAAAGTCGGCGTGGCCGGCATTTGCACTGCGTGAGCGCCCGCGCGAATCGAGGCAACACGTGGCATCGGTCGGTGTCGTGCCCGCCGATCGCGAACGCGCAGTTCTCCACAGAAAATGTTGGCAAGCTTGTGGATATCCTGCGTACCGCAACGCTAAACCCTTGATCCGATGGACTTTGGCACGCGTGATGCAGACGAGGCGCGCGCGATGCCCTTCGCGCGCGCCGCTTCGCCGCACTTCGCATCACGACGCCACGGTGGCGCACAACACGATCGCCGCACGCGTGCCGCGCCACTTACCCACAGATTTTGTTGGCAAGCTTGTGGATATCCTGCGCACGCGTGCGCTAACCCGTTGATCGGCCTCAGGTTCATGCGCCGCGTCAGCGTTTCGGCAACGCGACGCGCGAACCAGCGCAAATACGGACGATCCGGCGCAACAGCGGCGCGCCACCCGCGCCTTGACGCTCGCGCCCGCCCCGCGTCAAGATCACGCGAGCCGCACGCAGCCGCGCATCGCCGGGCTCGCGCGCCGGCGCAACGTGCCGGCCGTTCCGCCGGCGCCGCATCACGACACCTCACTCCGAGGAAGGCCATGGAACACTTCACCGCGTGGCAGTTGCTCGTCTCGCTCGTGCTCGCCGCCGTCGTCGTCTATCCGTATGTCCGCATCGTCCGGCGCACCGGGCATTCGGGCTGGTGGATCCTGACGATGTTCGTGCCGATCCTGAACTTCGTGATGTTGTGGGTGTTCGCGTTCGCGCGCTGGCCCGCCGTCGACGATCGCCAACGCTGAACGTCGCGGTGACGGGCAGGCAGGCTTGTCCACAGATTTTGTTGGCAAGCATGTGGATAGCCTGCGCATACCACGACCAAGCGCTTGATCCGAAAGGGTTTGTCCGCGCCGCCTCGAATACGGCACGCGGCCGGCAAATCGTCGGCCGCGCAGCGTTGCTCCACATGACGGGCCGCCTGCCGTGCGTGCGAACCGGCTTGTCCACAGATTTTGTTGGCAAGCGTGTGGATAGCCTGCGCATACCGCGGCCAAGCGCTTGATCCGAAAGACTTTGTCCGCGCCGCTTCAAACGCGGCACGACGGCGCGCGCGATGACGAACGCCGCCGCTCGCGGGCTTGTCCACAATTTTTGTTGGCAAGCATGTGGATATCCTGAGCATGCGCGACCTAAGTCGTTGATCGCACAACGTTTGATCTCGCGGGTCACGACTGCGGCACGGCGTGCATGCGCATCCCGCCACGCACGCCGCATCGCCCTGCTCAACCGAACGCCGCAACCACGACGCGCGCGACGTCGGCGATCACGTCGTCCTTCGCCCGCGCATCGGCACGCGCCTGCGTGTAGTACACGACCAGCACGATCGGTGCACGCGACGGCGACCACACGACGCCCGCGTCGTTCGTCGTCCCGTAGTCGCCGGTGCCCGTCTTGTCGCCGACCGTCCACCCGGCCGGCACGCCCGCGCGAATCCGCTTGTCGCCGACCTTGTTGCCGCGCAGCCAGGCCACGAGCTGTGCACGCTGCGCGGCCGGCAACGCGTCGCCGAGCGTCAGCACGCGCATGCTCGCAGCCATCGCGGCGGGCGTCGTCGTGTCGCGCAAGTCGCCCGGCAGTGCGGTATTCAGTTCGGTTTCCCATCGATCGAGCCGGAACGTGTCGTCGCCGATCGAGCGCGCGTATGCGGTCACCGCCGACGGGCCGCCGATCAGCTTCATCAGCAGGTTCGCGGCCGAGTTGTCGCTGTACTGGATCGTGGCCTCGCACAGTTCGGCGACCGTCATGCCCGCGCCGACCTGCTTCTCCGTCACCGGCGAATAGTTGACGAGATCGGCCTTTCCGTACGTCACGCGCTGTTGCAGCAATGCCGGACGCGCGACGCTCTGCGCGAGCACCGCCGCACTCAGCATCGCCTTGAACGTGCTGCAGAACGGGAAGCGCTCGTCGGCGCGATGCGCCACGCGCCGGCCGCTCGCGGTGTCGATCGCGCACACGCCGAGACGGCCGCCCGCGTCGCGTTCGAGCTGGGCAAACGTCGCCGCGGCTGCCGCGTCCGGCATGGCGGCCTCGTCCGGCGCGGCGGTCTGCGCCGACGCGCACGCGGTGACGGTCAGGACGAGCGGCGCCGTCGCGGCGGCCAGCAACAGGGTTCGACGTTTCGATGAATAGGTCATGTCGGTTGTCTCGTGGTGGAATGGCGGCGCAATGGTGGTGAAAACGGCCGGCCGCCGAGACAGCACTATCTTGACTTTACGGTTGCCTGACAAGCAACGATAATTGAGCGCTGACAAAAGAAATTCTTATGACGAAGCTCCGCCCTCATCTTCCGCTCAATGCGCTGCGCGCGTTCGAATCGTCCGCGCGCCACCTGAACTTCACGCGCGCCGGCCTCGAGCTGAGCGTGACCCAGGCCGCGGTCAGCCAGCAGGTGCGCTCACTCGAGGAACGGCTCGGCTGCACGCTGTTCACGCGGCTGCCGCGCGGCCTCGGGCTCACCGACGAGGGGCGCGCGCTGCTGCCCGTGCTCAGCGATGCATTCAGCCGCATCGAGACGGTGCTCAAGCAGTTCGACGGCGGGCGTTTCCGCGAGGTGTTGACGCTCGGCGTCGTCGGCACGTTTGCCCTAGGCTGGCTAATGCCGCGGCTGAAGCAGTTCGGCGATACGCACCCGTTCGTGGAGCTGAGGCTGCGGACCAACAACAACGTCGTCGACCTCGCCGCCGAGGGCCTCGACTTCGCGATCCGCTTTGGCGTTGGCAACTGGCCGGCGACGCGCAACGAGCGCCTGCTCGATGCGCCGCTCACCGCGCTGTGCGCGCCGGAAATCGCGCGGCGCCTCGCACAGCCGGCCGATCTTGCCAATGAAACGCTGCTGCGCTCGTACCGCACCGACGAATGGCTCGGCTGGTTCGACGCCGCGCAGCTCGAACCGTGGGCGGTCAACGGGCCGGTGTTCGATTCGTCGCGGCTGATGGTCGAGGCCGCGATGCAGGGCGCGGGCGTCGCGCTTGCGCCGGCCTGCATGTTCGCGCGCGAACTGCAGCTCGGCCTGCTCGCGCGGCCGCTCGACATCGACGTGCGCGCCGGCGGCTACTGGCTCACGTCGCTGAAGTCGAAACCGCTCACGCCCGCGATGACGCTCTTTCGCGACTGGATTACGGCCGAGGCGGCCGACACGGCGCCGGCCGCGTAACGCCGCTGCGCTTGTCCACAGAAAGTGTTGGCAAGGATGTGGATATCCTGGGTACCCGGGACCTAACTCGTTGATCGCGCACGAATTACCGCGCCGACGCACACATCGGGCAGCCCATGCGCACGGGCCTCGCACGCCGACCGCGTTCAGGCCGGATCCTCAACCATCGCGACGCAATCGATTGCGAGTTGTCCACAGATTTTGTTGGCAAGCCTGTGGATATCCGTCAGATCGAACGCGTAACATCTTGATACATAAGGGGATTCGATACGCAGACCTTGACCGGTCAACGGTGTGGCACCGGAAAGGCATTCGAACCGCTCAGCGGGCACGCGCTGCGCACCCGGCCGGAGGCCGGCCGGTTCTCCACAGAATTTGTTGGCAAGCTTGTGGATATCCTGCGCATCGGCCGCCTAACTCATTGAGCGCACGGGGGTTTGTGTTTCGTCTGCAAGATCGGGCAGCGCCGGCGCTGCCCGTCCGTCAATGCCGGTCGAGCCCGCCGCGCAATTCGCTCGCCTTGTCGCGCAGCGCCTCGTAACCCGAGCGCGCATGCTCGGGCAGGTCGGGATCGCCGATCAGTGCGCCGAGCGTTTCGATCAGGCTGAACAGGATGCCCTTCGCCGCGCCGACCGCGATGCTCTGCGATTCGATCGACTTGTGCAGGTGGTCGACCGCCGCTTCCAGATTCTCGAGCTTCTGCTCGCCGTCGTCGGGCCGGTTGTCGGTCGTCATCGTCTACCTCCGCCATCGTTCAGGGGTCATGTCACGATTCTATGCCGCTGCGCGCGAACGTGCCGCGACATCGCGCAACGTTCGCACGTCGCCGCATTACAGCACCGCGATCACCTTCACGCGGCCCGGCTGCTCCGCCGACGCGACGACCTGGCCGTCGACGCGGCGGAACGTCAGCGACACGGTTTCGTCGCCGACGCGCAGCGCGTCGATCCGCAACCAGTCGACGCCTTCCGGCAGCGTCGGGCGCTCGACGCGCACCTCGTGGCGCGACGCATCGATGCTCACGCCGAGGCACGCCTGCAGCATCATGAACGGCGCACCGGCCGCCCACGCCTGCGGCAGGCACGCGACCGGATACGCGGTCGGCGGTTCGCCGCGCCGGCGCGGGAACCCGCAGAACAGCTCCGGCAAGCGCATCTCGAAGCTCACCGCCGCCTCGAACAGCGCGCGCAACAGGTTCACCGCGGCCGTCTTGTCTCCGTAGCGCGCGAGGCCGCGGGCGATGAGCGCATTGTCGTGCGGCCACACCGAACCGTTGTGATACGCCATCGGGTTGAAGCGCGGCTGGCCGGCCGCGAGCGTGCGGATGCCCCAGCCCGTCTGGAACAGCGTCGAGCCGAGCACGCCGGCGACCGCCGCGCCGCGCTCGGCGTCGGGCAGCCCGAACGCGAGCAGGTGGCCCGCGTTCGATGCGAACACGCGGCACAGGTCGCCATGACCGTCGAGTGCGATCCCGTAGAAATCGCCTTCCGGCATCCAGAACAGCGCGTCGACCTGCTCGCGCAGCGTCTTCGCGCGCAGCGCGTAGCGCGTGGCGTCGGCCGCATGGCCGCGCCGGTGCGAGCATGCCGACATCGCATCGAACGCCGCGCACGCATAGGCCTGCACTTCGACGAGCGCGATCGGCCCGTCCGGGAAGCGGCCGTCCGCATGGAACACCGAGTCGTGGCTGTCCTTCCAGCCCTGGTTCGCGAGGCCGCGCTCCGACGTGCGCTGGTAATCGAGCAGTCCATAAGGATTGCGGTCGCACTTGTCGATCACCCATTGCGCGGCGCGTTCGAGTGCGGGCCACAGCTCGTCGATCAGCGCATCGTCGCCGGTGCGTTCGACGTACGCGCCGGCCAGCACGATGAACAGCGGAGTCGTGTCGACGCCGCCGTAGTACAGCGCAAACGGCACCTCGCCCGTCGCGGCCATCTCGCTGCGGCGGAATTCGTGCATGATTTTGCCGGGCTCCGCGTCGCGGAACGCGGACGTCTCGCGCGCCTGGTGCTCGGCCAGGAAACGCAGCACGCCGCGTGCGAGCGACGGCTGCAGCCACAGCATCTGCAGCGACGTGATCACCGCGTCGCGGCCGAACGGCGTCGAGAACCACGGAATGCCCGCATACGGGTACGGCCCCGTGTCGAGCTGCGTCGTAAGCAGCCCGAGATCCGCGAGCGAACGGTCGAGCCAGGCGTCGAACAGCGGATTGCCGGTGTTCACGCGCGCCATCGACTCGCGCCGCGCGCGCATCTCGCGATGCACGCCGACGAGCGCGGTGCGCAGCGCGACGCGGCCGCACCCGGGCGCTTCGCTGTGCGCCGGGCCGAGCGTCGCGTCGACGGTCAGGTAGATCGACACGCACGCCTGCGCGGCGATCGTCAGCGTGTAGTCGGCACGATCGACCGACAGCGCATCGGGCGCCGGCGAGAAATGCACGGTCACGTTGCGCTCGACGCCGTCGAGGCCGTCGTAGCGCAGCCGCACCGCGCCCGCGTCGACGCGCGGCGCCCCCACGGTGCCGCGCTTCGGGCGCTGCGTGCCGCGCACCTCGAACATGTCCTTGAAATCGGCCGCGAACGACAGCGACAGCGGCACTTCGGCTTCGCTCGCGCCGTAGTTCGTGAGCGTCAGCGCCTCGTAAAGCACGTCGCCCGCTAGCACGCGCATCCGCTCGATATGGATCACGCCCTCGGGCGTCTCGCGGCCGCCGAGCGGCGGCAACGGGCGGTTCGTCAGGTGCGCGGTGAACGATGCGTTGTCGGCGCTCGTCGCGCCCGACAGCAGCGACGGCGCGCGGCCGCCGAACGTCAGGCGCCATTTCGACAACACGCGCATGTCGTCGACGAACAGGCCGTCGTCGTGACCGCCGATGTCGCCGAGCGCGTCGCCGACCACGAATGCGTCGCCGGATTTCAGCACGTACTGGTTGTTGCGCGCGAGCGCCTGCGGATCGGCCTCGGGCGCGATGAATGCGGGGCCCGGCGCTGGGGTCGGGGCAGCAGGCGCGACTTGCGGCGCCTGCGTCGTCGTGGCTTCGGCGTGATTCGGCATCGATGCTCCTGTGTCGGGGCGCAACGCGCGGCGCGCATCGCGTGTTTCGCACAGGATAGGCCAGAACGGGGGGCACGCGCAGCGTCGAAACGGCCGCGATGCCAGGCGACGTTTCCGTCGCCGCATGGCATCGCGGGCCGGCGCCGATGCGCGCGTGTTACGCGCCGGTCAGAACTTCCACAAGATGTTGCCGAGCACCGCGTTGTCGCGCACGCCGCTGCCGTACTGGCCGCTGTACGTGAGGCCGAGCGTCAGGCGCTTCGTGATGTTCGCGTCGATGCCGGCTTCGAGCACCGCGCTGTCGCGCGCAATCGGCACGCCCGATACCTGGAACGACGTGCCGCCGTTCGCGAACGTGAACGCCGACGACGGCCGCACGTTGCCGAACGCATGGCGCCAGCCGACCGTCCCCCGCGCGGTGAACGTGCCGCTCCCGATCGAGCCGAGCTGCGACGCCGCGCGCAGGCCGAGCGTCGAGAAGCCGACGTGGGTCGTCTCGCCGCCGGCTCGCAACGCTGCCGCGCCGCCGCTTTCCGTATAGCCGTCGGTATGCAGGTTCACGTACGCGAGGCCCGCGAACGGTTCGATCGCGACGGGCCCGACCGGCAGCGCGTAGCCGACTTCGCCGAACACCTGCGCCGAATTCGCGTTATAGCCGGCCGAGTCGTGATCGGAGAAGCCCGCGAAGCCCGGATAACGGTCGCTGTTGATCCGGTACCACGTGTACGACGCGCCGCCGCGCACGCCGAGCGCACCGTACTGCGCGCCGCCGTACAGCGACAGGTAGTAGCTGTTCACCGACGCGGACGAACTCTGGTCGTTGTCGAGCGAGCTGTGCGTGACGCCCGCTGCCAGGCCCGCGCGCCACTTGTCGTTGAGCGCCATGTCGGCACCGGCGATGAAACCCGTCATGCTGCGGTTGATCGTCGACGCGTTGCCGTCACCGGCAAGCCGGCTGCGGCCGCCGAACGCCTGCCCCCAGACGACCGGCTGGTAAGGCGTGCCACCGTAGCAGCCCTCGCGCGAACCGATCCGGCGTTCCGGCGGCAGCGTCGGGTCGACCGCGCCGGCCGTGTTGTCGCCGCACAGCGCGGCGCCGCCCGACGACAGCGCCGCGAGCGGGCCCGATCCGGGCGCGAGGCCCTGGCGAACGCGATCGGTCACCGCATCGCGCACATAACGGCTGTCGAGCAGCAGCATGCTCTTCAGGCTCGCCTGCAGTTCGCCGTCGAGCAGCCCGTACGCGCGTCGCGCGGTGCCCACGTCGGTCGTCAGCACCGCGTCGTACAGCGGGTTGCCGGCGCCGAGCCCGCCGAGCGCGGTCGCGACCGAGCGCTGGTTCGGCGTCGTCGCGACGTCGGGCAGCGAGGTGCCGTTCTCGACCAGTCGCAGGTACACGTGATCCGGATCGTAGCTGAGCGTCGGATTCAGGAACGCGTAGTTCGCATTCACCTGGCTGAACGCACCCTGCACGCCCGACGCTGCAGTGAGGATCGTGTAGGTCGTGCTCGGCTGGTAGCCGCTCTGGTTCGCGAGCACCTGCACGGTGCCGCCGTTCAGCGTCGCCGTGCCGCCCGCGGCGACGCTGCCGCTTTGCTGCGGCGTGGCCGCGACCTGGAACGTCGAACCGGGCTGGAACGTGACGTTGCCGGCCACGTTCAGCGCCGCGCCCGGCTGCGATGCGGCCGCCGTCGCGCCGCCCTGCACCACGAGGCCGCCGACCGTGCCGGTGCCGGTCAGCGTCGCACCGTTCTGCACGGTCACGGCCGACTGGCCGAGCGAACCGTTGACGGCGAGCGTGCCCGCGCTGACCGTGGTCGGGCCGCTCAGCGTGTTCGTGCCCGTCAGCGTCAGTTGCCCGCTGCCGGCCTGCGTCAGCGCCCCCGTGCCGGACAGCACGCTTGCAACCGTCACGTTGCCGGACTGATTGAAGACCAGCGCGCCGTTGTCGACGACGTTGCCGGCAATGCTGCCCGACGTGCCGCCGTTGCCGAGTTGCAGCGTGCCGCCGGCCGCGATCGTGGTGCCGCCCGTGTACGTGTTGCTGCCGGTCAGCACCTGCGTGCCGCTCGCCACCGTGACGCCGCCCGAGCCGCCGACCGTGCCGCCGAATGCGGTGCCGCCGCCGTTCAGCGTCAGCGCGGTCGCGCCGAGACTCACGCTGGTGCCGGCACCGCCGGACAGCGCACCAACCGTCTGTGCGCCCGTCGCGCCGCTCACGTCGAACGTCGCACCCGCGCCGGCGAGATTCACCGCGCCCGTCGACGCAAGACTGCCGCCCGAGCCCAGCGCGAGCGTACTGCCGCCGTTGATCGTCGTACCGCCGGTATACGTGTTCGCGCCCGTCAGTGTCTGCGTGCCGGTACCGGCAACCGTCACGCCGCCCGCACCGCCGATCGTCCCGCCGAACGTGCCGGCGCCGTTGCCGTTCAGCGTCAGCGCATTCGTGCCGAGATTCACGTTCGTGCCCGCGGCGCCGCTCAGCGTGCCAACCGTCTGCGTGCTCGACGCGCCACTCACGTCGAAGGTCGCACCCGTGCCGGCCAGGTTCACCGCGCCGGTCGATGCGAGGCTGCCGCCCGCGCCCAGCGCCAGCGTGCCGCCGCCGTTGATCGTCGTGCCGCCGATGTACGTGTTCGCGCCCGTCAGCGTTTGCGTGCCGGTGCCCGCGAGCGTCACGCCGCCGGTGCCGCCGATCGCACCGCCGAACGTACTGCTGCCGGTGCCGTTCAGCGTCAGCGCATTCGCGCCCAGGTTCACGTTGGTGCCCGCCCCGCCGGTCAGCGTGCCGATCGTCTGCGCGCCTGTCGCGCCGCTCAGATTGAACGTCGCGCCCGTGCCGGCCAGATTCACCGCGCTGCCCGACGCGAGGCTGCCGCCCGCGCCGAGCGCGAGCGTGCTGCCGCCGTTGATCGTCGTGCCACCGGTGTACGTGTTCGCGCCCGTCAGCGTCTGCGTGCCCGTGCCCGCGAGCGTGACGCTGCCCGCGCCGCCGATCGTCCCGCCGAACGTACCGGCGCCGCTCCCGTTCAGCGTCAGCGCGTTCGTGCCGAGGTTCACGGCGGTGCCGGCCACGCCGGCCAGCGTGCCGATCGTCTGCGCACCCGATGCGCCGCTCAGGTTGAACGTCGCGCCCGCGCCGGCGAGATTCACCGCGCCGGTCGATGCAAGGCTGCCGCCCGCACCCAGCGCGAGCGTGCCGCCGCCGTTGATCGTTGTGCCGCCGGTATAGGTGTTTGCGCCCGTCAGCGTTTGCGTGCCGGTGCCGGCCAGCGTCAGGCCGCCGGTGCCGTCGATCGCACCGCCGAACGTGCTGGCGCCGTTGCCGCTCAGCGTCAATGCGTTGGCGCCCAGGTTCACGTTCGTGCCGGCCACGCCGGTCAGCGCGCCGATCGTCTGCGCGCCCGATGCGCCGCTCAGGTTGAACGTCGCGCCCGCGCCGGCCAGGTTCACCGCGCCGCTCGCCGCGAGGCTACCGCCCGCACCCAGCGCGAGTGTGCTGCCGCCGTCGATCGTCGTGCCGCCGGTGTACGTGTTCGCCCCCGTCAGCGTCTGTGTGCCCGTACCGGCCAGCGTCAGACCGCCGGTGCCGCCAATCGCGCCGCCGAACGTACTGTTGCCGCTGCCGTTCAGCGTCAGCGCGTTCGTGCCGAGGTTCACGGCGGTGCCGGCCGCGCCCGACAGCGTGCCGATCGTCTGCGTGCCTGTCGCACCGCTCAAATTGAACGTCGCGCCCGCGCCGGCGAGATTCACCGCGCTGCCCGACGCGAGGCTGCCGCCCGCACCCAGCGCGAGCGTACTGCCGCCGTCGATCGTCGTGCCGCCGGTATACGAATTCGCACCCGTCAGCGTTTGCGTGCCGGCGCCCGCGAACGTCACGCCGCCGGTGCCGCCGATCGCGCCGCCGAAAGTCCCGCCGCTGCCGGACAGCGTCAGCGCGTTGGCACCCAGGTTCACGTTCGTACCGGCCGCGCCGTTCAGCGTACCGATCGTCTGCGCGCCCGACGCGCCGCCCAGATTGAACGTTGCTCCCGCGCCGGCGAGATTCACCGCGCCGCTTGCTGCGAGGCTGCCGCCCGCACCCAGCGCCAGCGTGCTGCCGCCATCGATCGTCGTGCCGCCCGTGTACGTGTTCGCGCCCGTCAGCGTTTGCGTGCCGGTGCCCGCGAGCGTCACGCCGCCGGTGCCGCCGATCGCACCGCCGAAGGTACTGTTGCCGCTGCCGTTCAGCGTCAGCGCATTCGCGCCGAGATTCACGTTCGTACCCGCGGCGCCGCTCAGCGCACCGACCGTCTGCGCGCCCGTCGCGCCACTCACGTCGAACGTCGCGCCCGCACCCGCGAGGTTCACCGCGCTGCCCGACGCGAGGCTGCCGCCCGCGCCGAGCGCCAGCGTGCTGCCGCCGTCGATCGTCGTGCCGCCGGTATACGTGTTCGCGCCTGTCAGCGTTTGCGTACCGGTGCCTGCAACCGTCACGCCGCCCGCACCGCCGATCGTCCCGCCGAACGTACTGCTGCCGCTGCCGTTCAGCGTCAGCGCATTCGTGCCGAGGTTCACGCTGGTGCCGGCCACGCCGGCCAGCGCGCCGATCGTCTGCGCGCCCGATGCGCCGCTCAGGTTGAACGTCGCGCCCGCGCCGGCCAGGTTCACCGTGCCGGCCGATGCAAGGCTGCCGCCCGCACCCAGCGCGAGCGTGCTGCCGCCGTCGATCGTCGTGCCGCCCGTGTACGTGTTCGCGCCCGTCAGCGTTTGCGTGCCCGCGCCGGCGAGCGTGACGCCACCCGTGCCGCCGATCGTCCCGCCGAACGCATGGTTGCCGCCGCCGCTCAGCGTCAGCCCGTTGCCACCCAGGCTCACGATCGTGCCGGCCGCGCCGCTCAGCGCGCCGATCGTCTGCGCGCCCGATGCGCCGCCCAGGTTGAACGTCGCGCCCGCGCCGGCGAGATTCACCGCGCCGCTCGACGCAAGGCTGCCGCCCGCACCCAGCGCCAGCGTGCTGCCGCCGTCGATCGTCGTGCCACCCGTGTACGTGTTCGCGCCCGTCAGCGTCTGCGTGCCGGTGCCGGCCAGCGTCACGCCACCGGTACCGCCGATCGCGCCGCCGAACGTGCCGCTGGCGGTCCCGCTCAGCGTCAGCCCGTTGCCGCCCAGGTTCACGTTCGTGCCGGCGGCACCGCTCAGCGCGCCGATCGTCTGCGCGCCGGTCGCACCGCTCAGATTGAACGTCGCGCCCGCGCCGGCCAGGTTCACCGCACCCGTCTCCGCGAGGCTGCCGCCCGCGCCGAGCGCGAGCGTGCCCGCGTTGATCGTCGTGCCGCCGGTGTAGGTGTTCGCGCCGGTCAGCGTGGTGGTCGCCGCGCCGTTCTTCACGAGGCTGCCCGCCCCGGCGATCGCGCCGCTCAACCCGAGCGCGTTGCTGCCGCCCAGCGTGAGCGCGGCACCCGTGCCGAGATTGACCGCGTTGCCGACCGTCAGGCTCGCATTCGTATCGAGCGTCGCCGCGCCGCCGACGTTCAGCGCGCCGGTGCCGAGTGCCGCGGCGTTGCCGAGCACGAGGCCGCCGCTGTTCAGGTTCGTGCCGCCGGTATAGGTATTCGCACCGTTCAGCGTCTGCGTGCCGGTGCCGGCCAGCGTCAGGCTGCCCGTGCCGCCGATCAGGCCGCTGAACGCGCCGCTGGCTGTGCCGCCCAGCGTCAGCGCGTTGCCGCCAAGGTTGACGTTCGTTCCCGCGACGCCCGACAGCGCACCGAGAGACTGCGCGCCCGTTGCACCGCTCAGGTCGAGCGCCGCGCCCGCGCCGGCCAGGTTCACCGCGCCGGTCGTCGCGAAGCTGCCGCCCGCGCCCAGCGCGAGTGTGCCGCTGTTGATCGTCGTACCGCCGGTGTACGTGTTCGCCCCCGTCAGCGTCGTGGTCGCCGCACCGTTCTTCACGAGTGCGCCCGCGCCGGAAATCCCGCCGCTCAGCGCGAGGGCATTGCTGCCGCCGAGCGTCAGCGTCGCGCCGCTGCCGGCGAGGTTGACGGCGTTGGCGACCGTCACGCTCGCGTTCGTATCGAGCGTCGCCGCGCCGCCGACGTTCAGCGCGCCCGTGCCGAGCGCCGCGTTGTTGCCGAGCACGACGCTGCCGCTGTTCAGGTTCGTGCCGCCCGAGTAAGTGCTCGCGCCGTTCAGCGTCTGCGTGCCGGTGCCGGCCAGCGTCAGGCCGCCGGTGCCGGAGATCGCGCCGCTGAAGGTGCCGCTCGCCGTACCGCCGAGCGTCAGCGCATTGCCGCCGAGGCTCACGCTCGTACCCGCCGCGCCCGACAGTGCGCCGATCGCCTGCGCACCGCCCGTGCTGATGTCGAGCGCCGCGCCGGCGTTGGCGAGATTCACCGTGCCCGTTGCCGCGAGGCTGCCGCCCGCGCCGAGCGCCAGCGTGCCCGCGTTGACCGTCGTGCCGCCGGTGTAGGTGTTCGCGCCGGTCAGCGTGGTGGTCGCCGCGCCGTTCTTCACGAGGCTGCCCGCCCCGGAAATCGCGCCGCTCAACCCGAGGTTGTTGCTGCCGCCGAGCGTCAGCGCGGCGCCCGTACCGAGATCGATCGCGTTGCCGACCGACAGGTTCGTGGTCGTATCGAGCGTCGCCGCGCCGCCGACGGTCAGCGCGCCGGTGCCGAGCGCCGAGCCGTTGCCGAGCACGAGCCCGCCGGCATTCAGCGTCGTGCCGCCCGTATAGGTGTTCGCGCCGGACAGCGTCACCGCCGCCGCGCCGTTCTTCACGAGACCGCCGCCGCCGGCGATCACGCCGCCCAGGCCGAGACTGGTGCTGCCGCCGAGCGTCAGCGTCGTGCCCGTCGCGATGTTGACGCCGTTCGCGAGCGACACGTTGGTGGTCGCATCGAGCGTCGACGAACCGTTGACGTTCACCGCGCCGAGGCCGAGCGACGTATTGCTGCCGACGACGAGGTTGCCGCCGTTCAGGTTCGTGCCGCCCGTGTACGTGTTCGATCCGGTCAGCGCTTGCGTGCCGGTGCCGGACAGCGTCACGCCGCCCGTGCCGCCGATCGTGCCGGCATAGGTCGCATTGCCGCTGCCGTCGAGCGTCAGCGAATTGCCGCCCAGGCTCACGTTCGTGCCGGCCGCGCCGGCCAGCGAGCCGATCGTCTGCGCGCCCGTCGCGCCGCTCACGTCGAACGTCGCGCCCGCGCCGGTCAGGTTGACCGTGCCCGTCGCCGCCAGACTGCCGCCCGCGCCCAGCGCGAGCGTCCCGCTGTTGATCGTCGTGTCGCCGGTATACGTGTTCGCGCCCGTCAGCATGGTCGTCGCTGCGCCGTTCTTCACGAGGCCGCCGGCGCCGCTGATCGAGCCCGCCAGCCCGAGACTGTTGCTGCCGCCGATCGTCAGCGTCGAGCCGGTGGCGAGATTGACCGCGTTGCCGAGCGTCACGTTCGTGCTCGTGTCGAGCGACGCGTTCGTGTTGACGTTCAGCGCGCCCGTGCCGAGCGATGCCGTGTTGCCGACCACCAGACCGCCGCCGTTCAGGTTCGTGCCGCCCGTGTACGTGTTCGCACCGGACAGCGTCAGCGTGCCGCCGTCGTTCTTGGTCAGCGCGCCGCCGCCCGACACCGTGCCCGACAACGTGAGCCCGTTGGTGCCCTGCACCGTCATTCCGCCGGCGTTGAGCGTCACGTTGTTGGCGACGTCGAGTCCGGCCGCGCCCGCCTGCAGCGCGCCGCCATTCGCCGTGACGTTGCCGGTGCCGAGCGACGCGTTGTTGCCGACGATCGCGACGCCGCCGTTCAGCGTCGCGTCCTGCGCGGTGGACGCGCCGTTGATGGTCCAGTTGCCGGCGTTGACGTCGAGGTGGTTGAAGTTGATGTAGTTGTTGACCGCGATCGTGCCGTTCGTCGTGGCCCCCTGCTGCAGCACGAGCGTGTTGTTGCCGCCCGCGCCGCCGTCGACGACGCCCGTCGCCGCCACGCCGATCGTGATCGGGCCGACCGTGATGTTGAACGCACCGCCGGTGCCGCCCGCCGTGTTGACCGACGAGCCGGTCACGGCATTGAACGTGTTGGTGCTGTTCGCGCCCATCGACACGCCGCCGTTGATCGTACCGGAGTTGGTAAACGTATTGCCCTGCCCGGGCGTGCCGTTCGAGCCGAACGATACGCGGCCGGTGATCGTTCCGCTGTTGCTCATGTTGACCTGGCCGCCGCCGTATGCGGCGACCACGGGCGCGTCCGCGCCGACGAGGGTCGCACCGACCAGCGGGCTGGAGCCGATCGTGCCGGTGTTCGTGATGTTCGACGTGCCGCCCGTGCCGTTCTGGACCGACAGCGCCATGCCCGTCACGCCGCTGATCGCCACCCCCGTCGAGCCGTTCATCGTGCCGTTGTTGATGACGGTCGTGTTGCTCGCCGACGCGTTGCCGACCACGGTCCCGCTCGACAGCACGCCGAGCCCCGTGCCGAGCGCGGACGGGTCGATCGTGCCGTTGTTGGTCAGCGTGACGCCGTTGCCGGTCAGCGACATCGCGGTGCCGCCGACGCCGAGCAGCACGCCGACGCTCGCGCCGGGGTTGACCGTCACGTTCAGGTTGTTCGCGCCGTTCGAGTAACTGGGAGCCAGCGGGTTCGCGACACCGGAACAGGTCACCGTCGTGCCTGCCGAGCTGCAGGTCGCCTGGGCGGGAACGATGCCGGCGCCGGACAGCGCCAGGAAAACACCCGTCGGCAGCAGCAGTCTCGGGAACGGCTCGCCGGCTTTTTTCGAACGCGCAAGGTTCATGCTTTCCCTCATTTTTTTCTTTGATATTGGCATTGCGCCTACGCCGAACGGCATGCAGCAGAAAATCGCGGTCAAAAGCGTGCCCGCCGGCGGTCGCGATGCGACGTCGGTTTATTCATGGATGAATTTTTAATCGGCCCCGGGTTGCGGACGCGTGACTAGTCGAATGACATGACGGTGCCCCTGATTTTATGCAGCGACTTTCTGGTTGATTTGATTACTGCCCTGCTTTTTGTCAGACAAGGCTATATCAAACTCACACCATTTTCCAGCCGATATTTACCCATCGGATCAAGGGCCGACGAGCATGTATTTTTTACCCGTCGATGCGTGTTTGGCGACAGCATTCCGCATGTTTTTCGCCTTCCTGCCTTGATCTTTCGCAAAAACATCGGAGTCGCCGCATCCGTGGAAACGCTGATATACGACCTCGAATCAAGACACCCTATTTTTGCAGCGCAATATTTCCATATCGACAAATCGTCGATACAGATAATCAGCACCCGTTTAATAATCAAATACAAACCGGATTTTCAAGCGCTCGACAAAATCGCTTCGATTTCCACCTTGCATCAAACCGGAAACGCGAATCGTTATCGCTTGTCCGGCGAAAATGGGATCCGTGCGGCCGGCGAGAAAAGGAAGAACGCCGCATGCGGCGTGAAACGGCAGGAAACCTGAACGGACGGAGAAGATCGGACGCCGGGGGCATTCGCCCCCCGGGCACCGCGTTACGAAAACAGGCTCATCAGATAGAGCATCGGCCGGAACGATACCGGCCGCGCGTCGGGATTCACCCACAGACGCATCGCATACACCGCGTAGGCCGGCACTTCTCGCCAGCTCGAATAGACATCGCGCAACTGGAAGCGGCGCGGGTACGCGGCGTAGATGTTCGCCCGCGCGATGCCGACGCGCTCGAACGCAAGGCGCGCCCGCGCAAGGTGGTAGTACTGACTGACGATCAGCACGCGCGACAGGCGGTGCGCCTGCAGGTACGCGAGCGTATGCTGCGCGGTCGCGAGCGTGTTGTCGCCCTGGTCGTCGACGGCGATCCGGTCGGCCGGCACGCCGCGCGCCACGAGATAGTCGCGCATGGCCGTCGCTTCGTTCAGCCCCGGGCCGTCGATCGCGCCGCTGACCAGAAACGCCGGGCACTGCCCCGTGCGGTAGCAGCGCACGCCGACGTCGAGCCGGGCCGCGAGCACGGGCTTCGGCGCCCCCGTATCGTCGAGCGCATTGCCGAAGATCACGGCGACGTCGGTCGGCTCGCTCGGCATCCGCATCCCGTACGCGACGAGCACGACGGCCGCGGCGATCCAGATGCACGTGACGACGGCCAGCAGGCGGCCCGCTCGGGCCGCAAAGCCCCGTTTGGTGTGGGTTTTCAAGGTTCTCGGTCTCTCAGGTCGTCGGGCGTATCGGCTGGCCCGGCCCCGCATGGGCGCGTAACCCTAGCATGGCTCGCTCGCGCGTGTCCACGCGGCGGACCGATACCGGACTGTTAACGACCTGTTGGAAAGGTGACCGACACGCTTTGCGCGGGAAGGCGCTCCGGCGCTCCGGCGATACGGAGATCGAAGGAATGTGAATGGCTGCGCGCGCAGTGATGCCCGGCTTGGCCCGGCCCGAACCGAATCAATCGGCCGGACACATCGCGAGCCGCCCCATCGCCTCGCCGGCGCCGCGCACCGCGCAGGTGGCCGGCTCGTCGGCGATCCGTGCGACCAGCCCCGTCTCGTCGTACAGCAGGCGTTCGAGATCCGCGAGCAACGCGCCGCCGCCCGTCAGCACCATGCCGCGATTCGCGATGTCGGTCACGAGCTCGGCCGGCGCGTTTTCCAGCACCGACTTCACCGCGCCGATCACCTGCTTGAGCGGCGCGGCCAGCGCGTCCGCGACGTCGTGGTTGGACAGCTCGACCGAGCGCGGCAGCCCGTCGCCGATGCTGCGCCCGACCGCGCGCGTCGACGTACGCGGCACCGCACGGGTGGCCGAGCCGATCGTCTTCTTCACGTGCTCGGCCGTCTGCTCGCCGAGCAGCACGCCGTACAGGTTGCGGACGTGGTTGACGATCGCCGCGTCGAACTGGCTGCCGCCGACGCGGATCGCCTCGCGGTAGACGATGCCGCCGAGCGCGATCACCGCGACTTCGGTCGTCCCGCCGCCGATGTCGACGACCATCGAGCCGACCGGCTCGGTCACCGGCAGGCCCGCGCCGAGCCCGGCAGCCAGCGATTCCTCGATCAGTTCGACCTCCGACACGCCGGCCGCAAACGCGGCCTCGCGGATCGCGCGGCGCTCGACGGCCGTCGCATCGGACGGCACGCACAGCGTGACCTCGACGCGGCGGCCGAAGCGCGAGCGCGTGCGCGACATGTCGATGAAGCTGCGGATCATCTGTTCGGCCGCGTGCGCGTCGGCGATCACGCCGTGCCGCATCGGCCGCACGGCTTCGAGATGCCCCGGTTCGCGGCCGAGCAGCGCCTTCGCGAGCTCGCCGACCGCCTCGAGCGTCGGCCGCGCATCGGTTGCGCCGGCCTTGCGGAAGCAGACGACCGACGGCTGGTTCAGCACCACGCCGCGCTCGTGCGTATAGATCTGCGTACTCGCCGTTCCAGGGTCGATCGCAACGGGTTGCGCAAACAACTTTCCGAACAGCGGTGTCGACATATCAAGCCTTTTTGAACGATCGGGCCGGGACGGCCCCGCCGCATCCCAGCGGCGCGCCTGCCGCCCCATCATGAAGTTAGCGGCAAATCGTTCCGATACTTTAGCCAAATCCGATGATTATTTCGCGACGAAATTGCCGAAAACACCGCTTCGAGGGTGTCGGACTCCGAATCGGCCTCTCGCGTTACGCCTGTAAAACACGGTAATCTCTCGGTCTTGCCTGCTCCCGGCAGGCTTCAGACGCCCGATCACGCCAGGTATTTCCTCCATGACAGCGACCGTTTCCTTCCGCTGGGCGCGGGTGCGCCCGCTCTGCACGACGCTCGTCGCCTTCTGGTGCTGCACGGTCGTCGCGCAGCCGCTGCCGGCCACCGAACCCGCGCCCGCCCCCGCTGCAGCCGGCACGTCGGTGGCCGCTACCACCGCCGCCACGCACGACTGCACGGCCGACGGCGGCCCGGCCGGCCGCCCGTCGATCGGCCTCGTGCTGTCCGGCGGCGGCGCGCGCGGCTACGCGCACCTCGGCGTGCTGAAGGTGCTCGAGGAAAACCGCATCCCGGTCGACTGCATCGCGGGCACCAGCATGGGCGCCGTGGTCGGCGGCCTGTACGCGAGCGGGATGGCCGCCGCCGACATGCAGAAGCGACTGTCGGAGGTCAACCTCGCGGATATCGCGTTCGACGTGACGGATCGCGCGGACTTGCCGCAAAGCAGCCGCGAAGACGAGCGCCTGTACATCAACGGCCTGACGCTCGGCTTCGGCAAGAAAGGCGTGAAAGCGCCGGTCGGCCTCGTGCAGGGCAACCGGCTGCAGGCGCTGCTCGCGAACTGGACGGCCTCCGTGCCGACCAACCAGCCGTTCGACCGCCTGCCGATCCCGTACCGCGCGGTCGCGACCGACCTGCAGACCGGCCAGATGGTCGTGCTCGACCGCGGCTCGCTGCCGCTCGCGATTCGCGCGAGCATGGCGATGCCGGGCCTGTTCGCACCGGCCGAGATCAACGGGCGCGCACTCGTGGACGGCGGCCTCGTCAGCAACCTGCCGGTCGACACCGCGCGGCAGATGGGCGCGAACGTCGTGATCGCCGTCGACATCGGCTCGCAACTGCGCCCGCTCGACGCGCTCGCGTCGCCCGCCGACGTGATGCAGCAGATGGTCGGCATCCTGATTCGCCAGAACGTGTCGGCCCAGCGCCAGCAGATCACCGCGAACGACGTGCTGCTCACGCCCGCGCTCGGCTCGCTCGGCTTCACCGATTTCCAGAACGCACGCCAGGCCATCTCCGCCGGCGAAGCGGCGGCAACCGCCGCGCTGCCGAGCCTGAAGCGCTACGCGCTCAGCCCCGAGGAATACGCCACCTACCGCTCCGCGCACGCGCAGCCGCTGCCGCCGCCGGTCCGGATCACGCGCATCGAGATCAAGACGAGCGGCGGCGTGCCGAAACGCGTCGTCAGCGACGCACTGCACGTGAAGCCCGGCGACCTCTACGATCCGCAGACCGTCAGCCAGGACCTGCTCGGGCTGACCACGGGCGGCAATTTCGAGAGCGTCACCCAGCAGGTCGTGAGCCACGGCGACGACAACGTGCTCGAGATCGATGCGCGGGAGAAATACTGGGGGCCGAATTTCCTGCTGTTCGGCCTGGGCATGTCGAGCAGTTCGACCGACGAGGGCGGGTTCCGGCTGCATGTCGGCTACCGGCGGCCCTGGCTCACCGAATCGGGCCTCGAGTTCCGCGCGGATACGACGATCGGCAGCGACCTGCAGTCGGCGCGCGTCGAATTGCGCCAGCCGCTGCCGATGGCGTACGGCGTCTACATCTCGCCCTACGCCGAGTACCAGCGCCGCTACGCGAACCTGTACGACGACACCGGCAACGTGAAGATGACGCAGTACCTGATGCAGACGGCGCGCGCCGGGATCGATCTCGGCCTGCCGATCGCGCGGCTCGGCGATTTCCGGATCGGCCTCGGTTACGTGACCGGACACGGCTCGCCGACCTACAACCTGCCGCTCGACGTCGACGCAAACGGCCAGCAGTTGCTCTGGCCAAGCTTCACGTCGCAGGCGCTGACTGCGCGCGCGCGGCTCGTCATCGACCAGCTCGACGATCCGATGTTCCCGCGCAAGGGTTACTACACCGAATTGCGCGTCGAACGCTCGCTGGTGTCGCGCAACGGAGGATCGGCGCAGGAGTTCGACGACGGGATCAACAACGCGCCCTACACCGAGATCTACGGCAAGGCGATGATCGCGCAGCAATTCGGCCGGCACAGCTTCAGCGCGACGATCGAAGGCGGCAAGAGCATCGGCGGCACCAACCTGATCAACGCGTTCAACTTCACGCTCGGCGGCTTCCAGCATTTGTCCGCCTACGCGGCCGACCAGTTGAACGGCAACGAGCTCGCGTACGGCCAGATCACCTACATGAATCAGTTGATGACGTTCAACGCGTCGCCGGTCAAGGCGCTGTCGGTGGGCGCCAGCGCGGAAGTCGGCAACGTCTGGTCGAGCGGCCAGCTGATCGGCGGCGGCGCGCTCAAGCAGAGCTATACGTTCTTCACGAGCCTGTCGACCGCGTTCGGGCCCGTCTACATCGGCGTTGCGCTCGCGCCCGGCGGCCGCCGCAACTTCTACCTGCAGCTCGGCCGCACGTACTGACGCGCCCGCGGCGCGCGAAATGGTCCGTCGCGCCCGCCGTCAGGACGACGGGCCGGCCGCGGCGCGCGCCGTTCCGATCGGCCAGCTGATCTCGAAGCGCGCGCCGCCGAGCTCGACCGGATCGACGACCGCGATCCGGCCGTTGTGCGCATGGAGCACCTGCCGCGTGATCGACAGGCCGAGCCCGTAGCCGCCGGTGCGGCGGTCGAGGCGCACGAACGCATCGAAGATCCGCTCGCGTTCGTTCTCCGGCACGCCGGGGCCGTCGTCCTCGACGAAGATCCCGATGTTGCCGTGCTCGATCGCGATGCCGACGACGATCCGCGATTGCGCATACTTGCTCGCGTTGCGCAGCAGGTTGCGCATCGCGTACGACATCAGCCGCCGGTCCATCTTCACGCGCAGGTCCGATTCGAGCGCAATGCGCGACTCGATCGCACGCTCCGGATACAGCAGTTGCGCGTCGTTGACCTGGTGCTCGAACCACGCGACGGGCGCGGTCATCTCGAGGTTCGACTGCAGCGAGCTGTATTCGAGCCGCGCGAACGTGAGGCTCATGTCGATCAATTCCTCGAGCTCGGTCACGTCCTGCGCGATGCTCTCGAGCGCCCCCTGGTATTCGGCCGCGGAAGCGGGCTCGCGCAGCATCTCGAGCGCGAAGCGTACGCGCGCGAGCGGCGTGCGCAGCTCGTGCGAGATGCCGTTCGTGAGATCGCGCTGCGCGGCGATCAGCCGCTCCATGCGCATCGCGAGCGCGTTCAGCGTGCGCGCGAGCGGGCCGATGATCACGCTGTGCGATTCGCGTGCGCGCGTGTTGAAGCGTCCGCCGGTGAAGTCGATCGCGCGTTCGCGCACCATCACGAGATCGGACCAGACCGGCCGCATCCACCGGTATGCCGCGAGCGCGGGCGCGGCGAACACGAACGCGAGCACGATCCAGATGTCGCCCGGCAGCGAGTCGAACGCATGCCACACGACCTGCGGCGACAATTCGACGCACAGCGCGAGCGCCGGCACGAGCGCGGTCAGCAAGACGAGGCCGAGCAGATGCAGGTAGGTGCGCACGTAAAGGCGCGACCAGCTCGGAATGCGGTCGGCGCGCGTATCGGTCCACGCGCGACGGAAATGCAGCCAGCGCCATCTGACATAGCGCAGCGTCGGCAGCGGCGGTGCATCGGGGTGCGAACGGGTTGGTCGGATCATCGCGGCTCCCCGCTGGCGGGCGGAATGCCCGCGCGGAACGTGACGGCGTCGCCTGACGGCGGCGTCATTCCCACGCGTGCTTGCTGAATTGGTAACCCTTGCTGCGGATCGTCTTGATCCGCTGCGGGTTGCTCGCGTCGTCGCGCAGCTTGCGGCGCAGCTTCGAAATGCGCCCGTCGATCGTGCGGTCGAGGCCGTCGAATTCGACGCCGCGCAACTGCAGCATCAGGTCGTCGCGGCTGACGACCTCGCCCGCATGGCACACGAGCGCCCACAGCAGGTCGAATTCGGCCGACGTCAGATCGGGCGTGCTGCCGTCGGGCAGCACGACGGTCCGGTCGGTGCGGTCGATCGAGAACTTGCCGAACGCATAGCGTTCGGGCTGCGGCGCGGTGCTCGCGGGCGCGCGCGCGGGCGCGCGGCGCAACTGCGCCTTGATCCGCGCCAGCAGGATGCGCGGCTCGACCGGCTTGTGTACGTAGTCGTCCGCGCCGAATTCGAGGCCGAGCAACTCGTCGAACGGCTCGTCGCGCGCCGTCACCATGATGATCACGCCGTCGTACTGCTTGCGCGCCTCGCGACAGATTTCGAAGCCGTCCTTGCCCGGCAGGTTCACGTCGAGAATGACCAGATCGGGGCGAATGGACAGGATCGCCGACACCGCGGCGTCACCATGCAGCACAGTGTCGACTTCATAGTCGTTCTTGCGCAGGTAGCCGGCGATCAGCGTGGACAGGCGGGTGTCGTCTTCGACGAGCAGGATGCGAAAAGACATGGGCAACGGTCGGGTCATCGGGGAAGCCGTGGCGGCGCCGGTCATTCCGGACGCCGGCCATCGGCCGAAACGTACCGCATGATACTGCGCCCGCCGATTGCCCGTTTGCCAGTCTCAAAAATAAGGGCGCGATGCCGGCCGCGCTTGACGAATCGTCGCCGGGACGGTTCCATACGGGCTCGCCGGAATCCGGGCCACGCATCTACCCTGCCTGACTGATGAATTACCAGACGATCCTCGAACGCATCCACACCGAACTCGCCCCCTGGATTGGCCAGGGACGGGTCGCCGACTATATTCCCGAACTCGCGAGAGTCCCTGCCGACAAGTTCGGGATGGCCGTCGTGACGCTCGACGGAAACGTTTACACGGTCGGCGATGCGGACGAGCGCTTCTCGATCCAGAGCATCTCGAAGCTGTTCGCGTGCACGCTCGCGTTCCAGATGCTGGGCGATGCGCTGTGGGATCGGGTCGGCCGCGAGCCGTCCGGCACCGCGTTCAATTCGCTGGTGCAGCTCGAAAGCGAGCGCGGCAAGCCGCGCAATCCGTTCATCAATGCCGGCGCGCTGGTCGTCACCGACGTGCTGTGCCGCCGCTTCGTGAAGGCCGAGACGGCGCTCGTCGAATTCGTGCGGCGGCTGATCGGCGCGACCGATATCGACTACGATTCGCGCGTCGCGCTGTCGGAGCTGCAGCACGCGGAGCGCAACCGCGCGATGGCGCACTTCATGGCGAGCTTCGGCAACATGCAGATGCCGCCCGACACGGTGATCGATGCGTATTGCCGCCAGTGCGCGATCACGATGAACTGCGTCGAGCTGGCGCGCGCCGCGCTGTTCCTCGCGAACGGCGGCGTCGCGCCGGTGACCGGCGAGCGCATCGTCGATTCGAGTTCCGCGAAGCGCCTGTCGGCGCTGATGCTGACCTGCGGCACCTACGATGCGGCCGGCGATTTCGTGTATCGCGTCGGGCTGCCCGCGAAGAGCGGCGTCGGCGGCGGGATCGTCGCGGTGCTGCCCGGCGAGATGGCCGTGTGCGTGTGGGCGCCGGGGCTCGATGCGAACGGGAACTCGCTGGCGGGGACGCTGGCGCTGGAGTGGTTGACGACGTATACGGGGCGGTCGATTTTCTGACGCGCGCAAAGCCGGCTTGTGCAGGTGGCGGAGCAAGACGCTCCAGGTGCCGCCCGAGCTGTAACGCGATGGTTCGGCGAGCCCGGTCACGCACGACGGGCCGACCAGGTACCTGGGACTCGCGCGACCGCTGCTATGCTGATGCACGCATTCGTCGTCTGCAACGACAGCCGGCGGGAATGCGCCGATACGGAGAAAAGCAGCGGTAAAACCAACAACGATCGAGGGCCGTCAATAATGAATCAGCAAAACACATCGGATCACGCAACGGCCATCGTGCCGTCGCAAACTGCGCTGCTCGTCATGCATTACCAGACCGACATCCTCGGACTCTTTCCGTCGGTCGCGCCCGCGTTGCTCGCCAATACACGCCGGCTGTGCGACGCGGCGCGAGCCGGCGGCGTCGGCGTCTGGTTCGCGAACCTCCGGTTCAGCCCCGGCTATCCGGAAGTCAGCCCGCGCAACAAGAACGGGCAAGGCATCAAGCAGCTTGGCCTGTTCGTCGACGACGGCCCGTCGCCGGAGCTGGCGCGGCAGCCCGACGAACCGCTGATCGTCGCGCACCGCGCGAGCGTGTTCTTCGGCACCGATCTGCAGGCACGGCTGGTCGCGCAAGGCGTCGATTCTCTGATCATGGTCGGCATCGCGTCGACCGGCGTGATGCTGTCGTCGATCGCCCATGCGAGCGACGCGGACTTCCGCCTGTATACGGTCAAGGAATGCTGCTACGACCCGGACCCGGTGGTCCACGAGCATCTGTTCTCGACCGCCTTCGAATCGCGCACGACGGTGCTGTCGCTCGCGGATGCGCTGCGGCTGCTCGGGTAACAGACTGGCAGCATCGCCCGGAACCGCCCGCAGAATGACGGCTTACCGGGCGCTGCCGATTCCCGCCAGCTCGACAAGCCCTGCGCGCGGAATGGATCGCGTCGGCTGCCCGCACGGCCGCTCGTTGCGCGAAACCGGTGTATATTCCCGACCGATACGCCTGCATGCGCGCCTTCAACGACGCGCCCGACACCACCGAATGCCCACCCCATCCGCGCTGCCAACACCTGCCGAACTGAACCGTACGCTGCCGTTCGCGGCCGGCGCGCGGCCGTGGCGGCTCGTCCGCTATGCGTGCGTCGACTGGCTCGGCATCCTGCTGTGCTGGGCTGCAATCCGCTTCGTGCCGAATCCGTTCGTCTACGTCGCGGCCGGGCTGCTGATCGCGGGCCGGCTGCAGGCCTTCGGCGTGATCCTGCACGACGCGTGCCATATTCCCGCGCGGCGCATGACACTGCCGCTCGCGCTCGTCGACGCGCTCGCCGGCTGGACCATCGGCTCATCGATCGCCGCGATGCGCTATCACCACCTGCGCCATCATCGCGCGGTCGGCACCGCCGAAGATCCGTACCTGCACCGGCTGGCCGCGCGCGGCGGCTGGGTGCGACGCGCGATGATGCTGCGCGGCGCGCTGCTGCCGGCCTGGTGGCCGCTGCGCGCGCTGATGGCGCCGCTCGCGCTCGCGTGGCCGGCGTTCCGGCCGTGGTATGCGCGCGGCTTCATGCAGGACCGCTCGCGCCAGGATCTGCGTCGTCACCCCGAAGTCATCGCCTGCGCGCGGGCCGACCTGCCGCACTGCGCGGGCTATCTGCTCGCGATCGCCGCCGTCCTGCACTGGGATCTGCCGTTCTTCACTTACTACGGACTGCCATGGATCGTCGGCGGCATCATGAACGCGAACCGCGTGCTGCTCGAACATGACCACGTCGAGATCGGCGAACGTTCACCGGAATCGATCTGGCGGATGACGCGCACGATGACGTTCGGCTGGATCGGCAAGCTCGTGCTGTACCCGCGCAACATCGGCTATCACCAGGTGCATCACGCATATCCGGCGCTCGCGCTCGAGCATCTGCCGGCCGTGCACCGCTATCTGACGGACGGCAACGCGTTCGCGCCGCCCAGGTCCGATGTGGCCGGCACCGAGCGCTAGACGCCCTTCCCGGCGCGACATCGCCTGCCGCGCCTACAGCTCGAACCGCATTACCTTCTCGCCGCACTGCTCGGCCGGCAGCGGCTCGCCGCGCTTCACCGCGTCGAGCAGCCGGTCGATCGCGACATGCACGATGTCGGCGCGCACGTTGTGCGGGCGGAATCCCGGCGCGTTGTCGAGGCCCTGCCGGTGCGCGCGCATGATCCGCACGTCCTGCTGGATCACGAGGTGCGTGTACAGGTTCAGCAGCGGCCGCAGCGCGCGCAGCACCCAGCGCGGCAGCCTGAAGCGATACGCGATGTACGTGTAGACGCGCGAGCGGCGCGCATCGATCGGCGTGATCTGGCTGACGATCAGGAACCCGGAACGCTCGCCCCACAGGTAGTCGCAGCGCGTCACGTTCGGCGCGATGAAGCGGTCGACGTGCGCGAGCGACACCCGATCGGGGTTCGTGAGCCAGTCGACGCAGAAACCGATCTTGTCGTCGCCGTCGTGGTAGGTGACGGCGACGCTGTCCGGCGTCGCCGCGACCGTCGCTTCCATCGCCTGGCCGCGGCTGCTGCGGAAGATCCCGTCATGCACGAACACCGTATGCGGCACGTCCATGAAGTTCTGCGCGAGCATCGCGATGTCGCCGTCGAACGTGTTGACCATGAAGTACGATTGCCACGGCACGACGTCGCGGAACGGCATCCGGAATATCGCGCGCGCCGACGAATCGCCTGCGCCGAGGTACACCCAAACGAGCCCGTCGAGCAATTGCACGGGCAGCGTGCGCTGCCGGAACGGATAGCGGCCGGGCGTGCCCGTCGGCCGCGTGCCGTCGATGCTCGGCACATGGACGACCTGCCCTTCCCCGTCGTAGCGCCAGCCGTGATACGGGCAGACGAGCGCGTCGCCGTCGACCTTGCCGGCCGACAGGCGCGTACCGCGATGCACGCATTGATCGATCAGCGCGGCAATCCGACCGTCGCGCTGCCGGAACAGCACGATGCCGGTGTCGAGAATCCGGACACCGAGCGGCTTGTCGCGCGGGAGTTCGCGTTCGGTGCACGCGACGAACCATTGCTCGTGCAGGCCGTTGGCGGGCAGCGCAGGTTCAAGCGCGTGCGCCGCGTCGCGCGACGGGCAATCCTGCCCGCATCCGCGTGGTTCGATCATGTCGTTCATTGGGTCATTCATCCGTCATCGCGAGCAGCGCATCGGCCATCGGCAGCCGCGTCACGAGCGCGCACGGCTTCACGTCGCCCGCGCGAATGCCGGCCCGTTCGGCCGCCTGCTGCAACAGGTCGCCGAGCCGCGCCGGCGAGCGGGCCAGCCAGCGCACGCGCAGCGTGCCGAGCTGGCCGATGCGGCGCGCATGCGCGTAATGGAACGCCTGCGCCAGCTCGGCTTCGACGGCGGCGCGCATCGCGTCGGCTTCGTCACCGCCGATGTCTCCGGCGACGCACAGCACGTAGTGCGGCAGCCCTTCCCGCGCGGCGCACGGCACGATGCACGCACCGACTTCGCCGTGTTGCCCGCGCGCCCGGTTCAGTGCAGCGGCCGCGATCGGCTCGTCGAGCTTTTCGCCGACGAGATCGACGCTCGCCGCCGCACGCCCGACGAACGCAATGCGCGGTGTGCGCGCGGTCATCCCGACCACGCGAACGCGATCGCCGAGCGCATGGCGATACAACCCTCCG